>CAVJNH010000009.1:0-49496 GCA_963651005.1 Oscillibacter sp. MSJ-31
AAAGGCTCGGCGTGAGCTGAGGCCGGACAGCTTCGGTTTCCGGCATTTGCATACCCTCCACCTGACTATCCGTTTGCAAAGATAGGGGTTCTTTTTCAAAAACGCAAGAAAAAACAAGATTTTTTTTCAAAATCCGAATCAAAGGACTGCCCAAAAACGGGTCTATCCAGTTTTGGATGGAGGTCTTGATCGCAGTCAACAGGTCTATCCAGTTTTGGATGGAAGTCTTGACCGCAGTCAACCGGCCCATCCAGTTTTGGATGAAGGTCTTGACTGCAATCAACAGCCATTTCCCGTTTTTTCCGGAGTTTTGAATGTTTTTTTTGTTGAAAACTAAAAAAACGACAAGAAAACTTGCAAACATCATTTTTTCTTCGTAATTTAGCCGCGCAGAACAGGAGAGCCTGTACTGCAACGAGAATTATTAATCAAATATTTCAAACTTTTAAACTATTTATTATTATGGTTAAAAAATTTTATCTGTTTTCGTGGGTGACTAATCTTTTAATTTCGTATTCAGAATGACAAAGAGTATTAATTCCATCAACTTGGTGCGCATGAACAACGGCGCACATTTCGAGTTCGTAAGCACCGTGCTTACCAGTATTCAATCCCAAACGGCGGTCAAGCAGAAGGTCTCCGACCTTGCCACGGCTTTCGCCGCGGCCATCGAGGCCGAAGATGCTGCGCTGAAAGTGTCGACCAAAAGCCTGATTACGGACGACATCGCACAGGCCGACGACGACCGCGGCACCCTCTACATCGGCTATAAAAGGGCGGTGAAGGGATTCCGAAGCGTGAAGGATGCCGACATGGCGCAGGTCGCGAAGGTGCTCAACCAACACCTCAAGGACTACGACATCAACACGCAGGACCAGATGGACAAGGAGACGGGTCTGTTGGCCAACTTCATTGCCGACTTGGAGGGGAAGTATGCGGACTATGTGACCACGCTCGGCCTCACCCTCTTCGTCACGCAGATGAAGGAGGCCAACGAGCGCGTCCGGACGCTCATCCGACAGCGCGTCAACGAGCGGATGGGCATCGCCGTCGGTGCGCTGAAGACGGCACGCACCAATACCGACGCGGCCTACCACAATCTCGTGCAGATGGTGAACGCGCTGGCTCTCGTCCACGGCGACACGGACTATGCGGCCTTCATCGACTACGTGAACGCGGAGATTACGCGCTACAAGCGCGAGGTGCTCAGCCAGAAGGCCACCGCTGCCGACACCTCCGCCGACACGGACAGCAGTTCCTCGGGCGGCAGTTCCTCGGGCGACACGAGCGGTTCGGGAAGTTCGGGAGGCTCCAGTACGACGTTGCCCGGCGACAGCGGTACGGGCGAAGACTAAGCCCTAAAAGGGAAAGGCTGGCATCTTTTCGGATGCCGGCCTTTTTCACTTAATCGTACCTCTGACGCTCGCTTTGCACTACCTTTGGCCTGCGGCCGAAGGTACTCACGCTCACTTAATCGTACCTCTGGGCTTCGCCCGAAGGTAGGCTGCACCTCGGAAATAAAAGAAAAACTTCGTTTCTCTTTGTATTTCGCTCGGTTTGCACTACCTTTGCAAACGATATTCGAATATTGATGACACCACAGGAATACGTACAACTGAAAGCGTTTGCCCGTCAGGACGGTGCACTGCTTTCGCTCGTCTGGATCGGCGCCTTCGCCTGCTATGTGATAGGTTTGACGCGCCCGTCGCTCACTTTCATCGCCATGCTGACCGTTGCGGCCTCGCCGTTTTTCGTGGCCAGCCGACTGCGCCGCTTCCGCGACTATGGCCGCCAAGGGGCACTGTCGTTCGGACTGGGCTATGCCTACAGTATCCTGGCCTACTTCTACGCCGGACTGCTGATGACGGCGGCCACCTACGTCTACTTCGCCTTCATCGACAAGGGCTATCTGGTCGCCCAGTTTTCGGCCATCCTGCAGTCGCCCGAAAGCCAGCAGGCCCTGCAGATCTACGGCATCGGCAACGAGATGAAGGAGAGCCTGCACATCCTGGGAGAGCTGCGCCCCATCGACTTCGCCCTCAACATCCTGTCCGTCATCATCCTGTCGGGCTTCTTCTGGGGACTGCCCATCGCCCTGTTCATGCGCAGGCAACAACCATAATATATATATATGTACAGACAAGAACAAATACACGGAAAGAAAACATGGATATATCAGTAGTCATTCCCTTATACAACGAGGACGAGTCGCTGCCCGAACTGCACGACTGGATTGTCCGCGTGATGGAAGCCCACGGCTTCAGCTACGAAATCATTTTCGTCAACGACGGTTCGACAGACCGCAGTTGGGAGGTCATCCGCGAACTGGCCGCACAGTCGCCCCACGTGAGGGGCATCAAGTTCCGCCGCAACTACGGCAAGAGCCCGGCCCTCTACTGCGGCTTCAAGGCGGCCAAGGGCGACGTGGTCATCACGATGGATGCCGACCTGCAGGACTCTCCCGACGAGATTCCGGCACTCTACCACATGATCGTGGACGAGCACTACGACCTGGTGAGCGGCTACAAGCAGAAGCGGCACGACCCGCTGTCGAAGACCATCCCCACCAAGCTCTTCAACGCCACGGTGCGCCGGGTGAGCGGCATCCGGAACCTCCACGACTTCAACTGCGGACTGAAAGCCTACCGCCGCGACGTGGTGAAGAACATCGAGGTGTTCGGCGAGATGCACCGCTTCATCCCCTATCTGGCGAAGAACGCCGGTTTCGACAAGATTGGCGAGAAGGTGGTGCACCACCAGAAACGGCAGTACGGCAAGTCGAAGTTCATGGGGTGGAACCGCTTCGTGAACGGCTACCTCGACCTGATGACCCTCTGGTTTCTGGGCACCTTCGGCAAGAAGCCCATGCACGTGTTCGGCTTCCTGGGCACACTGGTGTTCCTCGTCGGTTTCGTGTCGGCCTTCATCATCGGTGCCGAGAAGCTCTGGGCACTCTACAGCCACGTGCCCATGCGTCTGGTCACCGACTCGCCCTTCTTCTACATCGCCCTGACGATGATGATGATCGGCACCCAGCTGTTCCTGGCCGGTTTCCTGGGCGACCTCATCAGCCGCAACAGTGCGGGGAGGAACGACTACCAGATTGAGGAAGAAATCAAGATAGACTAACGGCAGACACCATGCAAAAGAAAGTCCCCATGCTCCTGCCGTCCCGTGGCCGTCGCGGCCTGTATCTGCTGCCCGGCCTCGTGGCAGCCGTACTGTTGGCCGCCGCCGGCTGCTCGTCGATAGACTGTCCGGTGCAGAACCGCGTGTACACGGTCTATTCCCTGAAAAAGGCCGACGGCACTGCCGACACGCTGAAGACCGACACCCTGTCCATCGTCACCCGACGCAACGACGGGCGCGACACGACCCTGCAGAACCGCCTGACCGGCGTGTCCTCGTTCGAGCTGGACATCAGCTACGTCAACCCCGTGGACACCCTGCTGCTGACCCTCTGCGACACGTCGGGTAACACCTACCGCGACACCGTATGGGTGGAGAAGAGCAACGAACCGCACTTCGAGTCGGTGGACTGCCAGATTTCCTATTTCCACACCATCCTGTCCGTGAAGTCCACGCACCACATCATCGACTCGTTATCCATCAACAACTCCAAAGTCAACTATGACGCATCCAACGAACATTTCCACCTCTTTCTCAAGGATAGCCGTTAGCCTCCTGCTGCTTCTGGCCGCCAGCGGCGGACGGGCGCAACAGAAAGTCATGGCCGAGCAGGAAGACTCGATTCCCCTGTTCCGGGGCTTCGCCGTCTCCTTCGACCTCGTGGGGCCAGCCACACTGGCCCTGGGCGACCACGGCGAATACGAGGGCGCCTTGCGGCTGAACCTCCACGACCAGTGGTTTCCCATCGTGGAGGTGGGCTACGGCAAGGCCAACCATGAGCACGACGAGGTGACGGGCATCAGCTACAAGACGGGCGCACCCTACTTCCGTCTCGGCATGGACTGGAACCTGCTGAAGAAGAAGCACGGCCCCAACCGCCTGTACGGCGGCTTCCGCTACGCCTTCACCTCCTATAAGGTAGACCTCATGCGCGACGAGACGGAAGACCCGGTGTGGCACGGAGCCAACCGGGTGGACATCCGCGGGATGCAGTGCTCGCAACACTGGCTGGAAGCCGTGTTCGGCATCGACGCCAAGATCAGCGGCCCCGTCCATCTGGGATGGAACGTCCGCTACAAGCGACGCATCGCCCACAACGACGGGAATGCCGGACAGACCTGGTACATCCCCGGCTACGGCATCTACGGCGACACGCGCATCGCCGTCAACTTCAACGTCATCATCGACATCTAACCCCACACGGACAACCCCTCTGAACCCATGAACCCCAAAAGCAAGAAGCACCTCCTCTGGCAGTTGCCCTTCCTGGCACTCCTCATCGCAGGCACCATACTCATCGTCCGGCAACAGCAGAACACGCCGTACAGAACCAACCGTGGCTTCATCTTCGGCACCACGTACACCATCACCTACCAGTCGGACGAGGACTACGAAAAGGACATCATGGCCGAGCTTCAGCGGGTGGACGCCACCCTGTCGATGTTCAACCCCAACTCGGTCATCGCGAAAATCAACAGCAACAAGAGCATGGAGGCCAACGATATGTTCCTGGAGGTCTACGACATGGCCCGCCGCATCTCCGTGAACACCGGCGGGGCCTTCGACGCTACCGTAGCCCCACTGGTCAACGCCTGGGGCTTCGGCTTCAAGGGTGGACGTATGCCCACCCCGGCACAGGTGGACTCCATCCGCCAGTTCGTCGGCTACCGGAAGGTTTCCGTCGAGCACATGAAGGTCAAGAAGGCCGACCCGCGGCTGATGCTCGACTTCTCCGCCATTGCCAAAGGTTACGGGGTGGATGCCGTGGCGCGGCTGCTGCACGCCAAAGGCATCGGCAACTTCATGGTGGAAATCGGCGGTGAAATCTCCGCCCGTGGGGTCAGTGCCCGACGGACACCGTGGCGCATCGGCGTGGCCAACCCGGCAGAAGACTCGCTGGCAGACGGTAACACCTATCAGGCCGTGCTCCATCTGACCAACATCGCCATGGCCACCAGCGGCAACTACCGCAACTTCTACTATAAAGGCGGACGGAAATACGCCCACACCATCGACCCGAAGACGGGCAACCCCGTGCAGCACAGCCTGCTGTCGGCCACGGTGCTGGCCAAGAGCTGCGCCGAGGCCGATGCCTACGCCACGGCCTTCATGGTGCTGGGTGTGGACGGAGCCAAGGCGGTGTTGGAACGGGAGAAGCAACTCTCGGCCTACCTCATCTACACCGACCGGGAGGGCAAGATAGCCGTGTGGCATTCGCCGGCACTGAAAAACAAGATAGAACCCGTCCGCTGATCCGCCCCATGCCTGCCATCCACCTCTACGACAAGCTGTTGGCGTTTCCGCTGTTTCAGGGCATGAGCCACGCGGAACTGACGGAGGTGGTGGCGCACACCCGCATCGGTTTCCATAAATATCCGGCAGAGAAGACGCTCTGGACCGTCGACAGCCCGTGCAGCCAACTGGTGTTTCTCATCGGCGGCAAGTTGCAGTCCGAACGCCAGCTGGGGGCGCATCCGTCGCACCTCACCGAGCAATTGTCCGCGCCCTACGTGCTCGAATCCGACCGCCTCTACGGCGTGGAACAGCACTACCAGCACACCTACACCACCCTGACCGACGTGAGCATCCTCACCATCGACAAGGCGGAGGTGCGCCTGCTGATGGAGACGCAACTGGTGTTCCGCCTCAACTACGTCAACCTGCTGGCCACCGTCTGCCAACGCTACGACCGCCGGACGCGCCTGCCTGCGCCGAAGACCCTGCGGGAGCGCATCGTCCGCTATTTCTTCTCGCAGTGCCAGTATCCGGCAGGACCCAAGACGTTCCACATTCTGATGCGCCAGTTGGCGGAACTGCTCAACACGCAGCCGTACCACATCTCGCACGGCCTCAACCAACTGCAGGCGGAAGGGCTGCTCTCCCTGCACCGTGGCCGCATCGTCATTCCGTTGCTGGAACGTCTCCTCATGTGCGCCCCTCCGGCCAAGGCCGAAATCTGAAAACATTTCCCCACTTTTCTTCGTAATTGGGAAAAAAAATGCCTAAATTTGCAGCCGATATGAAGAAAATACTGATGACGCTCGCAGCCGTCCTTTGCTGCGGAATGATGACCGCCGCGCTCACTGCCTGCGGCGACGATGATGAAGAAAAAGTGTACAACTACGACCTCACCGTCGCCAACAAGGACTACGACGTGACGATGGCGTTCGACGGACTTCACTCCGTGATTGTCAAGGTGCAGAACGCCCCGGCGTGGCTGACCGTCACCCCACTGTCCACGCTCAACAGCGACGGTGCTCCCGAGGTCACCCTCAAGGTACGGGCGACCGACGACGGAGCGGAGCGGAAGTGCACCCTCTATCTGACCACCGCCTCCAACGACCAAGCCGTGCTGACCGTGACGCAGTCCCAGTCCGACAGCGACGACGAGAATTACCCCAGACCCCCACAGCATTAGTTGAAAGCAAACCGTGATTCCGGAACAACGATGGGAAAGCGTCTGTTTGGTATTATCCTGTTGATGGTTCCCGTCCTCATGACTTCCTGCTCTGAGGACGAGGGCGATGATGGCCTTTACCGTCCGCGCCTCACCGTCATCACCTCGCTGAACGGCGCAGGCGACAACGGCTATAACGACAAGATTACGGCGGGCGTGATGCAGTTCTACGAAAGCCACGACGTGGCCATGTCGCTCATCCGGCCCACGACCATCGACGAGGCGCGGAGCGCGTTGCACGCGTGGCTGGCGGCGGACGCAGACGTGCCGTCGCTGCTGGTGTTGGCAGGCAGCGACTACGAGACGATGATGAAGTCGGAGCACCTCACGCTCGGCCAGAACCGGAAGATTCTGATGTTCGAGAGCGACGGCATCCCCGGCATCTGCACCTTCCGCATCCAACGCTACGGCGCGAGCTATCTGGCCGGCTGCATGGCCAGTCCGCACAGCGAAGCGACGGTGGTGGCGGCACTGCCCGGCGAGCAGACGCTGGCAGACGGCATCCGGGGCTTCGCCGACGGTTACAGCGCACACAACGGCGGACGGCAGGCCAAGGTGGCGTATCTGGCCGACAGCTATTCGGGCTACGCCATGCCCGACAGTGCCTATCGGTTGGCCGCCACGATGGAAGACCATTTCATCTATCCGTTGGCCGGCGGATCCAACAACGGACTGTACAAATATTCGCGCGAGCACAGCCTCGTGACGATGCTCGTGGCAGGCATGGATGCCGACTGCTCCGCCTACAGCGACCGCGTGCCGTTCTCGGTGGTCATCCGGATGGACGAGGTGGTGGAACGCTACCTCAGCGACTGGTACGACGGGCGCGAGCTGGCCGAACGCCAGACCTTCGGACTGGAGTCGGGCGTGGTGGACATCGTCGTCAGTCCGCTGTTCTACGCGGGCATCGACATTTGGGAGGACTATTATCAGGACGAGACGTATTGGCAGAACGCCTGCGGACAGTACAAGGCGGAAGCCATCAGAAAGGAGGCGGAATATGAAGCGGAGTAGCATCGGGCTGCTGCTGTTGGCGGCACTGATGGCCGGCTGTTCCACGGACGACCACGCGACGGCGGAACAGGCGGAGGTGGAGACCTACAAGGTGGCGGTCATTATCCCCGAGTCGCAGAAGGCACGGTGCGAGCGGAGCGTCAACTGGGCACTCGAAAATATCAGGCAGGCGCAGAAAAGTCTGCCACGGCAAGTGCTGCTGGACGTGGAGTGGAAGGACGAGGATGCCGCCGACCTCACCGACTACCTTGACCGCATCACGCAGGACGAGACGTATGCCGCCATTGTCGGCCCCTCGACCTCCAGCAAAGCCGGCATCGCCGCCGCGGCCTGCCGGTCGTATGAGAAGACCATCATCCTGCCCATCGCCACCTCGACGGAGTTCCAGCGCATCAATGCCGGCCAGGGCTACGTGTGGAACCTCGTGGAGAGCGACGTGGCGCAGTGCGAGATACTGCTGACACAGGCCCGGCTGTCGGGCGTGAACAACGTGAGCCTGATCACGTCCGACGACGACTACGGGCGGAGCTTCAGCGACTGGTTCGCCTATCAGGCCGCAGAGCTGGGCATGGAGGTCGGGACGGTGACGATTTACAGCAACGAGGCGGAACTGCGCGCCGCCGTCCGGGCGCAGCACGGGCAGCAGCGCAACTACGAACGTGCGCTGATTTTCGCGCCCGGCACGGAGATTACCGACGGCCTGATTTTCGACGACGAAATCGGACGGTTGAAAGGGACGGCCTCCACGCTGGACTTCCCCCTGCTGCTCTGCTCCGACATGATGAACTCGGCGACGATGGCCTCACAACTGAAAAACATGAGCTACGAGGGCGTGTCGCCCACCGCCGACCCGCAGTCGGGCTTCGTCAGTGCCTACGTGGCACGGTTCGGCGAAATGCCCATCAACGGCGAGGCACACTACTACGACGCCATCACGCTCCTGGCCTGCGCACTGACGGCCAAGACCGACGACGAACTGCTCTGGCAGGCCGTGCTCCGCGTGGTCGACGGGCGCGACCCATGGAACGGATCGTGGCTGCCCGACGACATGACCGGCGCGTTCCGGCTGTTGCAGCAGGGAGCGACACCCGACCTCAACGGCGTGACGGGAGACTGGACGTTCGACGAGCGCACCCATGCGTCGGTGCTGAACACCACCTACGAGCACTGGATCCTGACCGGCGGGCAGTCGTACACCATCGAGTACCTCTCGACCGACGGATCCGGACGCACCACGTCCACCATCCAGGCATGGGACTGGCAGCGGCAGACGATGCAGACGTTCAGTCCGACGCAAACCGACTACACCTATCCTCCGCTGAACGACCGTTGGGCGGTGGTCATCGGCACGAGCGACACGTGGACGAACTACCGCCACCAGGCCGATGCGCTGGCCATGTACCAGGTGCTGAAGCGGCACGGCTACGACGACGACCACATCCTGCTCATCATTGCCGACAACATTGCCTACGACCCGAGCAACATCTATCCGGGCATCGTCCGCGTGCGGCCCGGCGGCGAGAACGTCTATGAGCAAGTGAAGGTGGATTACCGGCTGGGCGACGTGACCCTCTCCGACCTGAAGGACATGATGCTCGGCCGCCGCAGCGACCGGCTGCCCGAGGTCATCACGCCCACGAAGAACGACAACGTGATGGTGTTCTGGTGCGGCCACGGCAACAAGAACCTGCTGGCGTGGGGGAGCGACGTGGCCATCAAGGGCGACCAGGTGCGGGACATCGTGCAGACCATGAGCGACGAGGGGCGTTTCCGCAAGATGCTCTTCGCCGTCGATGCCTGTTTCAGCGGCACCATCGGCGAAGCCTGCGAGGGCATCCCCGGCGTGCTGCTCATCACCGCCGCCAACGCCAACGAGTCCTCGAAGGCCGACATGAAAGACCCCGACATGGGCATCTGGCTGTCGAACGGCTTCACCCGCGCCTTCCAAGAGACCATCGACGAGAACACCGGCATCTCCATGCGCGATCTCTACTACACGCTGGCTCTCCACACCGTCGGCTCCCATGCCACCGTCTACAACGCCGCGCACTACGGCAATATGTACGACAACTCCGTCAGTGAATATTTCGGGACGAAGTAACTCCGGTTCATTGAAACCTATTTTTATCTCTCTGCCCAGAAAAAATTTTTTCTCTGCCCAGAAAATGATATTTTTCCGGGCAGGGAGGAAGGAACTCACGCTCGGAAACGAAAAAGAAACGAGTTTTCTTTTTGCGTTTCGCTCGGTTTGCACTACCTCTGACGCTACGCGTCGAAGGTACTCACGCTCGGAAAAACTCAAATAAATTTGGTTTTTCCCTCGCTTAATCGTACCTTTGCACTTCGAGAAAAGGTTAGTATGTATGAATGAACATCAGAATCCATTTTTAGTTCCCTATAACACCCCGCACGACACCGTGCCCTTCGACCGCATCCGACTGGAAGACTACGAGGAGGCGTTCATGGAGGGCATACGCCGCGACAACGAACAGATAGACAAAATCATCAACAACCCGGACAAGCCGACCTTCGACAACACCATTATCACGACGGACGAGGACGAGGAGGGCTACTACGATTTGCTGAGCCGCGTGTCGACCGTGTTCTTCAACCTGCTGTCGGCAGAGACCAACGACGAGATGGATGCCCTGGCACAGAAGCTGCAGCCCATCCTGACGCAGCACGCCAACGACGTGCGCCTCAACCCGCACCTGTTCGAGCGCATCAGGCAGGTACACCTGCACCACCGCCGCCTCACCGACGAGGAACAGCGGCTGCTGGACGACTGCTACGACGGCTTCGTGCGCAGCGGTGCACTGCTCGACGAACAGGGGAAGGCGCGACTGCGCCAACTGACGGAAGAGGCTTCGGTGCTCTCCCTGCAGTTCTCGCAGAACCTGCTGAAGGAGAACAAGGCTTTCACGCTGCACCTCACCGACGAACAACAGCTCGACGGACTGCCCGACACGGCACGCGAGGCCGCCGCACAGACGGCCAAGGAGATGGGGAAAGACGGATGGGTGTTCACCCTCGACCAGCCCTCCTACTCCCCCTTCATGACCTACTCCACGCAGCGCGACCTGCGCCGGCAGATGTACATGGAGCGCAACACCGTCTGCACCCACGACAACAGCGAGAACAACCTCAATATCTGCAAACGCCTCGTCAACCTGCGCCGCGAGACGGCACAGCTGCTCGGTTTCAAGACTTTCGCCGACTACGTGCTGAAGCACCGCATGGCCTCCAACGTCAGGAACGTGTACCGCCTGCTGGACGACCTGATCGATGCCTACAAGCCGACAGCCGTGAAAGAGCACGAGACGCTGACCCGCATGGCCGACAAGGAGGTGGGGAAGATGATGCCGTGGGACTCGGCCTACTACTCGCACCAGTTGCAGATGAAACGCTACAACATCGACGCGGAGATGCTGCGCCCCTACTTCGAGTTGTCGAAGGTCATCGAGGGCGTGTTCGGACTGGCCAACCGCCTCTACGGCATCACTTTCCGGGAGAACAAGGACATTCCCGTCTACCATCCCGACGTGAAAGCCTACGAGGTGTTTGACAGCGACGGCAGCTATCTGGCCGTGTTCTATGCCGACTTCCATCCGCGGAAGGGCAAGCAGAGCGGCGCATGGATGACCGCCTACCAGGGACAGTGGATTACGCGGAAGGGCGAGAACGTGCGCCCCCACGTCAGCGTGGTGATGAACCTCACGAAGCCCACCGCCGACAAGCCGGCACTGCTCACGCTGGGCGAGGTGGAGACCTTCCTCCACGAGTTCGGCCACTCCCTCCACGGCATGTTCGCCAACACCCGCTTCGAGAGCCTCTCGGGCACCAACGTGTGGTGGGACTTCGTCGAATTGCCCTCACAGTTCATGGAGAACTACGCCGTGGAGAAAGACTTCCTCCGCACCTTCGCCTTCCACTACCAGACCGGCGAGCCCCTGCCCGACGAACTCATCCGGCGCATCAAGCGGAGCCGCAACTTCATGGCGGCCACCGGTTGCCTGCGCCAGGTGTCGCTCGGACTGCTCGACATGGCCTACTACACGCAGCGCAAGCCCTTCGACGAAGACATCCCCACCTTCGAGCGGCAGGCCTGGCGGAAAGCCATCGTCGGCAAACAGATTTCCGGCACCTGCATGACCGTGCAGTTCTCCCACATCATGGCCGGGGGCTACGCTGCCGGATATTACAGCTACAAATGGGCGGAAGTGCTCGACGCCGATGCCTTCGCCGTATTCAAGCGGCACGGCATCTTCGACCGGAAGACCGCGCAACGCTTCCGCGACAACATCCTGTCCAAGGGCGGCACCGAGCACCCCATGACCCTCTACAAACGCTTCCGCAAGGGAGAACCCACCATCGACGCATTACTGAAAAGAAATGGAATCAAACGAGAAACAAAGAAAACTTGACCTCCGCTACCTGAGGATGGCCGCCATTTGGGCCGAGAACTCCTACTGCCTGCGCAGACAGGTGGGCGCACTCGTCGTGAAGGACGGCATGATCATCAGCGACGGGTTCAACGGAACGCCCAGCGGCTTCGAGAACCACTGCGAAGACGAGAACAACGTCACCAAGCCCTACGTGCTCCACGCCGAGGCCAACGCCATCACCAAACTGGCACGCTCGTCGAACAACTCCGACGGAGCCACCATCTACATCACGGCATCGCCCTGCATCGAGTGCGCCAAGCTCATCATACAGGCCGGCATCCACCGCGTGGTCTACGGCGAGCAGTACCGCCTGACCGACGGCATCGAACTGTTGCAGAAGGCCGGCATCGAAACGACATACCTTAACCCCAACGAATGAAATGAAAGAGAGAAAACACAGTCCCTTCCAGCCGCTGCTCATGGCACTCAGTGTCATCGTGGGCATCATCATAGGAACCTTCTACGCCAACCACTTCTCGGGCAACCGCCTCAACATCATCAACACCAGCAGCAACAAACTCAACAACCTGCTGCGCATCATCGACGCACAGTACGTCGACACCGTAGACATCAACAACCTGGTGGAGAAGGCCATGCCCCAGATTCTAGCGGAGCTTGACCCCCACTCCATCTACATCTCGGCCAAGGACATGCAGATTACCAACGACGACCTGAAAGGCTCGTTCTCGGGCATCGGCGTGGAGTTCACCATCCGCGAGGACACCCTGCACGTGCAGCAGGTCATCGGCAACGGGCCGGCGGAAAAGGCCGGGATGATAGCCGGCGACAAAATCGTGACCGTGGACGGGAAGCCCTTCACCGGAAAGACGCTGACCATCGAAGAGGCCATGCACCAGCTGAAAGGCCCGAAGGACACCCAGGTGAAGCTCGGTGTCCTGCGCTACGGCGAGAAGAAAATCCGCAACATCGTCGTCACGCGGGGCGAGATTCCGACCAAGAGCGTGACCGCCGCCTATATGCTCGACGACAGCACCGGCTACATCTGCATCCGGAAGTTCGGCGAGAACACCTATGCCGAGCTGCTCATCGCCCTGGCACAACTCTCGCAGCAGGGACTCGAAAACCTCACCATCGACCTGCGCGGCAACACGGGCGGATACATGGAGTCTGCCGTACAGATTGCCAACGAGTTCATGCCCAAAGGCCGGCTCATCACCTACATGGAGGGACGCAAGTCGCCCCGCAAGGAGTTCCGGAGCGACGGGCGCGGCAGCTACCAGAACATTCCCCTCGTGATTCTCATCGACGAAGGGTCGGCTTCGGCCAGCGAAATCCTTTCCGGAGCCATCCAGGACAACGACCGCGGCACCATCGTCGGGCGGCGTTCCTTCGGCAAGGGACTGGTGCAGCAACCCATCCCGTTCTCCGACGGATCGATGATCCGGCTCACCATCGCACGCTACTACACGCCCTCCGGACGCTGCATACAGAAGCCCTACGTGGCCGGCGACAACAGCGACTACGAGGACGACCTGCTGACGCGCTACAAGCACGGAGAGTTCTTCTCGCAAGACAGCATCAAGCACTCCGGCCATGCCTACACCACGCGCATCGGACGGGTGGTGTACGGCGGAGGCGGCATCACGCCCGACATCTTCGTGGCGGAAGACACCACGGCCTACACCTCCTACTACAAGGCAGCCTCCATGACGGGGCTTATCCTGCAGTTCGCCTACAACTACACCGACAGCAACCGGAAGAAGCTCAGCGAATACACCACGCCCGAAGCCCTGGCCGACTATCTCGTCCGGCAGAACACGGTGGAGCAGTTCGCCACCTTCGCCGACAAGAGCGGACTGAAACGCCGCAACCTGATGATCAAGCGTTCGCACAAGCTGCTGGAACGCTACATCAACAGCCGCATCATCTACAACACGATGAGCGAAGAGGCCTGGCTGAAATACCTCAACGCCAGCGACCCGGCGGTCATCGAAGCCCAGCGGGTGTTCCGCGCCGGCGAAGCCTTCCCCAAGAAGCCGGAAAAGACCGCCAAGAGCCAATGATCACCAAACAGGAACTGCGCCGGATGCTGCGCCAGAGCAAGCCCCACGGTTCACCCGACGAGGCTTCCGCTTTGCGCCGGATGCTGGACAGCGTGCCGCAGATCCGACGGGCACAAATCATCATGGCCTATTGCGCCCTGCCCGACGAAGTGCCGCTGGAGCCGCTGTTCCGGCAATGGCTGGCGGAAGGGAAGCAGGTGCTGCTGCCCCGCGTCACCGGCGACGACACCATGGAAGCCATCCGCTATCTCGCCACCGGACAGCTCCGAACGGGAGCCTTCGGCATCATGGAGCCGACGGGCACGCCGTTCACGGACGACAATGAAAAGATAGACGTGGCGGTCGTTCCGGGAATGGCCTTCGACAGGGACGGCCACCGGCTGGGGCGCGGCAAGGGCTACTACGACCGCTTCCTGTCCCGGTTGCCGCAGACTTACAAAATCGGGATTTGCTACCGCAGCCAGTTGCTGGACTGCGTGCCGACCGATGCCCACGACATCCTCATGGACTGCATCGTGGCAGGATAAAATCAACAGAAACGAATATCGGTAATCACCCGTTCGCCCACCGCACCGTTCAACAGCTCCACATACCGCTGTCGCTGCATGGAAAGGTCGGCACGCAAGGCCGGATTCGACAGGCGCACAAACAAGGTCTGGTTGTACACATACGCCCCCGTCGTGTAACGGGCAACGGCAGCTCCGGCCACCGTAGGCCAAGCCTCCACCAGGCGTTTCTGAAGGATGGGAGTCTCCAGTCCCTGGTCGTGCAGCAGTTTCAGCACCACGTCGCGCAGTGTCTCCGTCTTTCTCCTAAACATGGTCTGTCAATAGGTTGATGTTACCGTGTTCCACCTCAAACATCCGATAGTCACTGGCCGCCGCACCGACGATGGCATCCAGATGCGTCCGGTTGGTGTCGGTCACGAAAATCTGTCCGAAAGCGTCGCCGGACACCAGTCGGACAATCTGTTCCACGCGCCCGGCATCCAGCTTGTCGAAGATGTCGTCGAGCAGGAGCAGCGGTGTCGTGTGGGAGGCCGTGCGCTTGAGCAGTTCAAACTGGGCCAGCTTCAGCGCGATGACATACGTCTTGTGCTGTCCCTGCGACCCTTCGCGCCTCATCGGCCGACCCTCCAACGTGAACACGAGGTCGTCGCGGTGGATGCCGTGCAGCGAAAAGCCCACGGCCAGGTCCTTGGCACGGTCGCGGGAGATGACCTCCAGCAAGGGGCCGCGCTGTCCGTGCGACAGATATTCCAGCCCCACCGTTTCGCGACCGGAGGAAATCTGCCCGTAGAACTGCTGGAACAGCGGCTGTATCTCCTCCACGAAAGCCGCACGCCGCCGGTAGATGTCGTCGCCGGCCTCGGCCATCTGCTCCTCCCAGATCTGCAGCAGCGTGAGGTCCGGTCCCGGATGCTCCTGCTTCAGCAGCGTGTTGCGTTGCTGCAAGGCATTGTTGTAGCGCGCCAACAGCGGAATGTACTGGCGGTCGTACTGGGAAATGACAAGGTCCATGAGGCGGCGGCGTTCCTCCCCTCCACCGTCAATCAGCAGCGTGTCCGCCGGCGACACGACCACGATGGGAATCAGTCCGATGTGTTCCGAAAGACGCAGGTATTCCTTCTTGTTGCGCTTGAAATGCTTCTTCACGCCGCGCTTCAGTCCGCAATAGATTTGCTCCTCGTTGCCGTTCCCGTCGTCGTAGGTTCCCTCCACGACGCAGAAAGGCTCGTCGTGGCAAATCACCTGCGAATCCACCGGGTTGGTCAGCGATCGGCAGAACGACAGGTAGTAGACCGCATCCAAGACATTCGTCTTTCCCGCGCCGTTGTGCCCGATGAAGCAGTTCATCTTCGGCGACAGCTCAAGAGCGGCCTCCCGGATGTTCTTATAATTGAGGATGGAAAGTTTTCTGAGTATCATTTCTGGTGCAAAGTTACGCCTTTTATCGGTCAAAAGCGAAAAAAGTCCGGAAGAAATTTCAGTATCTGCAATAAAATGAGTAATTTTGCGGCGCAAAACCCGGCTCTACGGGGCAGGGGCGTACCATAAAGCAAATAACAAAACAAGAATAATGGCACACAAAAACCAAACAGGTGCTGTCGAGTCCGAGCAGCACGTAAGCAAGACCGGAGCCTTCTTCTTCGAGAGATACAAGAAGGCCGTCACCATCGGCATCGCGGTTGTCGTCGTACTCATCGTTGGCGGCATCCTTACCCACAACTATTACCTTGCTCCGCGCGAAGACGCAGCCAGCACGGAACTGGCCAAGAGCCAGGAGCTCTTCAACAACGAGCAGTTCGAGCAGGCACTGGTCGGCTTCAAGAAAGTGGCCAACGACTATTCCTCCACCAAGGCCGGCAACCTCGCACAGCTCTACATCGGCCTGTGCCAGGCCAACCTCGGCAAATGGCAGGAAGCTGCCAGCGCACTGGAGGAGTTCAGCACCAAGGGCGACCAGATGATCAGTCCCGCAGCAGAGGGTGCACTGGGCAACGCCTACGCCAACCTCAAGCAGTACGACAAGGCCGTGGATCACCTGAAGAAGGCCGCCAAGATGGCTGACAACAACTCGCTCTCCCCCACATTCCTGATCCAGGCCGGCGAGATTCTGGAGAGCCAGGGCAAGAAGGACGAAGCGCTGAAGCTCTACCAGGAAATCAAGCAGAAGTATTTCCAGTCGATGCAGTACCAGAGCATCGACGCCTACATCGAGCGTGCCTCGGCTAAATAACCATGGCGACAGCACTTCACAACCTGAGCGACTACGACTTCGATGCCGTTCCTGATGCGTCGAACATGATGTTCGGCATCGTCGTGGCCGAGTGGAATCCCGAAATAACAGGAGCCCTGCTGGAAGGGTGCGTCAGCACGCTGGAGAAGCACGGAGCCTTGCCCGAGAACATCCACGTGAAGACCGTTCCCGGCTCTTTCGAGCTGATTTACGGGGCACGCCAGATGACCCTCAACGACGGCTATGATGCCGTCATCATCCTCGGCAGCGTGATACGCGGGGAGACCCCCCATTTCGACTACATCTGTCAGGGAGTGACGCAAGGCATCGCGCGCCTCAACGCCACCAACAACATCCCCGTGGTCTTCGGGTTGCTCACCACAGACAACCTGCAACAGGCGAAAGACCGGGCCGGGGGACGGCTGGGCAACAAGGGCTGCGAGTGTGCAGTGGTGGCCATCAAGATGGCAAAATTCTGAACAACAGGACAAAGGTCAAACAATCACATGGCGGACTTCTCACGACGAGAAGTCCTTCTTGTTTACAAAAAGCGATTATGAAACTGATTTCATGGAACGTCAACGGGCTGAGGGCTTGCGAGGGCAAGGGCTTCAGCGAGGTCTTCAACCGACTGGACGCAGACTTCTTCTGCCTGCAGGAGACCAAGATGCAGGCCGGACAGCTCGACCTGCAATATGCCGGCTACCAGTCCTACTGGAACTATGCCGACAAGAAGGGCTATTCCGGCACGGCCATCTTCACCCGTCAGCAGCCGCTGTCCGTCAGCTACGGCATCGGCATGGACCGGCACGACCACGAGGGGCGCGTCATCACCCTGGAGACGGAACGCTGTTTCGTGGTGACCTGCTACACCCCCAACTCGCAGGACGAGCTGCGACGGCTGGACTACCGCATGACCTGGGAAGACGATTTCCGGAAGTATCTGTCGGAACTGGACAGCCGGAAGCCCGTCATTCTCTGCGGCGACCTCAACGTGGCCCACGAAGAAATTGACCTCAAGAACCCCAAGACCAACCGCCGCAATCCCGGCTTCACCGACGAGGAACGCGGCAAGATGACCCAGTTGCTGGAGGCCGGCTTCACCGACACCTTCCGCGCACTGCATCCCGACAGTCCCACCTATTCCTGGTGGTCCTACCGCTTCCAGGCCCGACAGAAGAACGTCGGTTGGCGCATCGACTATTTCCTAGTCAGCAACCGGCTGATGCCGGACGTGGAGGAAGCCGCCATCCACACCGACATTTACGGTTCAGACCATTGTCCCGTAGAACTCATCCTCAAATGAACCCGATATGAAAAGACTCCTCCTTATCATGGTAAGCCTCCTCGGCCTCACGGCGGCAAACGCCCAGATGGCCGACCCTGTCCACTTCACCACCCAACTGAAAGCGGACGGACAGCAGGAAGCCGACATCATCTTCTCCGCCCGCATCGACGACGGATGGCACGTGTATTCCACCGGTCTTGGCGACGGAGGCCCTGTGTCGGCCACGTTCACCGCCGTGAAGATGCAGGGTGCCGTGCCCGTGGGCAAGCTGAAAGTCCGCGGCAAGGAAATCAGCGTGTTCGACAAGCTCTTCGACCAGCAGGTCCGCTATTTCGAGCACACGGCCACCTTCGTGCAGAGAATCCGGTTCACCGCAACTACCTATAACATCGACTGCTTTCTGGAATACGGAGCCTGCAGCGACGAGATGTGTCTGCCGCCATCCACGGTGAGCTTCAAGACCAACGGGACGGCCACGATACACACGGACGACAAGGAGACCGGCAAGGAAGCGCAGGAGACTGCGGACAACGGAATGGACACGGCAGCGCAGCCGGACACCCTCTCCGCCGACAGCACCGCAGCACCGCAGGCCAGTGCCGATTCTGCCAGTGTCGCCCAGGATGCCCTGTGGACGCCCGTCACCGGCGAGTTGCAGTCGTTCGACGACAGCACTGCCGACCGTTCCCTGATTTACATCTTTCTGGCCGGACTGCTCGGAGGCTTTCTGGCACTGCTGACTCCCTGCGTGTGGCCCATCATCCCGATGACCGTGTCGTTCTTCCTGAAACGCAACAAGAACCGCACGAAAGCCGTCCGCGAGGCACTGACCTACGCGCTGAGCATCATCGTCATCTACGTGGCACTGGGGCTGCTCGTCACCGCCCTCTTCGGTGCCAACGCCCTCAACGCGCTGAGCACCAATGCCTGGTTCAACATCTTCTTCGCCCTGCTGCTCGTGGTCTTTGCCGCTTCGTTCTTCGGCGCGTTCGAGTTGACGCTGCCCTCGTCGTGGTCGACGAAGATTGACGAGGAGGCCGACCGACTGTCCATGCGCCAGTCGTTCTTCACGTCCCACCTGTCCATCTTCCTGATGGCCTTCACCCTCGTGCTGGTCTCCTTCTCCTGCACCGGCCCCATCATCGGTTTCCTGCTGGTGACCGTTTCCACGCAAGGGAACATTCTCGGGCCGACGCTCGGCATGCTGGGCTTCAGCATCGGACTGGCCATTCCCTTCGGCGTGTTTGCCCTCTTCCCCTCCCTGTTGAAGTCGGCCCCCAAGTCGGGCGAATGGATGACCACCGTCAAGGTCGTGCTGGGCTTCATCGAACTGGCCTTTGCCTTGAAATTCCTCAGTGTGGCCGATTTGGCCTACGGCTGGCGGCTGCTGGACAGGGAAGTGTTCCTGTCCCTGTGGATTGCCCTGTTCGGATTGCTCGGTGCCTACCTCATGGGGTGGCTTCACTTTGCAGGCCACGCCCCTGCCGGCGAGCCGTCGAAAGGCACTCCCGTTCCGCAGTTCTTCCTCGGTCTGGTCAGCTTTGCCTTCACCGTCTACATGATACCCGGTCTGTGGGGCGCACCCCTGAAAGCCATCAGCGCCTTTGCGCCCCCGATGTTCACCCAGGACTTCAACCAGCAGGCCGGAAAGACCGTCGAAGCCGCCTACAAGGACTATGAGCAGGGCATGGCTGCCGCACGCGCACAGGGCAAGCCCGTCATCATCGACTTCACCGGTTTCGGCTGCGTCAACTGCCGGAAGATGGAAGCCGCCGTATGGAGCGACGCTTCCGTGGCCGAACGCCTGACCAAGGACTACGTACTGATTTCGCTGTATGTGGACGACAAGACCCCGTTGCCCCAGCCCATCGAGGTGAACGACGGCAACCGCACCCGTACCCTGCGCACCGTGGGCGACAAGTGGAGCTATCTGCAGGCCCGCAAGTTCGGTGCCAACACCCAGCCGTTCTATGTCCTGCTGACCCCCGACGGCCACGCCCTGGCTCCCAGCCGCTCCTACGACGAAGACGTGCAGCAGTACACCGACTGGCTGGACCGCGGCCTCTCCCGTTTCAAGACCCTGCAAACCCCATCCGAACCCTAACTAAAGATACAGAACGATGACACTCTATCCTCAACTGATTATAGAAGCCCTGCAGACCGTGACGTATGCAGGCACGAAGAAGAATCTCGTGGAAAGCGGCATGGTGGCCGACCAGCCTGCCGTGGCCGCGCCCCAGTCCGAGGGCGAGCCTTGGCACGTACACGTCGTGCTGGAGTTTCCGCGCAACACCGACCCCTTTCTGAAATCCACGGTCAAGGCCGCCGAGGCCGCCATCAAATACCGCTGCGGCAAGGACGTGGCCGTGGACATCACCACCGAGTTCAAGTCGAAGCCCCGCCCCGAAGTGGGCAAGCTGCTGCCACAGGTGAAGAACATCGTGGCCGTGAGCAGCGGAAAGGGCGGCGTGGGCAAGAGCACCGTCTCTGCCAACCTCGCCATTGCCCTGGCCCGTCTGGGCTATAAGGTGGGTCTGCTCGATGCCGACATCTTCGGCCCTTCGATGCCCAAGATGTTCAAGGTGGAGGATGCGCGCCCCTATGCCGTCCAGGTGGACGGGCGCGACTTGATAGCCCCCGTGGAAGCCTACGGCGTGAAGCTCCTCTCCATCGGTTTCTTCGTGTCGCCGGAAACGGCCACCCTATGGCGCGGCGGCATGGCTTCCAATGCCCTGAAGCAGCTCATTGCCGATGCCGACTGGGGAGCCCTCGACTATCTGGTGATTGACACGCCGCCGGGAACGAGCGACATCCACCTCACCCTGCTGCAGACCTTGGCCATCACCGGAGCCGTGATTGTCTCCACGCCGCAGGAGGTGGCCTTGGCCGATGCCCGCAAAGGCATTGACATGTACCGGAACGAGAAGGTCAACGTGCCCATCCTCGGACTGGTGGAGAACATGGCGTGGTTCACGCCTGCCGAACTGCCCGACAACCGCTACTACATCTTCGGACGGGAAGGCTGCAAGCGGCTGGCCGAGGAGATGGGCGTGCCGCTCCTGGCACAGATTCCCCTCGTGCAGGGCATCTGCGACGGCGGCGACCAAGGCGAACCGGCAGCCCTCAGCAGCGACACGGCCACTGGGCTGGCCTTCATCAATCTGGCGCAGTCCGTGGTGACCGTGGTGAACAAGCGCAACCGCGAACTGCCGAAGACAGAAATCGTGGGCGTGAAGAAGCAATGACCAACGGACGGATACTCTGGGCGGACGACGAGATGGAGATGCTGCGTCCCCATCTGCTCTTTCTGGAAAGGAAAGGCTATGAGGTCGTGACGGCAACCAACGGACTCGATGCCGTGGAACTTTGCCGACAGCAGCCGTTCGACGCGGTGCTGCTCGACGAGATGATGCCCGGAATCACCGGACTGCAAGCCCTCGAACGCATCAAGCAGATACAACCCACCGTGCCCGTGGTCATGGTCACCAAGAGCGAGGAAGAGCACATCATGGACGAGGCCGTGGGGCGCAACATTGCCGACTATCTCATCAAGCCCGTCAACCCCAACCAAATCCTGCTCTCGCTCAAGAAACTCATCCACCGCAGGGAACTCGTGGCCGAGACCACGCAAGCCGCCTACCAACAGCAGTTCCGGCAACTCTCCATGCAGACGGCTGACTGCCGGACTTGGGACGACTGGGCCGCGCTCTACCGACAACTCGTGGACTGGGAACTGAAACTGGCGGAGGCCGACCAGACGCTGGGCGACCTGCTGCGGACACAGAAGGCCGAGGCCAACCGGGAGTTTGCCCGGTTCGTGAAGAGCCACTATGCAGACTGGATGCAGCAGCACGACTTCACCATGAGCCACGAGGTGCTGCGCCGCCACGTGTTGCCGCTGCTCCAACAGGGCGAGAAGGTGTTCCTCGTGGTGTTCGACAACTTCCGCTACGACCAGTGGAAGGCCATCGAGCCTGAACTGACCGACTTCCAGGTCTCCGAACAGCTGTGCTGCAGCATCCTGCCCACGGCCACTCCCTACGCCCGCAACGCCCTGTTTGCAGGACTGATGCCCGGCGACATCCAGCGTCACTACCCCGACCTGTGGACCGACGAGGATGCCGAGGAGAGCAAGAACCTGCACGAAGTCCAGCTCCTCCAGGCTTTTCTGGAACGGATGCGGCAGCCGTACACCTGCTCCTACCACAAGATAAACACCGGCAGCGAGGCCGAAAAGCTGCTGGCTGCGGCCGACGGACTGCTGTCCCGCCACGACCTCAATGCCGTCGTGGTCAACTTCATCGACATGCTGTCGCACGCCCGGACCGAGTCACAGATGGTGCGCGAACTGACGCGCGACGAGGCAGCCTACCGTTCGCTGACGCGCTCCTGGTTCCGCCATTCCGCCGTCAGCCGACTGCTGCACCACCTGTCGCAGAGTCCCTGCCACGTCGTCCTGACCACCGACCACGGCAGTGTCCGCACCGACCAGCCCGTGAAGATTGTGGGCGACCGCGCCACCAACACCAACCTGCGCTACAAGCTGGGGCGCAACCTCCGCTGCGACCACCGCGACGTGTTCACGGTCAGCGACCCCCGGCGCGTGCTGCTGCCCTCGCCCAACCTGTCCACCAGCTATGTCTTCGCCACCGGGAGCGACTTCCTCGTCTATCCCAACAACTACAACCACTACGCGGCCTACTACCGCAACACCTTCCAGCACGGCGGCATCTCGATGGAGGAGATGATGGTGCCGCTGGTCACGCTGCACGGAAAGAACAGAACATAAGAAAAAAGAGATACGGATATGAAAATCACCATCAACAGTCTCGACACCATCCACGATGCCGCACGCCAGTTTGCCGACAGCATCGGCACGTCGCACGTGTTTGCCTTCTACGGAAAGATGGGTGCCGGCAAGACCACCTTCGTCAAGGCCCTCTGCGAGGTGCTCGGATGCGACGACACCATCACTTCGCCCACCTTCGCCATCGTCAACGAGTACACCGACGGCAAGAGCCACCCCGTCCACCATTTCGACTTCTACCGCATCAAGAAGCTGGAAGAAGTCTACGATATGGGCTACGAGGAATACTTCTATTCCGGCGCACTCTGCCTCATCGAGTGGCCCGAACTGATTGAGGACATCCTGCCGGAAGACGCGGTGCGCGTCACCATAGAGGAACAGGCGGACGGAAGCCGCCTGCTCACCTTCTGAGTTTACAGCAGGCTTTCAATCTTCTCCTGCAGCTTGGCCTTCGACTGCGCCCCCACGAGCTTGTCGACCACCTGTCCGCCCTTGAAGAACAGCAGGGTCGGTATGTTGCGGATGCCCAGTCCGGCGGCGATGTCCTCGCACGCCTCCACGTCGCACTTGGCCACGTTGACGCGCCCCTCATACTCCTTGGCCAGTTCCTCGACGATGGGGGCTATCATGCGGCAGGGGCCGCACCAAGTAGCCCAGAAGTCAACGACCAGCGGCAGGTTGCCGTTTTTCAGTGTCTCGAAGTTCTCGTTTGTGATTGTCAGTTCCATGATGTTACAAGTTTTTTTATTTTTCCGTTGATTTTGTTCAGTTGATTTTATAGGAGAGTGCCGGCGATCGGTTGATGTAGTCGAGCAAGGCCGGCTTCACGTCCACCGTCGTCGTCTGGCTGCGCAACAGAATGCGTTGACGCTTCCCTTGGTCGAAGAGCTGGAGGTAGAGTTGCGTGTTGCCCGGATGTTCGCGGCAAAGTTCGCCCAGTTCCGTGGCCACCTGCGTGTCGAGCTGCGCCACGTCGACCGACACCGTGATGCGCTCGATGGCCTTGTCCTTGACGCTCTGCATATATTCCACCGAGGAGATGCGGAGGTCTTTCGGCCCGTTGTCGTCGCGGTTGCCGTACTGCTGGTAGCGCGGCACGACCTTTCCCGTCACGTACACCGTGGCTCCCTGCTCGAACATTCCGCGCATCTGTCCCCAGCTCTCGCCGAACAGTGCCAGCCGTCCGGAGCCCTCGAAGTCCTCGATGGTGACGAAGCCGCAGGGGTCTCCGCGCTTGGTGAACTTCTGTTCCACGTTGGTGACGATGCCGCCCAAGGCCACCGTCTCGCGGTCGGCCAGTGCACTGACATCGGCCAGTTCCGAGCAGCGGGTGTTGCAGAAGGCTTCCATGACCACCTTGTATTCGTCGAGCGGATGCGCCGAGAGGTAGATGCCCACCAGTTCGCGCTCCTTGTTCAGTTTCATGATGTTGCTCCAGGCCTCACCTTTCGGCACGGGCGGCGTGGCAATCTCCACGGCGTTCTCCCCTCCGAAGAGCGAGTTGCGCGCTTCCTGCAGTTCCGCCTGATACATCTGTCCGTAGCGCACCAGCGTGTCGAGGAACATCTCCCCTTTGTTGTTCTTCCCGAAGAAGTCTTCGCGCGGAATGCCGAAGCTGTCGAAGCCTCCGCTCAGTGCCAGACTTTCGAGCGTCTTCCGGTTGACGGTGCCCAGGCTGACGCGCTGCACGAAGTCGAAAATGTCCTTGTAGAGTCCGTTCTTCTCGCGTTCCGTGATGATGGCGATGGCGGCAGGGTCTCCCACGCCTTTGATGGCGGCAAGTCCGAAGCGGATTTCGCCCCGTTTGTTGACACCGAACTTCTGGTAGCTCTCGTTCACGTCGGGACCCAGCGTGGCGATGCCCATGGCCTTGCACTCGTCCATCAGCTTGGTGATTTCCGTTATCTGGTCTCTGCGCCGGCTCATGATGGCGGCCATGAACTCCGCAGGGTAGTTGGCTTTCAGGTAGGCCGTCTGGAAGGCCACCCAGGAGTAGCAGGCCGCGTGCGACTTGTTGAAGGCGTAGGAGGCGAACTTTTCCCAGTCTGCCCAGATTTTCTCCAGCACGGCGGGGTCGTGTCCGTTCTTCTTTCCGCCCTCGATGAATTTCGGCTTCATCGCGTCGACGATGTTCTTTTTCTTCTTTCCCATGGCCTTGCGGAGGGCGTCGCTCTCTCCCCGGGTGAAGTTGGCGAGCTGCCGCGAGAGCAGCATGACCTGCTCCTGATAGACGGTGATGCCGTAGGTGTCCTTCAGGTATTTCTCCATGCAGGGAATGTCGTAGGTGATGGGTTCCTTGCCGTTCTTTCGCGCAATGAAGGAGGGGATGTAGTCCATGGGGCCCGGGCGGTAGAGGGCGTTCATGGCGATGAGGTCCTCGAAGACGGTGGGGTGCAGTTCGCGCAGGTACTTCTGCATTCCTGCCGACTCGAACTGGAAGGTGCCGATGGTCTGTCCCTGCTGGTACAGCTCGTAGGTCTTCGCGTCGTCGATGGGGATGCGGTCGAGGTCGATGTCGATGCCCTTGGTCTGCTTGACGATGGCGCAGGCCTCCTTCAGCTCCGAGAGGGTTTTCAGTCCGAGGAAGTCCATCTTGATGAGTCCCGTGGACTCGATGACGTGGCCGTCGTACTGGGTGCAGTTGGTCTTCTCGCCCTTGAAGTCGGGGTCGTCGGCGGTGGACACCGGCACCCAGTCGCTGATGGGGTCGCGGCAGATGATGAAGCCGCAGGCATGGATGCCCGTGCCGCGCACGGTGCCCTCCAGCATCTTGGCGTACTTGATGGTGTTGGCCAGCTTCGGGTCGGCGGAGGCTTCCGCGTCGCGCAGTTCCGGCACGCAGGCGATGGCGTTGGTCAGGTTCATCTTCTTGCCGTCGGGCAGGCGGTCGGGGATGGCCTTGCAGAGGGCGTTGGCCTCGGCCAACGGCAGTTTCTCCACGCGCGCCACGTCCTTCAGCGAGTTCTTGGTGGCCATGGAGGCGTAGGTGATGATGTGTGCGCAGTTCTCGTGTCCGTATTTGTCCTCCACCCATTTCAGCACCTTGCCGCGCCCGTCGTCGTCGAAGTCGGTGTCTATATCAGGCAGCGAGATGCGGTCGGGGTTGAGGAAACGCTCGAACAGCAGGTCGTATTTCAGCGGGTCTATCTTCGTGATGCCCAGACAGTAGGCCACCACCGACCCGGCTGCCGAGCCACGTCCCGGCCCTACCATGACACCCAGCTCGTCGCGTGCGGAGTTGATGAAGTCCTGCACGATGAGGAAGTAGCCGGGGAATCCCATGGTCTTCATGATGTGCAGCTCGAACTTCACGCGGTCGCTGACCTCCTCGGGCACGGGGTCTCCGTAGCGGCTCTTGGCTCCCTCGTAGGCCAGCTTGGCCAGATAGTCGGCCTCGAACTTGATGCGGTAGAGCTTGTCGTAGCCTCCGAGCTTGTGGATTTTCTTCTCGCCTTCCTCCGGGGGCAGGGGGTTCTGGCCGTTCTCGTCGGTGGTGAACTCGTCGTAGAGCTGCTGCTCGCTGTATTTCGCGCGCCACTGCTCCTCGGTGCCGAAGGTTTCGGGTATGGGGAAGAAGGGCATGATGGGGTCGTGGTCGAGGCTGTAGAACTCCACCTTGTCGAGTATCTCCGTGGTGTTGGAGAGGGCTTCGGGCACGTCGGCGAACACTTCGTTCATCTCCTCGCGGGTCTTGAACCATTCCTGCTTGGAGTAGAGCAGGCGCGTGGGGTCGTCGAGGTCCTTGCCGGTGGAGAGGCAGAGCAGGTGGTCGTGGGCCTCGGCGTTGTCCTCGTCGACGAAATGGACGTCGTTCGTGCAGATGACCTTGATGCCGTACTCGCGGGCCAGCTCCAGCAACACCTTGTTGACGTGCTGCTGCACGGGGAACACCTCGCGGTTGGCGCGCTGGTTGGGGTTCTTCACCTCGTGGCGCTGCAGCTCCAGATAGTAGTCCTCGCCGAAGACGCGGCGGTGCCATTCCACGGCCTCGCGTGCGCCTTCCATGTCTCCGTTGCGGATTTTCCGGGGCACTTCCCCGGCGATGCAGGCGGAGCAGACGATGAGCCCTTCGTGGTATTTCTCCAGGTCGGCGCGGTCGGTGCGGGGCTTGCTGTAGAAGCCGTCCACCCAGGCGTTGCTGACGAGCTTGATGAGGTTCTTGTAGCCCTGGTAGTTCTTGGCCAGCACGATGAGGTGGTAGCCGCCCTGATACTCCTTGCCGCCCTGGTGCACGTCCTTGCTGCCGTGGCGCGCCACATACATCTCGCAGCCGAAGATGGGCTTGAAGGGTTCGAGCCCCTCCTTCTTGCGGCCTTTGTTGACATCGTTTACGCAGTCGTGGAACTCCTTGATGCCGAACATATCCCCGTGGTCGGTGATGGCCATGCCGCGCATGCCGTTGGCGACGGCCTTGTCCACCAGCTTCCGGATGCTCGACTGCCCGTCGAGGATGGAGTAGTAGGTATGTACGTGTAAATGTACGAAATCTTGCATATCGGTCTGTTTTCCGTTTGGATTCGGAGGTGTAAAGTTACGCCGAAAAGGCGAGAACACCAAAAGAATGGCGCAAAAATTTGCGAGATAGACAAAAATGGCGTATCTTTGCAGAGGAATAAAACAACCGTACCATCCGCATGGGGAAGAAATTCAAGAAACTGAAGAAAATAAGAATACACCGCGAAGGCACCGGCGAGCTGACCGTCAGCATGATTCTCATCGTCGCCGTGGGCGCGGGTCTCTGGTCTGCCTTCGACACGAAGATTCCTTTCTGGACTGTCACGTTGGTGCTGGGCGCGGCCTGGCTCATGGCCCTCAACTTCTACCGTTGTCCCATCCGCTATTTCAACGGCGACACGCGCCGCATGGTGGTGGCTCCGGCCGACGGCAAGATTGTGGTCATCGAGGAGGTGGACGAGGACGTGTACTTCCATGACCGCCGCCTGCTCATCAGCATCTTCATGAGCCCGCTGAACGTCCACGCCAACTGGTTTCCCGTGGACGGCAGGGTGAAGTTCGTCAGCCACCACGACGGCAACTACCACAAGGCGTGGCTGCCGAAGGCCAGCGAGGAGAACGAGCACGCCGACACGATGATTACCACGCCGGAGGGCGAGGACGTGCTGGTGCGCCAGATTGCCGGAGCCATGGCCCGGCGCATCGTCACCTATGCCAAGGCGGAGGAGGAGTGCAGCATCGACGAGCATCTGGGCTTCATCAAGCTGGGTTCGCGCGTGGATGTCTACCTGCCTCTGGGCACTGAGGTGCGCGTCCGCATGGACCAGCCCACCATCGGCGACCAGACGGTGCTGGCCGTGCTGGGCTGACCTCGCCTGTCATTCCCTTGTCCTTTCATTTTATAGATATGAGCATCAAGAAACACATTCCCAATACCATCACCTGCTGCAACCTCGTGTCCGGCTGCGTGGCCACCTACATGGCTTTCTGCGGACGGTGGGACGCAGCGCTGCTGTTCGTCATCATCGGTGCCGTGTTCGACTTCTTCGACGGCATGACCGCCCGGCTGCTGCACGTCAGCTCGCCCATCGGCAAGGAGCTGGACTCCCTGGCCGACGACATCACCTTCGGCTTGGCTCCTTCGGCCATGCTGTTCAGCTTCCTGGACCTCCACCGCGCACAGCTCTGCTGCGACTGGCTGCCCTACGTGGCCTTCGTGATGGCGGCGTTCTCGGCCCTGCGTCTGGCCAAGTTCAATCTGGACGAGCGGCAGGCCACCTCGTTCATCGGCGTGCCCACGCCGGCCAACGCCCTCTTCTGGGGCGCACTGCTGGTGGGCAGCGGCGAGGCCATCGCCTCCATGCCCTACGGGGTCTACGGCGTCGTCGCGGGTCTGCTGGCGGCCAGTTGGCTGCTGGTGGCCGAGATTCCGCTCTTCGCCCTGAAGTTCAAGCACTGGGGATGGCGCGGCAACGAGGTGAAGTATGTGTTTCTGGTCACCTCCGTGCTGCTGCTCCTGGTGTTCCGTGTGAGCGGCATTGCCGTCGTCATCGCCTGGTACGTGGTGCTGTCGGCTGTGGCCTCGCGCCTGGGGCGTTAGGGGTGCACGAGGGTGCCGATGTTCTCGCCCTCCATCACGCGCCGGAGGTTCCCTATGGTGTCCATGTTGAACACGTAGATGGGCAGTTGGTTCTCCTGGCACATGCAGATGGCGGTGAGGTCCATCACCTTCAGTCCGCGCGCCAGCACTTCCTTGTACGAGATTTTGTCGAACTTGGTGGCCGTCGGGTCTTTCTCGGGGTCGTCGGTATAGATGCCGTCCACGCGCGTCCCCTTCAGCATGACGTCGGCCTCTATCTCTATGCCGCGCAGGCTGCTGCCGGTGTCGGTGGTGAAATAGGGGTTTCCCGTGCCTGCGGAGAAGATGCAGACCTGTCCGTCCTCCATGGCCTCGATGGCCTTCCATTTCGTGTAGAACTCGCCGACAGGCTCCATGCGGATGGCGGTCATCACCCGGTTCCGCACACCGAGCACGTCGAGTGCCGAGGAGAGGGCCAGAGAGTTGATGACGGTGGCGCACATGCCCATCTGGTCGCCCTTGACGCGGTCGAAGCCCTTCTGGCTGCCGCTCAGTCCGCGGAAGATGTTGCCGCCGCCGATGACGATGCCGATCTGCACGCCCATGTCGTGGACTTCCTTGATCTGTTCGGCGTAGTCGCTGAGGCGTTTAGGGTCGATGCCGTAACCTTGTTCTCCCATCAGGCTCTCGCCCGAGAGTTTCAGTAGGATTCTTTGAAATCTTGCCATTGTTCTTTTCCTTTGTTCGTTTATTGTTGTCTTTTGTTTGTTGTTTCGCTCGGTTCAGTGCACGAAGGCCACTTCCTTGAAGGCGTAGCGTCGCCGTCGGCCTTGGGTGTCCAGGAGCAGGAGGTGTCCGTCGTCCTCCACGTCGGCGATGCCGGCGGTGAAGGGGCCTTGGCTGTCGCGGTAGGGATGAAGCCCCGTGCGGCAGTAGAGGGCCTGCATGTAGCGCGGCTTCACGTCCTGCTGCAAGTAGCTGTGGATGCGCCGGATGAGGTCTTCCAGCAGGGCTTCGCGGTCGGTCTCTTGGCCGGTGACTTGCCGGAGGGAGACGGGGTTCGGTGCGTCGCTGCGGAACTGCTGCTGGTTGACGTTGATGCCGATGCCTACGATGCTGTCCGCCACGGTCTGCCCCACCAGCCGGTTCTCGATGAGTATGCCCGCCATCTTGCTGTCGCGCCAGTAGATGTCGTTGGGCCACTTCACGGTGAGGTTCTCGTCTCCGATACGTTGCCGGAGCGCATCTGCCGTGGCCAGTGCCGCGGCCATGGAGATGCGGAACTGTCGGTTGGCAGGAATCCCGTCGGGGTGGAGCAGCAGGGAGCACGTCAGGTTCTTTCCTCGCTCCGATTCCCAGTGATTCTGTCCCTGTCCGTGTCCGTCGGTCTGGTAGTCCGCCCACACGGCCTCGACGCCTTCCGCCCGGTGTTCCCTCAGCCATCGGTTGGTGGAGTCGGTCTCCTGGAGATGCACTGTCTTTCGGTTCATGGGTACAAAGTTAATGAATTTCCGTCAGACGGCGGCTGTTTCCGCGGAAAAAAAGGCCGGCACCTGAAAAAGATGCCGGTCTTTCCGTTGATTGCCGTCAACGGATCCATTCATTTTGGGATGGAGGTCTTGACGTGCGTCGACGGCCATTTCCCGTTTTTGGGTAGTCCCTTGAACGACGAACCGAGTGGAAAAATGAAAGAAAAATCCGGTTTTCTTTCGCTATTCGGAAACTTTTCCGTACCTTTGCAGCCGGATTTTCGCCGATGAGGCAGAATCCGGCTATAAGAACATGGGCAAGTCCTGTACGGCCAGCTCCCTCGGAATCCTCCAGGACGGGAACGTAGCAAAGGTACTTGGTTGTAGCGGCGCGATACAGACCGCTTGCCCACCTGCCTCTTTAGCTCAGTTGGCCAGAGCACGTGATTTGTAATCTCGGGGTCGTTGGTTCGAATCCGACAAGAGGCTCGGTACTCAGAATGTTGTACTAAAATTGAGGGAAGCTCCGTGGAATGCGATACAAAGCGTTTCACGGAGTCTTTTTTTTGTGGGTCAGTCGATGTCTACCACCGTGATGCCTGCCCCGCCGAACTGCACGTGCTCGTCCTTCGCACTGCGCACATTCGGCACGGTGTGCAGATACTGCCGGATCAGCTGGCGAAGGGCACCGGTGCCCGTACCGTGCAGAATCCTCACGCGCGACATCCCCACCAGGATGGCATCGTCGATGAAGTGCATCACGGCATCCACGGCCTCGTCGCCGCGCATTCCCCTCACGTCGATGTCCTGATGGAAGTTCTGCTTGCGGTCTTCTATCGTGCTGCGCGTCACCTTCGAGGTGGCCACGGCCAGCGAGGCGTGGGGCATCTCCGTCTTCCGGGGCTCCTGCTGCCGCTCCGCCAGTTCCAGTTGGCCCGTCTTCATCTTGGTCTTCATGCCGCCGAAGATGACCACGGCATCCTTGCCCGACAGACGCTCCACCTTGCCCGTAGTGCCCAGTCCCTTGATGCGCACGAGGCTGCCCACGGCGATGGGAGCCGCAGGCTGTTGTCCGCCGGCGGATGGCACTGACGGAGCGGCGGCCGACGGGGCGGCAGGCTGGTCTTTCTTCTCCTGCTTGCGCTTGGCCTTCCGCTCGCGGCGAGCCAGAATCTGCTGCATCTTCCGCTCGATCATCTCGTCCTTCTCGCGGGTGTCTATCTCCAACACCTGCTGCCTGAACTCGTTCAGCTCCTCGCGGACCAGCCGGGTGCGCTCCTTCTCGGCCTGCGCCTCCTTGATTTCGCGGATGGTGTTCTCTATCTTCCGGTTGCTCTCGCGCAACAGCTCCTCGGCCTGCTCCTTGGCGCGGCGGAGGATGGCCTTGCGCTCCTGCTCTATCTCCTCGATGTTGCTCTCGTACTTCGCGATGCGTCCTTCCAGCGATTTCTCGTGCTGGTGGATGGTCTGCCGTTTTCCTTCCCAGTACCGCTTGTCGCGCACGATGTCCTGGAGGTATTTGTCGCTCTGGATATATTCTGACCCGACAATCTCGCTGGCATCGTTGATGACCTCTTCGGGAATCCCCGTCTTGCGCGCGATTTCGATGGCAAACGACGATCCGGGTTGCCCGATGGACAACTGGAACAGGGCCTGCATCTGGTGGCGGTCGTAGAGCATGGCTCCGTTGACCACGCCTTCGTGCTGCTCGTCGAAATGCTTCAGGTTCTGATAGTGGGTGGTAATCACGCCGAAAGCCTGCTTCTTCCAGAACTGCTTCAGCACCGCTTCGGCAATGGCTCCGCCGATGGCAGGCTCCGTGCCGCCGCCGAACTCGTCGATGAGCAGCAGCGTGTGGCCGTTGGCCTGCCGCATCATGTTCTTCATGTTGAGCAGGTGGCTGGAGTAGGTCGACAGGTCGTCGGCAATGCTCTGCTCGTCGCCGATGTCAATCATGATGTCCTGGAAGACCCCCACCGTCGAACGTTCGCCCAGGGGGACGGAAAGGCCGCATTGCAGCATATACTGCAGCAGCCCCACGGTCTTCAGACAGACCGACTTGCCTCCTGCGTTCGGGCCGGAGATGACCAGCAGACGCTTCTCCCGCGTCAGTATGATGTCGAGGGGCACCACCTTCTTGTCCTGTCGGGCCAGCGAACGTTGCAGCAACGGGTGGACCGCCTGGATCCAGTCGATGTGCGGCTCGTCCTTCACGTGCGGCTCAAAGGCTTTCATCTCGCCGGCCAGTTCCGCCTTGGCGCGCAACAGGTCTATCTGTGCCAGGAAACGATAGGAGTCGAGCAGCTCCTGCACGTGGGGGCGCGCCTCGGCGGTGAACACCGTGAGGATGCGGATCAGTTCGCGCCGCTCTTCGGCTTCCAGTTCGCGCACCTTGTTGTTGGCTTCCACCACCTCCGTCGGCTCGATGAACACGGTCTTCCCCGTGTCGCTCTGGTCGTGTACGATGCCCTTGATGCGGCGCTTGAGTGCCGGAGCCACCGGAATCACCAGTCGCCCGTCGCGCAGTGTCGGTGTCACATCCTTGTCCACCAGTCCGTCGCGTTGGGCGGCGTGCAGTATCGTGTAGAGGGTGCGGGAGATGCTGCCCTCCGTCTGTGCCAGTTCGTGGCGTATTCCTGCCAGCGTCATGGAGGCGGAGTCCTTGATTTTCCCGGTCTTGTCGAGGATGGAGTCGATGCGGCGCATCATGGCCGGGAAGGTCTGCACCTCGGCAGCCAGCCGATGGAGGGCAGGGTAGCGGTATTCCGGATTTTCCTCGTCGCCCTCGTTGCGGTTCAGGAAGGTCGCTATCTGCGAGATGGTCTCCAGCGAACGGCGCAGGTCAAACAGCTCGTCCTCCTCCAGGTGCGTGTTCTCCAGCCGGATGCGTTCTATCGCCTGCCGGACATCGAAGAAATAGTTGAGGGGAAAGGTGTCCGCTTCCTGTTGCAGGCGGCGGAACTCCCGCACCTGTTCCAGCCATTCGTTGATGGTGTCCGTCCGGTCTGTAAAGCCAATCTCGTCGGCCTGTTCCTTGCCCAGTGTGCTTAGGCAGTGGCCTTTCAGTAGTTGGCGTATTTCGTCGAAACCGATTTTCGCTTCAAAGTTCTTGGGGTAAATCATGCTACAAAATTACATATTTTTGCCCGATATTGCAAAAAAACGCCACGAAATTTGTATATTCCGGAAAATACCAGTACCTTTGCACCGCTTTTCGGCAGACCCTGGAGAGGTGGTAGAGTGGTCGATTACAACGGTCTTGAAAACCGTCGTACCGAGAGGTACCGGGGGTTCGAATCCCTCCCTCTCCGCAAAGCGCATCAGAAAAAAAGAGAGAACCGTTTGGGTTCTCTTTTTTTGTTTTCTATTCTCCAAGCACGGTCATCGGGTTGCCGTCATCGTCGTCTGGCCGTCGGAGGTGACCTCGTAGCGGCTGGGAGTGGAGACGATGATGTCTGTGCGGCCGTTCTTGAGCGTCACCTTGATGCCGACCGCATCCTTGCCTTCCGGGGTGAAGAACTCCACGCGCTCGATTTCGGAGGGTTCGTTGCTGTCGGACGGCTCGAAGACGGCGACGAAGGGCCGGCTCCACGCGTCTCCATGCTGGCGGGCCACATAGGTGAGCACCGGCTGCTCGGCGACGTTGTAGGGCATGAACTTCGGCAGACGCTCGTATTCGAGGTTCACCGGCGAGAGGGCCCGGAACACTTCGCGGTTCCTGCTGCCCTGCATCCACAGGGTCATGTCGATTTTGCGGCCGTCGGGACAGGTGGTGGTGAAGGTGGCCTTCACGTCCCGGTCCGTCGTGGCGGAGCGTTTGTCGTAGATGTAGCTGTAGGCGTAGAGGTGGCCTCCGGCAAAGGCCAGCTCGTCGGTGGGCTGGAGGTTGAGGTCTGCGCCGTCGGCTGCGGTGAGGGTCATCGCCTGTCCGAGGTTGTGGTAGAAATAGTCGTGGAACTTGTCCTTGCCGTTCTTGCGTCTGCTGCGGAAGATGTCGACGTAATAGCCGCCCTTTCCGGTCTTGACGATGCCGTTGGTGCGCAGTTGGTCCGACTGCGTTTCCGGTTCGATGAAGGCCACCTGGCTGACGGAAGCCTGCGCCGTCCCTTGGAGCATCTGCACCTCGAAGGCGTGTTGTGCCGTCATGACGGCATGGTCTGACACGCCGTCCACGCAGACGGTGTTGTGGGCCGGGAAACGGGAGTAGTATTCGTTGTAGTCGGCACCGCTGTAGAGCACCCGTCCGATGCCTGCGTCGGGCCCCAGCACGAATCCCTTGCCGTAAAGCTCCATGTTGATGCCGTTGGCGTGCATGTGGTTGCCCAAGGCCCCGTTGACGGAGACGGCCAAGTCATGCCGGGCATCCATGCCCGTCCGCAGCATCACCCAGGAGACGTTCGGACTGTAGAAGGTGTGCGAGACGTACTTCGAGATGTCTGCGGCAGGCGCGTCGGGCTGTATGGCCTTGCGGAGCGCGGCCAGCCGCTGCAGCAGGGACTGGTCGCCGTGTCGCCGGGCATAGTCCGCCATCCGGTCGATGGCCGTCGTCTGGAGATAGTTGGGATGCGTGTCGCCGAAACCGCAGATCATCCTGTTGGGGAAGAGGTACTGCGGCATGGCGAAGATGCTCTTTTCGATGGCCGGAATCTCGCGGAACATATCCACGCCGGCGTGCTTGTCGACGGTGTTGGCAAATTCCGCATAGTCCTTGACAACACCCACGCTGTAGCCCGGCGACTCGCCCCAGATGTGCGTCTGCGGGTCGAAGCCGTAGTCGGCCAGACGCTTCATGCTCCACTGCCGGATGCTCGACCGGTTGATGACGTAGTCGATGTAGTAGCCCCGTCCGCGGCGGTCTGCATAGGCACTGTCCTCCTGCAGCACCAGGGCGATGCGCACGATGAAGTTGGCCTGTATCAGGTCCCAGTTGTTCTGTGGCACGCCGTTGGCGATGATGTTCTCCGCCCATTTCTTCAAGGCCGCCTCGTAGAGGGGCTTGTCTTTCCGGATGAACGGCTTCAGCAGCGGATACATCTCCGTGAGTTCGTTGATGGCATCCTCGTGGATGACCTCGAAGGTCGTCAGCCCCACCAGGGTCTGCATGTGGCCGTGGGTCAGGTCAGTGGGCACGTTGCGGTAGTAGATGCCCTTCATGTAGGTGTCGAACACGTCGAGTGCCATCCGTGCGTAGCGCGTGTCGCCGTTCTCGGCGTAGAGCTTGGCCGCATCGCGCGCAATCCCCAGAATCTTGCGGTTCAGCGAAGCCACATTGCAGCCCGTCTTCGCGGTGTGTGTCCTCTCCTTCACCCCGGTTGCGCGGTTGACGTAGGTGACGCTGCCCGCCTCGTCGTCGTCGTAGGGGACGACATCCTCCAGCTTCGGCTGGTCGTATTGCGAGCCGTGGCTGCGCGTGCCGTTGAATTTCACCGTCGGCACGGGAGCGCGCCCTCCGCCCGGATGGTCGAAGGTCTCGCCGTTCACGAACACGTCCGTGGCATGGGTGGTCCAGTACATCTGCAGGCGCGACACCAGCCAGTCTTTCTGCCGCGTCACCCTTTCGAGGTAGCCGTCCACCCTTTCCTTCAGTTTGGCATACTCCTCCGGCTGCATCTTGGCCGGTGCCGCGGTTGCGCACAGCAACAGAGCGAAGAATAGAATCGTTTTTCTCATCATGGTCTTTTTCCATTAATACGATAGACGCGGCAAATTTACATAAAAGAAATTTTGCGGCGGGTAAAAAACGGCGCGTGTCCGTGCCACGGGTCAGAATCTCGCCTGGATATGCCTTGCCTTCAGATATTCCGCCGGAGTCATGCCTTCCACCTTCCGGAAGGTGGTGAAGAACGAGGTTTTCTTGAAACCGCACCGTTCGCTGAGAGCCGTTATGGTGTACCTCTTGTAGTCGTCGGCCTCGATGAGCCGTTTGAACTCTTCCAGACGATAGCGGTTCACGAACTCATAGTAGTTCTCCTTCAGGTATTGCGTGAAGATCTGGCTCAGCTTGACCGGCGACACATGCAGCCTTTCCGCCAGATCGGTACGCTTCAACTCCGGATTGGTGTAAAGACGCTGGGTGTCCAACAGGGTCCGCATCCGCGTGACAATCTCCTCGCACTCCTGTTCGTCGAGCTTTACCTTCTGGTATTTCTGCGGTTCTTGAGGCTCCTCGACTTCCTCCCGGAGAGCCTCGCTCTCCAGCAGGGCTTCTTCGATGCCTTGTCTTTCTGCCAGCAGCACCTTGGTGTTCTTCCGGTACCGGTACCATATCCACAGGAGGACGATGAAGGTCAGGAGAACCATGGCCTCCATCAAGGCCCAGCCCGAAGGATAGACCGTCAGCGTGTACTTCGAAGAGCTGCCGCCGATGCCCGACAGACGGGTCTCCAGCGTGTGGCTGCCCAACGACAACCCCCGGATGTCCATCTTCTGCTCGTTGTGGATGGTCTGCCATGGGCCTCCGTCGATGCGGTATTCAAAGAGCCGCCCGGTCTGAAGGGTGTAGTCGGGGATGGTCACGCCGGCATACAGCACTTCGGAACCCAGATTCCAGCTCAACCGCAGTTCCCCCGTAGCGTTCACATTGCGCTCGGCAGCACCGTCCAGATAGTCCGTCCCCTTGCAGATGTCGTGGAGTATCGGATGATAACGGACGATGTTCCTCCACTCTTCCAACTGCTTCGTGTCGAGCGAGAAAAGACCCATGGAAGTGGCAGTCCACAGCTTCCCGTCAGCATAGCTCATGGCGTTGATCAGTTCGCCGTGCAGGCCTTCGCTGTATCCGAAGTGAAGCACGCTGTCGTCGTCATACCCCACCCGGTAGAGCCCCTTCTCCGTGCCGATCCAGTAGTGGCCTTCCCTGTCGTCGACAAAGCCTCTGAACCATGAGCCGTTCAAGGCGGGAGGCAGTGCCATCTCTCCGAACTTGCTCCTGTCCGTTGTAGTGTAGTACATCCTTGGTCCGCTGCGCATGAACATCAGGTTGCCGTGTCCCGTCTCTCCGCGAAGGTAAGGTATGCGTTCGAAGAAACTCCCTTTGGGAAAGGTCACCTCCAGCACTTCGCCGCTCGTCGCACTGTAGATGGACACGCCCGATGCCCCCGTGAGCCACGCGTTCCCTCTGTTGTCGAAGGTGATGCTGTTGATGACCCCGGCGACAATGTGCGAGTTCTGTTCGCAGTATCGTTTGACGCTGCCGTCCTTCTCGATGATGAAGAGCCCTTCACCGCTGCCGATCCAGATGCTGCCGTCCTTGCCGGTTTGTATGTCGGCGATGATGGCATGGTCGAGCAGGGGGATGCTGTTGAACCGTCCGATGGTCATGGTCTGCGGGTTCAGCACGCGCAGGCCGCCGTCGTAGGTGCCGATGAAATAGCAGCCGTTCTGCCAGGCGATACCCGTGACGATATGTCCGCCCCCGAGCTGTTCCGGGGTGAAATGCCGGTTGATGCCTCTGGTCTTGTCAAGGAACCAGAACCCCTGATGGGTGCCTATCAGGCTTTCGTTGCCTCTGAAAAAATAGCTGCGCACGTTGATGCCTTCCGTCGAGAAGCCGCCGCAGACGTAGGACTGGAACATATCCACGCTGTGGCGGGTATAGGCCAGTCCGTAGCGCATAAGCCCGAACCAGTCCACCCCGTTGGCATCGCGATAGAAACAGTATACGGCGTTCGTCGGGATGCGCAGGTCGTCGGGGCTTTCTTCGGAGTAGTGCTTCACGACGGCGAGTGTCCGGGGGTCGAGCAGGTAGGCTCCGGCTCCGTCGGTAGCCACACAGACGAGGCTGTCCCGGCTCAACTGGACCGTCTTCACGACATTGCCTATCTCCTCCAGCTTTCGGGCCTGGCGCGTGTGCCGATTGTACACATACAGCCCTTCCTTCGTGGTGCCGATGAAGAACTGCTCTCCAAGGTGGGCGAACTGGGTCAGTGGCGTGCGGTCAGGCAAGAGCCCTTTCAGCAGGTGCATCTCCGTCTTTCCGGTAGCCGGATTGTAGCAGCCCAGGTTGAAACGGGTAAGAAACCAGACCATACCGTCGGGGGCGGCGGTATATTGTCTGACGATATTGTCCAGCCCTTTGCCGACGGCACCGACATCCTTGTGGTTCAGCCGTTCCCCGTCGAAGAACATGAATCCCTGCTGACCTCCGATATAAACGGTGTCTCCCACGGCCAGCAGACTGCTGGGTTTCGTTATTTCCGGCAGGATATGCTCGAACCGCCCGCCTCCCAGTGCAAGACGATAGAGTCCTGCGTCGGTGGCCGCATAGATGCTGTTGTCGCGGGTCTCGCAGAGGTCATAGACCACGACGGGCCAGCCGCCCTCCGCCGCAAGGGGAAAATGGATCAGTCGCTTGCCGTTATAGAGATTGATGCCGTTGTTGGTGGCCACCCATACCAGCCCGTTGTGGTCGGTCACCACCCGATGAACTACTTCACCGGCCAGACCGTCGGCGAGCGTAAGGTTGACGATGGGAGATTCACTGCCGGCTGCCGCCAGAACATGGGTCGCCTGCAACAGGCCGAGGAATCCCAACAAGATTTGTTTAGGTAGTCTGAACTTCATCTTGGTGCAAAGGTACGAAAAATGGCTTGAAAGTGGGGCGCAAGACGATGACTTTTTACAATGATTAACGGAAAGTGGAGCAGTTCTCCGGTTCGCCTAAGTTTTATAAACTGTGGAAAAGATGTTGGTTTGCAGCGGTTTAACTTTTTCGGACTCAATGCTAATTCTGTTGAAGACGAACGACCTTGAAAAACTTGTTCCCCTTTTCTTTTTATTCTACCTTTGCAGCATGAAAATAACCAATAACTGTAACAAGATGCCAACACAGAATGCGAAGAACCGGGAGATTATCGGGGACACTTACAAGAAGGTCGCCAACGACCTTTTCGCCATCTTTCGTCAGGCACGCATACCCGAAGACATTTGTGAAGATCTGGTCCAGGACGTGTTCGTGAAGCTGCTGGGGCTTGACCTTATTGTCGAAGGCCAGGTCAAGGCGCTTGCGGTGAAAATAGCCTACCAGAAGCGCACCGACTACCTGCGTCACCGTTCCTATGTGGAAAAGGCGCGTCACGCAGGGGATGGACTGATGGAGCAGTCGTACATGAATACCGACGCCGAGGTGAACGACATCCTGAAAGTGGAGATGAAGGTGCTCAGACGGATGTCGGCTTTGGACTGCAAGGTCTACAGCATGATCCGTTTTGAGGAGAAAACCGCCGACGAGATTGCCGAGACCCTCTGTCTGACAAAGCGTGCCGTGGAAGGCCGTCTGTACCGTTCGCGTGTCCAGATAAGGGAGAATATCCGTAAGGTTATGAATTTTTAACGTGACCGACAAGCCAATTCAATCTATTTATATTAATTTCGCTAAATTATTTCTTATGAACGAAAAAATGAAGTGTTACTTTCCGAAGGGCAGGTTCGCAACGGCGTTCCTGGCTTTGGCCTTCTTCACGACTGGACCGGCGGCACAGGCTACCGGTACGCTGGGCGTGCAGGCCATCCATCAGACCCGAGTGGTCAATGGTAAAGTGGTTGACCCCAACGGCGAACCCGTCATCGGGGCGACTGTCAAGGTCAAAGGCACCAACAATGCCACAGTCACGGCCCTCGACGGCCATTTCTCTCTGAACGACGCCCAAGGCACCCTCGTGGTCAGCTGCATCGGTTACAAGGAACAGGAAGTGAGAGCCGCCGGCAACATGACGGTGACCCTTGAGGAAGACAACAGCCTGCTCGACGAAGTGGTGGTTGTCGGCTACGGCGTACAGAAGAAACAGACCCTGACCGGTTCGGTCACCCAGGTAAGGGGAGACGAAGTGCTCAAGGGCAAGGCCACGCAGAACGTAGGTGTCGCCCTGCAGGGTACCATCCCCGGACTGGCCATCACCCGCACCTCTTCCCGTCCGGGCAACGAGGGCCTGTCCATCACCCTTCGCGGAGGAATCTCGGTGAATAGCGATGCCAACAATCCCATGATTGTCGTGGACGGCGTGGAGGCTTACCAGTGGGAACTTTCCCAGCTTAACCCCAACGACATCGAGAGCGTTTCCGTGTTGAAGGATGCCGCTGCCGCCATCTACGGAACCAAAGCCGCCGGCGGTGTCATCCTGGTAACCACCAAGCGCGGTAGGGAAGGCAAGCTGAAGGTGAGCTATTCCGGCAGCGTCCACGCCAATTTCATGGGTGAACGCTATCCTGTGGCCAGTGGGCAGGAGTGGGCGCAGATGCACAATGCGGCCGTCGAAAACGACCACAAATACGGTGCTTCCCACACTTACGGATGGAAACTGAGCTGGCCTCAGGATGTCTGGGAGTCTCTCGCCAATGGCGAGCGCATCGAAGGCATGGTGAATGGCGGATTCAAGGTCCTTGACCCCTTCGCAGACCAGTATGATGCCGTCTATGGCACGACCTGGGGACAGCAGCACAACGTCTCCGTCAATGGAGGCAACAACAAAGTGAAGGTGCTTACCTCTTTGGGCTATGCCAACGACCGTTCACTGCTGGACGTGGTATACGACGGCCAGAAGAAGTACAACTTCCGCACCAACCTCGACTACAACGTGAACGACTGGATCAAGGCAGCGTTCAACATCTCCTACGACCGAAGGACAACCAGCACGCCGACACAGGGCGTAGGCAACGGTCTGCAGGACATGTATCTCTTCCCGTTCTACAATGAATACGGACAGTTCTACGACACCTTCGGAAACAACAATATGCTGGCCTACCTGAAGGAAGGGGGTCGCACCAACAACACCGAGGAGTTCATCCGTCTGGGCGGCAAGTTGACCGTCAGCCTCGACAAGTGGGTGAAAGGGCTTTCTTTCAACACGTCGGCCAACTTCCGCATCCGTCATGGAAAGAACATCACCCGCGCCACCCATGTCACCTTGTACGATTGGGCCGGAGAATCGACTTCTTGGGACGGCTATCCGGACTATTCGCAGCAGTCGGGTTCTGTCCACATGACTTCAAACGACAACAACTGTTATGTGAAGAACAGAATCTATGATACGTTCTATCAGACCTACAACGCCCTGATCAACTACGACAACACCTTCGGCAACCATCACATTGCCCTGATGGCCGGTCTCACAGGCGAGAAGAACCATTACGAGACGTACTACCAGTATCGTAAGGGCTTCGGGGTGGACGAGCTGGATGACATCAATCTGGGCGATGTCTCCACGTCGGAGGCTACCGGCGGACGCAACGAGGTCGGCATGATTTCCTGGCTCGGCCGCCTGAACTACGACTTCAAGGGCATCTATCTGCTGGAAGGCCTGTTCCGCCGCGACGGCAGCTCCCGTTTCTCGGCAGCCAACCGTTGGGCCAACTTCTACGGCGTGTCCGGTGGTGTACGCTTCTCGGAACTGGACTTCGTGAAGCAGTGGGGCTTCTTCGACAACCTGAAGTTGCGTGCCTCTTACGGCGAGACGGGTTCGCAGGGCGGCATCGGCAATTACGACTACTATTCCACCATCGGAACAGGCAGCACCATCTTCGGTTACAATGGAACGAAGGTCAACACGGCATGGATTTCGGGGATGACCTCCGACAACCGTACTTGGGAACGCGTGACTACAACGAACCTCGGTCTCGACTTCGCCGTGCTGCACAATCGCCTGAGCGGTTCGTTCGAGTACTATATCCGCAAGAACAACGACATGTTGATTTCCGTGACGTATCCTGTCACCCTCGGTGCTTCGGCTCCCAAGACGAACAACGGCAGCTTCCGTGCCAACGGTTGGGAACTGGCGCTGGAATGGCGCGACAAAATCGGCAAGTCATTCGAATATAACGTCGGCCTCTCGCTCTCTGATGCCACGACCAAAATCACCCAGTTTGACGGGGCGGTAGCCATCTCTGCCGGCAAGAACAACAAGGTGGGCGGCAGCGCATTCATCGAGGGCAAACCCCTCAACGCCATCTACGTCTACCGTACCGACGGCTATCTGCAGACCGAGGCTGAGGTCGAAGCCTACTACCAGACGGTAAACGCCAGCGGAACCAAGGCTCCCACACAGGGCACCGACAGTCAGTTGCGTCCGGGATGCGTGAAGAAGCTCGACCTCAACCATGACGGTAAGATTACCACCGAGGACTTGGATTACTATGGCGATGCCAATCCGCACTATATGTTCGGCCTGACCTTGGGAGCCAAGTTCAAGGGTTTTGACTTCTCCATGTTCGTGCAGGGTGTCGGCAAGCAGAATCTGGTTCGTGAAGGTGCTCTTCGTGGGCCGTTCATCAACTGGTGGATGAACCAGAACCGCGTCTACCTGACCGAAACTTGGAGCGAAAGCAACACCAACGCCCGCTTCCCCATCCTGTCGTTCGACGGATCTGTCAACAGTTGGAACTACAGTGACTATAATGACATCAACGTGATCAAGTGCTGGTATGCCCGTTGTAAGAACATCGCATTGGGCTACACCTTCCCGAAGAGTCTCGTCAATCGTGTAGGCTTGAACAATCTGCGGGTCTATGTGTCGGGCGACAACCTCTTCAAGCTGTCCAGTGTGGCCGATAAATTCGACCCTGAAAACCAGGCTTCTACCGGACAGGGTAAGATCGATTGCTTCTCACGCACCGTATCGTTTGGCGTGGATTTGACTTTCTAATAACAAGCTAAAAACAGATAAAAATGAACAACGTCATGAAGACCAAGATATTTGCTATGCTGTCTCTGGGTTCCCTGCTCACCACAGGTTGCGTCAACGACTTTCTGGAACTGAAGCCACTGGATGCCCAGACTGAAGCGATTTATTTCAAGAACCTCGCACAGTTTCAGGCTGCAGCCGACAATCTGCATGCCAACGTGTACGCCTGGGGTGGCTCTACTACTTACAACATCAATTTCGACTTCGGTTCCGACCTGGTGACCATCGGTAAAGAGGAACTGAACGGCACCAACAGTGCGGGCACATCCGACACCTATTACACACAAGCCTACAAGTGGTTGCGCCCCTGCTGCCAACTGATAGAGAAAGGCGAACAGTATGCCAACCAGGACGAGATTGCCGCTCCCGTAGGGCAGGCTCACTTCTTCCGCGCCTGGCATCATTTCTTCCTGCTGAAGCGTTTCGGTGGCGTGGCACTCATGATGCACACTCCCGACACGCAGTCGGATGTGGTATGGGGACCGCGCAACTCTCGTTATGAAGTGGTGAAGGCCATCCTCGACGACCTCGATGTGGCCATTGCCAAACTGAAGAACACGACGGTTGCTTCTACCGGCAACGACGGCCACGTCACCGTAGATGCCGCCAAGGCTTTCAAGGCCCGTGTATGCCTCTTTGAGGCTACCTGGGAGAAGTACAACGGTCGCGGCAGTGCCGATGTCACCAATGGCGACGGTGCTCAGAGCGGTGCCGGTACGGCCATGCCCGAAGGCTATCCTTCTATCGAGCAACTGTTCACCATGGCCAAGGAACTCTCTGCCGAGGTCATCAACAGTGGCAACTTCGAACTGTTTATGGGTGTCGAGGCAGCACCGGCATCCGGCAATCCGGATTTGTATGTGCACACCAGCTATTTCTACCTGTTCAACCTTGAAGGCAGTGATTCCAACCCGGCCGGTGTGTCGAAAGCCGACAACAAAGAAGCGGTTTACCGTTCGGTTTATGACCACACCAACCGCAAGTCGAACACGAACCTCACACACACAGTGCCTGGCAGGATGACCCGTAAACTCATAGACCTGTATCTCTGCACCGACGGCCTGCCCATCCATGTGTCTCCACTGTTCAAAGGATTCAAGGAGATGAATGCAGAACTTGAGAACCGTGACTATCGTCTGACAGCCTGCTATAAACAGGCACTGGGCTACTATTGGGGCTGGGGTATGTATGGCACGGGTGCCGACTATAGCGCAGACCTCAAATCGCTCCCTGCCAACAAGTATCAGTATTGTCCCGACCTGCTCTCCAATTCCAGCTCCGGTACCAGTGGCCGCAAGTTCTGCAGTGAACTGGCAACGCTGGGTGCAGCCGGCGACGAGGCTGCCGACTATATGCACATCCGTCTGGCCGAGGTCTATCTGATCTATGCCGAGGCCACCTGCGAGTTGGGCAATGGCACTATCTCTGATGCCGACCTGAACTTCTCGCTCAACAAGGTGCGTGCCCGGGGCGGTATTGCTCCGCTCAATGCCGCGCTGATTGCTACGGCCAAGGCCAAGGGTTGCGAGATGAGTTATCTGGGCGAAATCCGCCGTGAGCGTGCCGTCGAACTCTATGGCGAGGGGCACCGTCTGAGCGACCTCTGCCGTTGGGGCATCGCCGAGCAGGTGCTCGGTCAGGAGCGTTGTGGTGCTTACGTAGCCTACGATGGTGCAGATACCTATCTGGCGACACTGGTGAACCCCGTCACCAGCCTCAAGGTCTATGATGCCAATGTCTGGAAGGACAACATCGAGACCACCGAGCTGACTTATGAAGACCCCGCTTACACGTCGACAAAAGCAGGCGCAGTGATTGTCGAGCACAAGGCAAACCGTAAGTTCTCCAGAAAGAACTATCTGCAGCCCATCCCTACGGATCAGATCAAGCTGAATCCGAATCTGAAACAGAATCCACAGTGGTAATTTAATCAAAGCAAACATGATGAAAAGAATATATTGCAAAATCATGCTGTTGGCCATGGTGCTGTGTACCGCCAGTCTGGCCGCCTGCAGCAGTGACGAGACACAAGGCAGTAAATATCCCGCTCCGACGGTGACCGACTTCAGTCCCAAGACCGGTCTGCCCACCAGCATAGTCACCATCAAAGGCTCAAACTTCGGCAGTGAGCGCAGTGAGCGCATCGGCCGGGTGTACTTCGGCGGTGTCGAGGCCAAGGAATACGTCAGTTACAGTGACACGGAGATTCAGGTGCGCGTGCCCGACGGTGCGGTGAGCGGTCCTCTGGATGTCTGGGTTTACAAGAACCACGTGACCACCACCGACGAATTTACTTATATTCCCGGTGCGGAAATCAAGTCAATCAACCCTTCGGTAGCTTATCTGGGGAGCGAAATCACCCTTGTCGGTGTCAATTTCGATACGTTCCTCAGTATGCCTCTGAGCGACATCCTGGTAGAGTTCCAGACAGAGGATGGGGCAACCAAGGTGGCAGCCAACTCTTTGACAGAGACAGAACTGAAGGTGACCGTTCCCACCAATGCGAAATCGGGTGCAATGACGGTTTATTTCGGCGACCGCCAGACCGTTACCACGCCCGAACTCACACTGGTCGGTGACTATACGTTCAATCTGGGCGAGTATAAGGAGGCCAGCGGCTCTATCAAGCTGGCTGAAGGTTGCGTTGACAATACCAAGGATGGTGCGTGGGCTATCTATGAGTTCCAGTCTCCCGCCACAGGTATCTTCAATGTCACTACATTGGCCGCTACAACGAAAAACGGTAGCCATATCAACATCGACATCAGCGACAACTTCAGTGCACTGAAGACGCAGAGTACCGATCCTCAACTGACAAGGGATATGGTCAACACCGGATCTTGGAACAAGGATGAAGCCTATACCTATGGCCCGTTCTATCTCAAAGAGGGCCAGACCTACTATTTGCGTGTATTGTTCCTGCAGGATGGCTCATCATGGGTGGGTAACCTCCATGAGGTGAAGTTGTCTCTCTGTGCAGACCAGAGTGCAACCCCTGTCCACGGCGGCTCTACGGATTCCCGCAACTATGTAATCTATGAGAACAATTTCAATACCGGCACATCCTATTATCCCTTCACCGCAGCATGGGCTTGGGAACCTAACTATATCCGGGTGGAAAACAAGTATCTGGAGTTCTATTACAACTACGAGGCGTTGGTCAAGGACAATCGCCGTATGCGCCGTGGCGCAGAGGTGACTTGCAACTTTGCCACGAATTCCGAGGGATGGTATGGATTCAAGATTTACCTGCCTGAGGGGAAGTTCCCCATGGACGAGGGCGGCATCATCATCGCCCAGATTTTCGGACAAGGATGCAATAACAGTTGGGCTGGTCACCTGTCTATCGACAAGGGCACACTGAAACTTTCTCACCGCCACGCACTGATTGACCCTGTTGTGGGTACCGTCGGTCAGCTTGAGACCAACAAGTGGTATTCTGTCGTGGTTTATTTCAAGGTCGGACTCAACAACAAAGGTCGGTTGAAGGCTTGGCTGGGCGACGATATGAAGGAGTCGGCTCCTGCATACGATTCCGGCGCTTGCCGTTTTGGCTTCGGCCACTGGCTCGACGACGAACATCTCGACAATACGGGCAACAATGCCGAGTGCAAGGCCAAGAACCCGGATTACGGTGGCAAAGACCAGATCGGATGCAAGTTCGGACTCTATGTGTCCAACAAGACAGACATCACCATCCGTTTTGACGACATCAAGGCTTTGGAGGGGAATCCTGCTGGGGCTTTCAATATTGTCAAGCCATAGTCCGCTAATGAGATTCCAAAACATCTTGACTGGTATATTCTTCCCGATGCTGTGTCTGGTCACGGCATCGGGACAGAATATTTCCGACCTGGCCGTGATGAACGACAAGAGTGCCGACGGCCGAGAGTATCAGAGCGACAGTTCTACGGTCGATACATCCGTATTCCGACACCCCGACCGCATCCGCTTCGACCACCGGTGTTTCCAGATTGATGGGGAAGACGTGTTCCTGCTCAGCGGCACCTTCCATTATTTCCGGACACCGCAGCCTTTGTGGCGGGACAGGCTGTTGAAGTTGAAGGAGGCCGGGTTCAACGGCGTGGAAACCTATGTTCCTTGGAACTGGCACGAGCGACAGATGCCGGAATCGGTGGATGACCTGTCGAAGCTTGACATGAAACCATTGGAGCAGTTCCTGAAGCTAGCCGAGCAGATGGGTCTCTATGTCATTATCCGTCCGGGGCCGTATATCTGTGCGGAGTGGAGCGGAGGAGGATTCCCACAATGGCTGATGCGGAAGCGTCCGGAGAAAACGCGCCGTGAAGTCTGGTTGCAAAGCGACGATGAGGCTTTCATGCAGTGGAACGAGCACTGGTATCGTGCGGTATGCAAGACGGTTGCACCCCATCAGATTCAGAAGCGCAAGCGGCATGCCGGCGGCGTGATTCTCTTCCAGATTGAGAACGAGTTCAACCGTGTGAAGTGGTTTCCCCGTCAGGCGAAGAAAGCCTATCTGGAGAAACTGGCTTCCATCTCCCGGAATCATGGCATTGAGGTGCCACTGATTACTTGCTGGACATCGGAGGCAAGAAATGCAGAGAGTGGCCCGTTGAATGGGGGCATTGACATGGTGAACAGTTACCCCCGATGGCAGATAGAGAAGAACTTCGGACGGCTGATAAACCAGCAGTTGAAGACGCAGCCCGGGAAACCGCTACTCTCTGGAGAACTTCAAGGAGGCTGGTATAGCGATGTGGGAGGCAAACGGAGCGAGGAACTGGACGGTGTCGCAGCCGTGCAGACGCAGAATATCCTGCTCTATGCCCTGCAACGTGGTTTTTGCGGTGTGAATTTCTACATGGCCGTCGGTGGTACGAACTTTGATGATTGGGCCTCGCGCGACATCACGGCCACTTATGACTGTGCTGCCGCTATCGGTGAAGATGGGACTACCGGCGAGCGTTACCGGCGCATCCGGGCGTTGGCCCCCTTCCTGCTCAAGCATGGTGCCCGTATCGCCCGTGCCAAAGAAATCTATCCCGCCTATACCTGTAGTGACAGCACCGTCAGTCTGTGTCTACGCCAGACGAGCAACGGCGACCGATACTATTTTGTGCGTACCGAGGAACATTCCCGTTGGCATCGTGGAACTCTCCGTACAGCAGATGTCACGATAGACTACAATCTCGAACCTTTCGGCTCGCAGGTCTACTACGTCCGTCGTGGTGCACAGCGTGGAGAATGGTTTCCCCGCCAGGTGGAGTTTGCCCCACAGGAGCGGCATCCCAACGTGGTCCATGCGACGCTGGAAGCCCGTTTTGTCGGTCAGCAGCCCCGGCAGTGGTCGCTCCTGAAGCCGTTGGAGACCATCGACCAACAGGGCCACTACGGCCGCCATCCCATCTATTATCGTGCCTTGGCACCCGCAGGCAGCAGGCTGACTGTCGGTCGGACAGGTAAGGGCGTGGTCAATGGTACTGGAGCCGACGATGTACTGGTTTCGGTGGACGGGCAGCAGTTGCATCCTGTCTCCGCCGACGATCACGAGGTGCATTTCCAGATTCCCGGTGAGCTAACGTCGCAAGAAAAGGAAGTGCTGATGCTCTATGTCAGCCGCGGCTTGCACCATCACACGAATGCCGCTGTCGAGCAACATTGGCAGATTGGTCCCGCCTATGTCCGTTGTGATGGTAGACCGCTACCGCTGGGCTATGCCCTCACCGAGGCCGCCGATGGCCTGCGCTATTCCGTCGGTAAGGAACGGCCTGCCGCCGATGGAGATGGCCTGTTGCGCTGGAATATCTACACCTTCGACACTCCGGTCACGCAGCCCTGCCATTTCCACATGGAACGGTTGGCTGATGGCTTCCTCTATCTCAATGGGCATCCCATAGGTCGGAGCTGGTCAGAGGGGCCTCAGCGCGACTTCTATCTGCCGGAGTGTTGGCTCAACAAGAAGGGCAAGAACATCTTGGCAATCAGCGAAACACTGAATAAACGTTAATTCTTGTGAGCTTTCAGGCTTGCTTTCGTTCTTTATAGAAAGAATTAGTAACAAATGTATATTTTTTAAGATGAAGAAAATCATGATTACCGCCCTGTCCTTGCTGATGGTTTGGCAGGCAGGCGCACAAACGATAGACACGAAGGCCGATGGCGAGAAATTCGACCATTTTTGGAGTGTAGGTGTCTGTGCCGGACGTGCCAACGAAGGCCTTCGCACGGCTTGGGCTGAACAGTTGAAATTAGCCAAGGAGCAGTGTGGCTACCGCTACCTCCGTATGCACGGACTCTTCGACGATGATATGTTCGTGTATTTCGAGGACAGGAATGGCAACCCGGTCTACAACTGGCAGTATATCGACGAGGTCTATGACCGCCTACTCGGTATGGGTATCCGTCCCTTCATCGAACTCTCGTTCTTCCCCAAG
>CAVJNH010000010.1:0-46290 GCA_963651005.1 Oscillibacter sp. MSJ-31
GCATACTGATACACTTTTTGAACTTCAAAAGTGTCAACTTATTCAGTACACGTCAGGGGCTGGAAGGGCCTCCATTCGGTCGGGTGAGAATGTTTATAATGTCGCACCTTATTTCTTAATCGCCCGAGCCCTGAAATCGTTTCACTCGAGTGAAATGATCAAATCACTCGACTGAATCGATCGATTCACTCGAGTGGCGGTTTTTAGCCCCCTATTTCCGCCCCTTACGGAAACGCCCCTTAGTGAAATTGGGATGTTTGGCGCGCTTTCTTCGTTCGTCAGTTCGGAAATAAAAGAAAAAACGAGTTTTTCTTTGTATTTCCCTCGCTTAATCGTACCTTTGCAGACAAAACCAAAACGACAGCAAAGAAAATGAAGAAGTATACGACGATGGCCGTGGCCGTACTGGCACTGGCCTCCTGCGGCAAACAGCAATTCCATGTAGAGGGCACAGTGGCCAATGCCAAGGACTCTGTGCTCTACTTTGAAAACGTGGGCATCGAGGAAATCAGCGTGGTGGATTCCGTGAAACTGGACGAGGCGGGAACCTTCCGCTTTTCCGGCGAACGGAACGAAGCACCCGAGTTCTACCGCCTGCGCATCGCCGACCAGATCATCAACGTCAGCATCGACTCCACGGAGACCGTGACCGTCAAGACACAATATCCGCAGATGGCCGCACAGTATGAGATTTCCGGTTCGGACAACTGCCAGAAAATCAAGGAGCTTGCCCTCAAACAGATGGAACTCCAACGGCGCGTCACTGCCATCATGCGCAACCCCTCGCTGACCGTCTACCAGAGCAACGACAGCATCCTGCGCACCATAGAAGCCTATAAGAAAGAGGTGAAGGTGGACTACATCCTCCGGGAGCCCTACCGCCCCTACGCCTACTTCGCCCTGTTCCAGACGCTGGGCAACACGCTGCTGTTCAATCCGCGCAGCAACAAGGACGACATCAAGATGTTTGCCGCCGTGGCCACGAGCTGGGACACCTATTACCCCGGTGCGGAGCGCGGCACGAACCTCCACAACATCGCCATCGAGGGCATGAAGAACGTGCGCATCAACGAGGCGGAACAGGCCAAAACCATCGATGCCGACAAGATCTCCACCACCGGTCTGATAGACCTTGCGCTGACCGACAACCACGGCAACACGCGCCGGCTGAGCGACCTCAAGGGCAAGGTGGTGATGCTCGACTTCCACGTGTTCGGCACCGACGACTCGCCCAAGCGCATCCTCCTGCTGCGCGAACTCTACAACAAATACCACGCACAGGGTTTTGAAATCTATCAGGTTTCGCTCGACTCCGACGAACATTTCTGGAAGCAGCAGACGGCCGCCCTGCCGTGGGTCAGCGTGCGCGACGCACAGGGACTCAGTTCGCAGTCGCTCCTGCTGTACAATGTGCAGAGCGTTCCGGAATATTTCCTCATCGACCGCACCAATACCCTGCGCAAGCGCAGCCAACAGGTCCGCGACATCGAGGCCGACATCAAGTCCCTGCTGTAAGGGCTTGACCTACTCTACCCGACTAAAACCTAACCACTATGAATAAAAGAATTCTGACACTGGCGGTGCTCGCCGGCCTGACCCTCGGGGCACAGGCGAAAGTGAAACTGTCGCACCTGATTGGCGACAACATGATTATCCAACAACGGTCTGACGTGCGCCTTTGGGGGTGGGCGAAACCCGGAAGCAGGGTGAAGACCACCACCTCATGGAGCAACGAAATCAGTGAGGCCGTGGCCGGCAAGGACGGCAAATGGCTGCTGACGGTGAAGTCGCCCAAGGCGGGCTACACGCCGCTGAGCATCTATTTCAACGACGGCGACGGTGTGGTGACGGTCAGCAATGTGCTGGCCGGCGAGGTGTGGGTCTGCGCAGGGCAGTCGAACATGGAGATGCCCATCCGGGGCTTCGGCAACTGTCCCGTGGAGGGCTACAACGAGGTGGTGCTTGAGGCCAACCGCCACCAGGGCATCCACTTCGTCAAGGTGCCCAGCATCATGAGCAGCCGTCCCCTCGACGATGCCGACTGCCAATGGAAGGTGGCCGATGCAGAACAGGTGGCCGATGCCTCGGCCACGGGCTATTTCTTCGCCAAGGCCGTCAACAAGGCCCTCGACGTGCCGGTGGGACTCATCATGGCCAACAAGGGCGGCAGCCGCGTGGAGAGCTGGCTCGACCGCGACTATCTGACACGGAACACCAAGGAGGAGCTGGACTCCGCCCGCATGGTGAAGCACTTCAAATGGGACTTCCACTATCCGCTGCTGTGGGGCAACGGCACTTTCCATCCGATTCTCAACAGCACCATCCGGGGCATCCTCTTCTATCAGGGCTGTTCCAATGTGGGCGACCCTGCCGGACAGTACACGCAGCGGCTGGGCGACCTCGTGGCACAGTGGCGGCGCGACTTCCGACTGGGCGACATTCCCTTCTATTTCGTGCAGATTGCCCCCTACCGCAACGGGGACGCGGACGGCGATGCCGGACCGCGGTTGCGCGAGCAGCAGTTCAATGCGGCCAAGACCATTCCCAACAGCGGCATCGTATGCACCGAAGATCTGGTCTATCCCTACGAGGTGGACCAAATCCATCCGGCACAGAAGCGGCAGGTGGGCGAACGGCTGGCACTTCTGGCACTGAACAAGACCTACGGCATGAAGTCGCTCATCTGCGAGAGCATGACGTTCCGGGAAATGAAGATTGACGGCGACAAGGTGTTGCTGCACTTCGACAATGAGTTCGGGGGCTACAACCGGTTTGAGGGCATCGAGGGATTCGAGGTGGCCGGCAACGACCGCGTATTCCACAAAGCCACGGCGCGCCACGCCTGGACAGACGCTCCCGGCCCGTGGAACGAGAGCATCATCGTGTCCAGTCCCGAGGTGAAAGAACCTGTGGCCGTGCGCTACTGTTTCCGCAATTTCCAACTGGGCAACCTCGCCAATGCGGGGGGACTGCCGCTGTTCCCGTTCCGCACCGACAACTGGTAAGTGCGTTTTTTCCGGAAATGGCACATACAGAAAACGAAACAATGACATAACCTATTAAAACTGAATATTATGGCAAAATTACCCCGTTACCTTTTCCCGAAAGATTATATGGCCGACCCTTCGGCCAACGTGTTCAACGGCAAACTCTACATCTACCCCTCGCACGACCGGGAGAGTGGTGCAGCCTTCGACGACGACGGCGGCCACTTCCAGATGAAGGACTACCACGTGCTGTCGTTCAACGACGTGGAGAACGACGAAGCCACCGACCACGGTGTCGTGCTTGACGTGGAGCAGGTGGCATGGGCCGAGAAGCAGATGTGGGACAACGACGTGGTGGAGAAGAACGGAAAATACTATATGATATTCTCCGCCAAGGACTACAACGGCGTGTTCCATCTCGGCGTGGCCGTGGCCGACAGACCCGAAGGGCCGTTTGTCGCCGAACCGCAGCCCATACGTGCCTCGTACAGCATAGACCCCTCCGTGTTCAAGGACGACGACGGGCAGATTTACTGCTATTTCGGCGGACTGTGGGGCGGACAGCTCCAGTGGTACGGTGACCACGGGGTGACACCCGTTCCCGGCGAACAGGGTGTGGTGATGGGGCCTGCCCCCGACAAGACGACAGCACTCGTCCTGCCCGCAGGCACACCGGCGCTGCCCAGCCGTGTGGTCCGTCTGAGTGACGACGTGAAGCAGTTTGCCGAGACTCCCCGCCCCGTCCTCGTGGTCGACAAGGACGGACAGCCGCTGAAGGCCGATGATCCCCACCGCTTCTTTGAAGCCTCGTGGATGCACAAATACAACGGAAAATACTATTTCTCCTATTCCACCGGCGACAGCCATTTCCTCTGCTACGGCATCGGGGACAATCCCTACGGGCCGTTCACCTATCAGGGCGTGATACTCGACCCCGTGGTGGGCTGGACCAGCCACCATTCCATCGTGGAATACAAGGGACAGTGGTATCTTTTCTACCACGACTGCGTGCCCAGCAACGACAAGACGTGGCTGCGCTCGCTGAAGGTGCAGCGTCTCTACTACAACGAGGACGGCACGATTCAGAAGGTCATCAACGGAAACGGATAAGTGACTTATTCATAGACGAGGGTCTGTAGCCGCTCGGGGACAAACACCGACTGTGCCACGTCCAGCAACTCGTCGGCAGTGAGGGCATCAATCTGCTGGAGCAGCAGGTTGATGTCGCGCTTCTTGCCGTAGTGCAGGAAGGATTTGGCAAAGTCCAGGGCGTACTGCTCGCGGTTGTCGCACGCAATGACGATCTGCCCTTTCAGTTGTTGCTTGGCATCCTGCAACTGCCGCGGACGGAGCGGAGCCTGCACCAGACGGTCCAGTTCGCGGTGAACCAGTTGCAGACAGCGTTTCACGTCGTGGTGGTCACAGCCGAAGTAGACCGACCACACGCCCGTGTCGCGGTAGTTCGCCATGCTGCTTTCCACGGTGTACACCAGTCCGTTGCGCTCGCGCAGCGACAGGTTGAAGCGGGCATTCATTCCGGGACCGCCCAGCAGGTTGTTGAGGAGGCTGAGCGGCAGGCGGCGTTTGTCGTCGAAACGGAAGGTGCGGCAACCCAGCATGACGTGCGCCTGATGGGTGTTCCGCCGGACGACGTGCATCTGTTCTTCCGGGTCTGTATACGCCGTTTCCGACAGTATGGTTTCCGAAGGAAAGGCCGTCGGCTTATCCGCCTCTATCCCTACTCCGTTCCTGTCGCAATGCCGTTCCAACAAGCGGATGAGTTTCTGGCAATCCACATCACCGTAGGCAAAGAAAATGGCGTTGTCTGACCTGTAGTATTTCCCGGTGAAAGCACGCGCATCGTCTGCCGTGAAGCGTGCCACCACCTCACGGTCGCCCAGGATATTGTGACCCAGCGGATGGCCGCGGAACAGCAGGTTCTCGTAATCGTCGTAAATCAGCTCGGCCGGCGAGTCGTTGTAACTCTCGATTTCGTCGCAGATGACATCCAGTTCGCGCCGCACCTCCGCAGAGGGATAGGTGCTGTGGAACACGATGTCGCACAACAGGTCGACGGCCTTGGGCAGATGGTCGCGCAGGATGGCCGCATAGAACACGGTGTCCTCCTTGTTGGTAAAGGCATTGAGGTCGCCACCCACGCGCTCCAGCGTGTTCAGAATCTGCAGTGCCGATCGCCGCGCAGTGCCCTTGAAGGTGACGTGCTCGCAGAAATGGGCCACCCCTTCCCTGCCACGGTCTTCCTGACAGGAGCCTGCACGCACCCCGAAGCCACAATACACCACAGGCGAGTCCGACGGCAAAAGGATGCCCCGAAGGCCGTTGGACAGCGTAAACGTTTGATAGTTGTTCATTTCGGGATGCAAAGTTAATGTATTTTCAAGAAATAGTTGTAACTTTGCACGCGAATTTAAGTTACATACACATTGAAGACATTTGAAGAACTGGGTGTCTGCGAAGAGATTCGCCGCGCCATTGACGAACTGGGATTCGAGCATCCCATGCCTGTACAGGAAGAAGTAATCCCCTATCTACTTGGAAATAAGAACGATGTCATTGCATTGGCACAGACCGGAACGGGAAAGACAGCCGCTTACGGCCTGCCTCTGCTCCAGAAGACCGATGCCTCATGCAAGGACACACAGGCCATCATCCTCAGTCCCACGCGCGAACTCTGCCTACAGATTGCCGACGATCTGAACAGCTTCGGCAAATACATCACCGGTATGCACATCGCTGCCGTGTACGGCGGCACGGACATCGGATCGCAGATCCGCACCCTGAAGCACGGTGTGCAGATTATCGTGGCTACTCCGGGCCGCCTGCTCGACCTCATCAACCGTGGCGTGGCCAAGCTCGACCGCGTGAGCAACGTCATCCTGGACGAGGCCGACGAGATGCTCAACATGGGATTCTCCGAAAGCATCAATGCCATCTTCGAACGTGTCCCCGACGACAGGAATACGCTGCTCTTCTCCGCCACAATGAGCAAGGAAATCGAGAAGATAGCCCTCAACTATCTGCACGACCACAAGGAAATCGTGGTGGGCTCCCGCAACGAAGGGGCGGAGCACGTGAACCATATCTACTATCTGGTCAATGCCCGCGACAAGTACCTCGCGCTGAAGCGCGTGGTAGACTACTATCCGCACATCTTTGCCATCATCTTCTGCCGCACCAAGGTGGAGACGCAGGAGATTGCCGACAAGCTCATCAAGGACGGATACAATGCCGAGGCCCTGCACGGCGACCTGAGCCAGCAACAGCGCGACCTGACGATGCAGAAGTTCCGCCAGCACACCGTGCAGTTCCTGGTGGCCACCGACGTGGCAGCACGCGGCCTCGATGTGGACGACCTCACCCACGTCATCAACTACGGTCTGCCCGACGACATCGAGAGCTACACCCACCGCAGTGGGCGCACCGGACGTGCCGGCAAGAAAGGCACCTCCATCTCCATCATCCATACCAAGGAGAAATTCAAGGTGCGCCAGATCGAGAAGCAGATCGGCAAGGAGTTCGTCGACGGCACACTGCCCTCGCCCGAGGAAATCTGCAAGAAGCAGCTCTTCAAGACCATGGACGACATCATGAAGACTGATGTCGACGAGGAACAGATTGCTCCCTATATGGTGGAAATCAACCGCCAGTTCGACTATATCGACAAGGAGGACATCATCAAGAAGATGGTGACCGTGACCTTCGGGAAATTCCTAGACTACTACAAGAACGCACCCGAGATCATCAAACCCGACAGCCGCAACAAGGCGGCACGGGGGAAAGGCGAGGGCAAGGGCGACAACAGCCGCCGCAACCGCCCGAGCGGTCCGCGCAAGGCAGAGACGGGCTTCCGCCGCCTGTTCATCAACCTCGGCAAGACCGATGGTTTCTATCCCGGCGAGGTGATGCAGTTCCTCAACAAGTACGTGCCGGGGCACGTGCAGGTGGGACACATTGATTTGCTGAGCAAGTTCTCGTATATCGAGGTCTCGGAAAAAGATGCCGGGCGCGTCATGCAACACCTCAACGGTCAACGCTACAAGCGCCGCGAGGTGCGCTGCAACGATGCCGACGACACCGGACGGGACAGTGGCCGCCGTTCCGCAGCAGCCCCGGCGCGTCCACAGCGCAACGACAAACGCGCCAACCGTACCCCGGCACGTCGCAAGCACGACGAAGGGAACGACTGGCGCGCACTGATGAACCCGGACGCGATGCGCCTGCGCGGCGATGAACCCGACTTCGGTGAGGAGGGCTGGGCTCGCCGCCGCCCCAAGAAGAAGTGACGGGGCAGACTGTTGTTTTTTCCGGCAACGAGGAAAGGGAACGTGGTATTCAAAAAGGCCGCATAAGTTCACCGTTTTACCCACGGTGTTCCTCTCTCGTCTCTCCTTGTGGAGAGAGGGTCACGATCACACACATCATTTTCTCTACCGAGCACAATATAAAATAGATGTGCACACGTTTGCCCGTTTATGCAAAATTGTGTAATTTTGCCGACAGAACGAAAAACAGCATTCATCAATATGACCCTTCATTACGACGTACTGGTGATAGGCGGCGGACACGCCGGATGCGAAGCGGCCTGCGCCTCGGCAAACATGGGAGCCAGGACGTGCCTCGTCACCATGGACATGAACAAGATTGCACAGATGTCGTGCAACCCGGCGGTCGGCGGCATTGCCAAAGGACAGATTGTGCGGGAAATCGACGCGCTCGGCGGACAGATGGGACTGGTGACCGACGCCACCGCCATCCAGTTCCGGATGCTCAACCGGAGCAAAGGCCCCGCCATGTGGAGCCCACGGGCACAATGCGACCGCGGCAAGTTCATCTGGGAATGGCGGACAAGACTGGACCACACCGACAACCTGAACCTCTGGCAGGACCAGGCCGACGAACTCCTCGTGGAGCACGGGAGAGCGGTGGGCGTGAGGACGGTCTGGGGCGTGGAGCTGCGCGCCAAGGCGGTCGTCGTCACCGCAGGCACCTTCCTCAACGGACTCCTGCACATCGGCCGGACCATGCTGCCGGGCGGACGCATCGCAGAACCTGCCGTGCCCCATTTCACCGAGAGCATCACCCGACACGGGGTGCGTTCCCAACGCATGAAGACCGGCACTCCGGTGCGCATTGACCGCCGCTCCGTCGACTTCAGCGAGATGGACATCCAGGAAGGCGAGAACGACTTCCACCGCTTCTCCTATATGGGCACTCCGAGACCGTTGCCGCAACTGCCCTGCTGGACCTGCAACACGAATGCAAAGACGCACGAAGTGTTGCGATCCGGACTGAAGGACTCCCCACTCTACAACGGACAGATCCAATCCATCGGGCCGCGCTACTGCCCCTCGATAGAAACGAAGCTCGTGACGTTTGCCGACCGCGAACAGCACCCGCTGTTCCTCGAACCCGAAGGCACCGACACCAACGAGATGTATCTGAACGGCTTCTCCTCGTCGCTCCCCATGGAGGTGCAGATAGAAGCCCTGCGACAGATTCCGGCCTTCCGCAACGTCAAGGTGTACCGTCCGGGCTACGCCATCGAATACGACTTCTTCGACCCGACCCAACTGACGCACGCCCTGGAGTCGAAAGTCATTCCGGGACTGTTCCTCGCCGGACAGGTCAACGGAACGACCGGCTACGAGGAGGCCGGCGGACAGGGCATCGTGGCTGGCATCAACGCCGCCATCGCCTGTGGAGGCGGCGAACCCCTCGTGCTGCACCGCGACGAGGCGTACATCGGCGTGCTGATTGACGACCTCGTGACGAAGGGCGTGGACGAGCCTTACCGGATGTTCACCTCAAGGGCTGAATACCGCATCCTGCTCCGTCAGGACGATGCCGACGCGCGCCTCACCGAGAAAGCCCACCGACTGGGAATAGTCCAGACGGAGCGTTACAACTGGTGGACGGAGAAGAAGCAAAACACCGAAGAATTGGAGCATTTCTGCCGCACCTTCCCCGTCAAGCCCCGTCTCATCAACGGGGCGTTGGAGGCGTTGGGCTCTACCCCACTCGTCTATGGCTGCAAGCTGGAAGACCTCATTGCCCGTCCGGAACTGAGCATCGACAAGTTGGAGCAGGCCGTTCCGGAACTGGAAGAGCGGCTGGACCGACTGCCCAACCGCCGCGATGAAATCAGGGAAGTGGTGGAAGTTCACATCAAATACAAAGGTTACATCGAGCGTGAAAGAATCGTGGCCGACAAGATGCACCGGCTGGAAAACATCCGCATCAAAGGCCACTTCAAGTATAATGATCTGCAACAACTGAGCACGGAAGCACGGCAGAAACTGACGGAAATTGACCCCGAAACCTTGGCGCAGGCCAGCCGTATTCCGGGCGTTTCTCCCAGCGACATCAACGTGTTGCTCGTGTTGCTCGGCAGATAAAGTTTCACGTGAAACAAACATTCATCACCTATAAAACAACAACATTATGAACAATCCTGTATTATTGAAAAACCTGCGTTGCATCCCCGACTTCCCCAAGAAGGGCATCAACTTCCGGGACGTGACCACCCTCTACAAGAGTGCCGAGTGCATGAAGATTATGGTTGACGAGATGTACGAACTGTACAAGGACAAAGGAATCACCAAAATCGTGGGCATCGAGAGCCGCGGCTTTATCATGGCCGCAGCACTGGCCACCCGACTGGGCGCAGGGGTCGTTCTCGCCAGAAAACCCGGAAAGCTGCCGTCCACCGTCATCAAGGAATCCTTTTCCAAGGAATACGGCGTGGATACGGTAGAGATGCACCTCGACTCCATCGCCCCGGACGACGTGGTTCTGATTCACGACGACCTGCTGGCTACGGGCGGAACGGCCAAAGCCACGCTGAAACTGGTCAACCACTTCCACCCCAAGAAAGTCTACATGAACTTCATCATCGAGATTACCGACGAAGGACTGCACGGACGCGAATACCTGGAGAAGGACGTGGACGTTACTACCTTGATGGTCATATAGAACAGGAAGGAACATCCACTTGTTTCACGTGGAACAACGAACACCATTATGACGAAGGAAGAGAACGAGGCACGTCTGTCAAGACTAAAGTCCATCGTAGCCACCATGCCGGAGAAGCCCGGCAGTTACCAGTACTACGACGATGCCGGCACGATTATCTATGTCGGCAAGGCCAAGCGTCTGAAGTCGCGTGTCTCGTCCTATTTCCAAACCGAAGTAGACCGCTTCAAGACCAAGGTGCTGGTGTCGAAGATCCACGACATCAGTTACACGGTGGTCAACACCGAAGAGGACGCGCTGTTGCTTGAGAACTCGCTCATCAAGAAATACAACCCACGCTACAACGTGTTGCTGAAGGACGGGAAGACCTACCCCAGCATCTGCATCACGAAGGAGCCTCTGCCGCGCATCTTCAGCACGCGCACCATCAACAAGAAATGGGGAACCTACTACGGCCCCTACTCCCACGTGGGCACCATGAACGCCATTCTTGACCTTATCCGGAAGCTCTACCGCCCGCGCAGTTGCCGCTTCCCCATCACGCCGCAGGACATCGAGCAACGGAAATATCCGGTCTGTCTGGAATACCACATCAAGAACTGCGGTGCGCCCTGCATCGGCAAGCAGACGGCGGAAGACTATCGGCACAACATCGAACAGGCACGCGAGATTCTGAAGGGCAACACCCGTAAGGTATTGCGGAGCATGAAAGCGGAGATGATGGCTCTGGCCGAAGCCCTGCGCTTCGAAGAGGCCGAAGAGCTGAAACGCCGCTACCTGCTGATAGACCAGTTCGTGGCCAAGAGCGAGGTGGTGAGCCACACCATCGACAATGTGGATGTGCTGACCGTCACCAACGACGGGAACACGGCCTTCGTGAACTACATCCACGTGGCCAACGGAGCCATCAACCAGAGCTTCACGTTCGAATACCGGAAACGGCTGGACGAGCGGGACGAGGAACTGCTCCAACTGGCCGTGGTCGAGATGCGCGGACGTTTTCAGAGCAACGCCCGGGAGATTGTCCTGCCCCAGGAGATTGACCTTCCGTTGGAGGGTGTCACCGTCACCGTGCCGCAGCGCGGCGACAAGAGGACGCTGTTGGAGCTGTCGCTGATGAACGGGAAACAATACCGTTTCGACCGTCTGAAACAGGCCGAGAAACTCAATCCGGAACAACGGTCGGTGCAGTTGATGAAAAAGATTCAGGAGGCCTTGCAGTTGCCGAAACTCCCCTACCACATCGAGTGTTTCGACAACTCCAACATCTCCGGTACGGATGCCGTGGCCGCGTGCGTGGTGTTCAAAAAGGCCAAGCCGTCGAAACAGGACTATAGGAAATACAACATCAAGACGGTGGAGGGAGCGGACGACTACGCCAGCATGAAGGAGGTGGTCGGACGGCGTTACCGCCGCCTGGTGGCGGAGCAGCAACCCCTACCCGACCTCATCATCGCCGACGGCGGAAAGGGGCAGATGGAGGTCATCCGCGAGGTGGTCGAAGACGAGTTGAACCTCCAGATTCCCATCGCCGGACTGGCCAAGGACGACCGCCACCGCACTCACGAACTGCTCTTCGGCTTTCCGCCGAAAGTGATTGGGATGAAGCCCGACTCCGACCTGTTCCGCCTGCTGACACAGATACAGGATGAAGTGCACCGCTTTGCCATTACCTTCCACCGCGACAAGCGTTCCGTCCACCAGCTCCACAGTGAGCTGGACGACATCAAGGGCATCGGCCCGAAAACGCGCGACCGCCTGCTGAAAGCCCTGAAAAGCGTGAAACGCATCAAGGAGGCCAGTATGGAGACGCTCACCGGGATTGTAGGGGAAGCCAAGGCCAAGGTTATTGTCGAATATTTTCGGGGATAATCCTCATTTATTCGTACCTTTGGGCTTCGCCCGAAGGTAGACGATACGTGGGTTTGCACTACCTTTGGCCTTCGGCCGAAGGTACTCACGTTCGGAAATGCTCAAATAAATTTGGCATTTCTCTCACTTATTCGTACCTTTGTAGCATGAGAGCAGTGATACAGCGCGTGCAGCACGCGAGCGTGACGATAGAAGGTCAGGTGCACTCCCGTATCGGCAAGGGATTGCTGATTCTCCTCGGCGTGTGCGAAGAAGACCGCATGGAGGATGTGGAATGGCTCGTCAAGAAGATTACCGGACTGCGCATCTTCGACGACGAGGCCGGCGTGATGAACCAATCCGTCATGGAAGAGGGCGGCGAAGCCCTCGTGGTGAGCCAGTTTACGCTCTATGCCAGCTACAAGAAGGGCAACCGCCCCTCGTGGTTCCGCGCCGCCCGCCACGAAGTCTCGATACCGCTCTACGAAGCCTTCTGCCGGAGACTCGGCGAAGCGATGGGCAAGCCCGTAGGGACAGGCGAGTTCGGGGCCGACATGAAGGTGGAACTGCTCAACGACGGCCCCGTCACCATTTGCATGGACACACACAACAAAGAGTAAAAAACAAGAAGAATATGACCAATCAACCCCTCTACCCCACGGACGAGAACAAGTACGAAAAGGCTTTGAGCCTCTACGACTGCGAGCTGTCAGACGACAGTGTGCGCGAGGCCGTCCGCAAGATTATCGCAGAGAAAGTGCACGAGAACGACACCCTCGAAGTAAAGAAATTCCTGATGGGGAGCGTAGAGCTCACCACGCTGAAGACCACCGATTCGGAGGACAGCGTGCTGGCCTTCACCGAGCGCGTCAACCAGTTTGACGAACAGTACCCCGAACTGCCCCACGTGGCCACCATCTGCGTCTATCCCTGCTTTGCAAAGACCGTGAGCGAAGCCCTTGAAGTGGACGGTGTGGAAATTGCCTGCGTAAGCGGCAGTTTCCCCTCCTCCCAGGCACTGATAGAAGTGAAGGTGGCAGAGACCGCCCTCGCCGTGAAGGACGGTGCTACGGAGATAGACATCGTGATGCCGGTAGGCAAGTTCCTCAGCGGCAACTACGAAGAAGTGGCGGACGACATCTCCGAGTTGAAGCAAGTCTGTGGAGACCGGAAGATGAAAGTCATCCTCGAAACCGGCTGTCTGAAGACGGTCTCCAACATCAAGAAAGCCTCGATTCTCGCCATGTACGCCGGTGCCGACTACATCAAGACCTCGACGGGAAAACTGGAGCCTGCGGCCACACCGGAGGCCGCCTACGTCATGTGTCAGGCCATCAAGGAATACTATGAGAAGACGGGCATCCAGATCGGGTTCAAGCCGGCTGGCGGTCTCAACAGCGTGATGGATGCCGTGACGATGTACACCATTGTGAAGGAAGTACTCGGCGAGCAATGGCTCACCAACCAATGGTTCCGCATGGGAACGTCGCGCCTGGCCAACCAGCTGTTGAGCGAAGTGATTGGCCACGACACCAAGTTCTTCTAAGGGACGGTCAAGAAGTCGCTAAACCCGTCGCGCAATCACGTAATCCACATAGGCAGTCAGGGCTTCCCTGATTGCCTTTTCCTTTACGCTGCCGTCAATGTACTGCATACATATCTTGCTCATTTCCTGCATCTTGCGCTCGGCATAGTCTATGCCTCCATACGTCTTGGCAAACTCCACCAACACCGCAATCTCATCCTTGTTCACCGTGCCGTCCTTCACTTTTCTGGCCAGTGTCAGCATGGATTCCAGCGGGTTCTGGTTCAAGGCAAAGATGACAGGCAGCGTCAGCTTGCCCTCGGCCATGTCGTTTCCGGTCGGTTTCCCCACCTCCTCTGAGTCATAGTAGTCGAAGATGTCGTCGCGAATCTGGAATATGATGCCCAACTGCTGTCCGAACTCCCGAGCCTTTTCTATCTCGCTGTCCGATGCACCGGTAGACAGTGCACCGATGACCGCACAAGCCTCGAAAAGGGCCGCCGTTTTCTGGCTGACCACCTGGAAATAGACCTCCTCGCTGATGTCCCGGTTCTGGATGTTGGACAACTGGAGAATCTCCCCTGCGGCCAGTGTGCGCCCCAGCTCTGCCAGGTACTGCACGATGCGCTGGTTGCCCGTCTTCGACACGTTGAGGAGTGCCGTGGACAGGATGAAGTCGCCGACCAACACCGCCACCTTGTTGTTATAGGTGGCATTGACCGAAGCCTGTCCGCGCCGTTCCCCACTCTCGTCCACTACGTCGTCGTGGATCAAGGAGGCCGTGTGGAGCAGTTCCAGACCCACGGCAGCATACTGCGTCACCATCGACACCTCACCATAGTTCTTGGCCATGAGCAGGGTCAGCATGGGTCTCATCCGCTTTCCGCCGCGCTGCCGGATGTGCGTCAGCACCTGCGCAAGCAGTCCTTCGCCGTGTGTCAGATTGCTGTCCATCAGCGTCACGAAATCACGAAATTCCGCCTCTATCGGTTGTCTGATCAGTGATAAATAGTCCATATTGCAGAAATTTGGTGCAAAAATAGCGAAATTCTCGCAGGAATGAGAAATAATTTAGTAATTTTACGCAGAAAATAAGCAATGTTATGAATAAACTGTTCCTTTTAGACGCCTACGCACTGATTTACCGCTCCTATTACGCTTTCATCAAGAACCCGCGCATCAACTCCAAGGGGCTCAACACGTCGGCGGTCATAGGCTTTGTCAATACCCTTCAGGAAGTGCTCACCAAAGAGCAACCCACCCATATCGGTGTGGCCTTCGACCCCCACGGCCCCACCTTCCGCAGTGAAGCCTTCCCGGCCTACAAGGCCCAGCGCGAAGCCACGCCGGAAGACATCAGCAAGGCCGTCCCCATCATCAAAGACCTGCTGCGCGCATGGAACATCCCCATCCTGCAGGTGGACGGCTATGAGGCGGACGACGTGATAGGCACCCTGGCCACCAAGGCCGGACGCATGGGCGTGGACACCTTCATGCTGACCCCCGACAAAGACTACGGCCAACTGGTCACCGACCACGTGCGCATCTACCGTCCGCGCCACGGTGGCGGCTACGAAGTGATGGGCATCGAAGAGGTCAAGGCCAAATACGGCATTCCCTCCCCCACTGCCGTCATCGACCTGCTGGCACTGATGGGCGACTCCGCCGACAATTTCCCCGGTTGCCCCGGTGTGGGCGAGAAGACCGCCGTGAAACTCATCGAACAGTTCGGCAGCATCGACCAGCTCCTGAACCGGACCTCCGAACTGAAGGGAGCACTGAAGACGAAAGTGGAGACCCACGCCGACGACATCCGCATGTCGTTCTTCCTCGCCACCATCAAGACCGACGTTCCCATCGAACTCAACCTCGACGAACTGAAGGTCAGTCCGCCCGACGAGGACAAACTGCTCCAGTTGTTCGAAGAACTGGAGTTCAAGAGCATGATTAACCGGATTATTAAAAAACCTAAAAATACACAAATTCCTGCTAACGCGCAACTCTCCCTCTTTGCAGAATTTGCGCCCGAGGATGCAGGCGGCGCGGAATTTTCGAGTTTTGAACGCCTGAAAACGACTCCTCACAAGTATTATCTCGTTGACAATGAGGAGGAAATGCGTCGGATTCGTGACTATTTTATGACAGTTGAGATTCTCAGTCTGGACACGGAGACCACTTCCACCGTGACCATCGATGCCGAACTCGTCGGATTGAGCTTTTCCGCGAAGGAACACGAGGCGTATTATGTTCCGGTGCCGGCAGACAGAGCCAAAGCACAGCAGATTGTGGAAATCTTCCGTCCGGTGTATGAGCATCCGAAAATGGTGAAGGTCGGACAGAATCTGAAATACGACCTGGAGGTGCTGCGCAACTATGGTGTCCATCTGCAAGGGCCGATGTGGGACACCATGATTGCCCACTACCTCCTCCAGCCCGAACTGCGCCACAACATGGACTACATGGCCGAGACCTACCTCCACTACCAGACCATCCACATTGACGAACTGATCGGGCCGAAAGGCAAAGGCCAGCGTTCGATGCGCGACCTCTCGCCCCAACAGGTGTATGAATACGCGGCCGAGGATGCCGACATCACCCTGCAACTGAAGAACCGCCTCGAACCGCAACTCAAGGAACACGGTGCCGAACGCCTCTTCTACGACATCGAAATGCCGCTGATGCCCGTCTTGGCCGAAATGGAAATGAACGGCGTGCGCATCGACACTGCTTCCTTGGCCGAGACCTCCTCGCAGCTGACCGAACGGATGAACGCCATCGAGCAGGAAATCTACACCCTTGCCGGAGAGACCTTCAACATTGCATCGCCCCGACAGGTGGGCGACATCCTGTTCGGCAAGATGAAGATTGTGGAGAAACCCAAGAAGACCAAGACCGGCCAGTATGTGACCAGCGAGGAGGTGCTCCAGCAACTGCGCCACAAGCACACCATCGTAGACCGCATCCTGCAATACCGCGGACTGAAGAAGCTTCTGGGCACCTACATCGACACCCTCCCCCACCTCATCAATCCGCGCACCGGACACATCCACACGTCGTTCAACCAGACCGTCACCGCCACGGGTCGCCTCTCGTCGAGCGACCCTAACCTGCAGAACATCCCCGTCCGTGGCGAGGACGGCAAGGAAATCCGCAAGGCGTTCATCCCCGAGCCGGGCTGCCTCTTCTTCTCCGCCGACTACAGCCAGATAGAGCTGCGCGTCATGGCCCACCTAAGCGGCGACGAGCACATGATCCGCGTGTTCCGCGAGGGCAAAGACCTGCACGCCGCCACAGCCGCCAACATCTATAAGAAGGACATCCGGGAGGTGACGCGCGACGAACGTTCCAAGTCGAAACGCGCCAATTTCGGCATCATCTACGGCATCACGGTGTTCGGACTGGCCGAACGCCTCGACATCGACCGCAGTGAAGCCAAGCAGTTGATAGACGGCTTCTTCGACACCTTCCCGCAAGTCCACGACTACATGGAACAGGCCAAGGCCGTGGCACGCAGCCAGGGCTACGTCACGACGCTGTTTGGCCGCCGCCGCTATCTGCCCGACATCAACAGCGCCAACGCCGTGGTGCGCGGTTTCGCCGAGCGCAACGCCATCAACGCCCCCATACAGGGCACTGCCGCCGACATCATCAAGGTGGCCATGATCCGCATCTTCGATCGGTTCCGGAGAGAAGGCATCCGCAGCAAGATGATGCTCCAGGTACACGACGAACTCAACTTCTCGGTCTATCCCGAAGAGCGCGAACAGGTGGAACGCATCGTGCTGGAAGAGATGGAGGGGGCCATCGCGCTCCGCGTCCCCCTGCTGGCCGACTGCGGATGGGGCAGCAACTGGCTCGAAGCCCATTGAAAAAGGGCTGCGCATTTCCATGCAACAGCCCCGTTTCTCCTAATGTTACGCACCGTCAAAGCACGGAGAAGACGGCCTTGGCATCGTCGCCCTCATAGACCACCATGTCGGTATGCGGCGAGTAGGTGAAGTCGACGAAGCGGAACAACTGCAACGCCAGATATTCCCCGTCCTGCGAGTAGGCTGCTTCCAGGCGGAACTGCCCCACAGGAACGGTGGGCAGCTTGCCGTTCTCCACTTCCAGTCGCCATTCTCCGCCGTCCTTCTGCAGAAGTCGGGTGAGGCGACCGGCCATGTCGGCTGCATATTCGTTGACTATCAGATTGATTTTAGCCCCGGTGGGGAGGTAAGAGAGTTTGGTGCCGAAGCCCAGGAATCCGCTGCGGATTGCTATACGTGAATCGTTGGAGAGTGCATTGGCCATCTCCATGTGTTTGTAACTTGCCATAATTTCAGTGTGTTAGAATGTGTTTCGTTAGATAAATGATGGATTGGTGTAATGTAAAACCGAAGGAAAGCCGCCGCTCACGGCAGCCCGAAACACACGGCTAACGCAATATCCGCCTGAGCGCAATGACATAATACTGGCACGAAGGCCCGCCCGGATGGGGAGCCGCCTCCTGTCGGCGGCGACTGTCGTAGCGTCCACAGGCCAAAGCGGTGGTTGTCTTCTGCAAAACAAAGGCCAAGCGGTAGCCCGCCGAACGTCCATGACCCGTTGTCGGCAACCGCTGCACGCGCGGCGCGATGATGCGCGCCCCGTCGTAGCCGTCGGTCAGCAGTGCCTCGCCAAACGGCACGTGCTTGCTGCTGTTGTCATAGATATGGTCGGTTTCCGGCACCGTCGCCCCATCCCTATCCACCGCAAAAGCCCCCTGCTGCGAGCCAAAGGCCATCAGCAGAAACCCTAAAAGCAGTTGGAAAAGATGCTGTTTCACGGGTGCAAAAGTAAATAATCTGCACGAGAAAACGGCACGCAAATCCATCTTTTTGCGTATTACTTACCAATTATCATATTTCAAACGTCCATATTTACAGATTATAAGTATCTTCACGAGATTCGCTTACAGTCCGTTACAAACCGTCCATTTGTAGAAAGAAAACGCGCCTCGCCTTGTCATCGTGCTAACATATTTAGTAATTTTGCAAGCAAAACGCAAGTTATAATAGAGGATAATATGGCAAAATGTAAGCAAACAAACAACCAACAAGGGCTTTATCAGCGTGACTTTGAACACGATGCCTGCGGTGTGGGCATGGTGGTCAACATCCATGGCAACAAGAGCCACGAACTGGTGGACAATGCGTTGCGCGTGCTGGAGAATATGCAGCACCGCGGTGCGGAAGGTGCCGACAAGAAGACGGGCGACGGAGCTGGCATCATGCTCCAGATTCCCCATGAGTTCATACTGCTGCAAGGCATTCCCGTACCCGAGAAGGGCAAGTACGGCACCGGTCTGGTCTTCCTGCCGAAGGACAAGGAACGCCAGCAGGAGATTCTCAGCATCATGATTGAGGAGATCGAGCGCGAGGGGCTGCAACTGATGCACCTGCGCAACGTGCCGGTCAACCCCAGTTGTCTGGGACAGTCCGCCCTGAGCAACGAACCCGACATCAAACAGGTGTTCGTGACCGGTGTGGCAGACGACCGCGTGGCAGAGTTTCCACGCACGCTCTACGTCATCCGCAAGAAGATAGAACACCGCGTCAGCGACGAAGACTTCTACATCTGTTCGCTGAGCAACACCAACATCGTATATAAAGGAATGCTCACCAGCCGTCAGCTACGCGAGTATTTCCCCGACCTTTCCAACCCCTATTTCACGAGCGGCATGGCCCTCGTCCACTCGCGCTTCAGCACCAACACCTTCCCCACCTGGGCGTTGGCACAGCCGTTCCGCCTGCTGGCCCACAACGGCGAAATCAACACCATCCGCGGCAACCGCGGCTGGATGCAGGCGCGCGAGAGCGTACTGCTGAAAGAAGATTCGCCCCTGACTCCCGCCATCTCGCCCATCGTGCAGCCGGGCATGAGCGACTCGGCCTCGCTCGACAACGTACTGGAATTTTTCGTGATGAGCGGCCTGTCGCTGCCCCACGCCATGAGCGTCCTCGTGCCCGAGTCGTTCAACGACAAGAACCCCATTTCCGAAGACCTCAAGGCCTTCTACGAATACCACTCCATCCTGATGGAGCCGTGGGACGGCCCCGCCGCCCTGCTCTTCAGCGATGGCCGCTTTGCCGGCGGAATGCTCGACCGCAACGGTCTGCGTCCGGCACGCTACACCATCACCAAGAACGACACGATGGTGGTGGCTTCCGAGACGGGTGTCATTGACTTCGACCCCACGGAAGTGGCCGAGAAGGGACGCTTGCAGCCGGGCAAAATCCTGCTCATCGACACCCAGGAAGGCAAAATCTACTACGACGGCGAAATCAAGGAACAGCTCGCCAAGGAGCACCCTTACCGCCAGTGGCTCTCCACCAACCGCATCCAGTTGGAGAAGCTCAAGAGCGGCCGCCACGTGGACAATGCCGTGGACAACCTCCTGCAGAAGGAGGTGATGTTCGGCTACGGTGAGGAAGATGTCGACGGCACCATCGCGCCGATGGCCGTCAACGGCGTAGAACCTACCGCCGCCATGGGCAACGACACGCCGCTGGCCGTGTTGAGCGACCGTCCGCAGACGTTCTTCAACTATTTCCGCCAGCAGTTCGCACAGGTCACCAACCCTGCCATCGACTCCATCCGCGAGTCGCTCGTCATGTCGCTCACCGAATACATCGGCCGTGTGGGATCCGGCATCCTCACTCCCGACGAGAGCAACTGCAAGATGGTGCGCCTGCCCCACCCCATTCTGAACAACACCCAGCTCGACATTCTCTGCAATATCCGCTACAAGGGTTTCAACACCGTCAAGCTGCCCATGCTCTTCGAGTGCAGGAAGGCCGAGGACGGATTGCGCGACGCGCTGTCGAAGCTCTGCCACGACGCGGAGCAGTCGGTCGATGCCGGCTACAACTACATCATCCTCTCGGACCGCGAGGTGGACAAGGACCACGCCGCCATTCCCTCCCTGCTGGCCGTCAGCGCCGTCCACCACTACCTTATTAGTGTCGGGAAGCGCGTCCAGACCGCCCTTATCGTGGAGAGTGGCGAGATCCGGGAGACGATGCACGCCGCCCTGCTGTTGGGCTACGGCGCGTCGGCCCTGTGCCCTTACATGACGTTTGCCATCCTCAACGACCTCGTGAAACGGCACAAAATCCAGGAGGACTACGGCACTGCTGAGGCCAACTACATCAAGGCCGTCAAGAAGGGTCTGTTCAAGATCATGGCGAAGATGGGCATTTCCACCATCCGTAGCTACCGCGGCGCGAAGATTTTCGAGAGCATCGGACTCAGCGAGAGCCTGCTGAAAGCCTATTTCGGCACTACGGTGAGCACCATCGGAGGCATCGGCCTGGAGCGCATTGCCCGCGACGCCATCACCCTCCACGACAAGGCGTTCGCCCTCGGCACTGACGCCGCGTCCGTCGCCGAGGCTTTCCTCCCCAACCAGGGACAGTTCCACTGGCGCAAAGACGGCATCCGCCACGCCTGGAACCCGGAAACCATTTCCACCCTGCAACAGGCCACACGCACGGGCAACTATGCGAAATACAAGGAGTTCACCCGTCTGGTGGACGACAAGGACAAACCCATCTTCATCCGCGACTTCCTCGGTTTCAAGAAGAACCCCATCCCCGTGGACGAGGTGGAGCCTGTGGAGGCCATCGTCAAGCACTTCGTCTCGGGAGCCATGTCCTTCGGCGCACTCTCGAAGGAGGCGCACGAGGCCATCTGTCTGGCCATGAACAAGCTGGGCACACGCAGCAACACCGGTGAAGGCGGCGAGGACTCCGAACGCTTCCACAGCACGGTCGACGGCATTTCCCTGTCGTCGAAGACCAAGCAGGTGGCCAGCGGACGCTTCGGTGTCACGACGGAATACCTCGTCAATGCCGAAGAGATACAGATCAAGGTGGCGCAGGGAGCCAAGCCCGGTGAGGGTGGCCAGTTGCCCGGCTTCAAGGTCAACGAGGTGATTGCCAAGACGCGCCACAGCATTCCCGGCATCAGCCTTATCTCGCCCCCACCCCATCACGACATCTATTCCATCGAGGATCTGGCGCAGCTCATCTTCGACCTGAAGCACGTCAACCCGCGCGCGGCCATCAGCGTGAAACTCGTGGCTGAGAGCGGCGTGGGAACCATTGCCGCCGGTGTGGCCAAGGCCAAGGCCGACCTCATCGTCATCAGCGGCGCAGAGGGCGGCACGGGGGCTTCTCCGGCCAGCAGCATGCGCTTTGCCGGCATCTCGCCCGAGATCGGACTGAGCGAGACGCAGCAGACCTTGGTGAAGAACGGACTGCGCGGACAGGTGCGCCTGCAGGTGGACGGCCAGATCAAGACCGGCCGCGACGTGATTCTGATGGCCCTGATGGGCGCAGAGGAGTTCGGCTTCGGCACGTCGGTGCTCATCGTACTGGGATGTATGATGATGCGCAAATGCAACCTCAACACGTGTCCGATGGGCGTGGCCACACAGAACCCGGCACTGCGCAAGCACTTCATGGGACGCTACGAATACCTCGTCAACTATTTCACCTTCCTGGCACAGGAGGTACGCGAATATCTGGCGGAGATGGGCTTCCGCCATCTCAACGACATCGTGGGCCACACCGAGCTGGCCGTCGTCAAGGAAACGGCAGGCGACGGTGGACGGAAGCAGACACTCGACTTCAGCCGCCTGCTCTTCAAGGAGGGGACTGACGGGTCGGCCCTCTGCCACGTGCCCGGCACTGCCGCGCCGGCAGACAGCAACTCGCTCGACGCACAGATGATACGCGGCGCAGAGCCTGCCCTGGAGCGGCAGGAGGAAGTCAACCTCGACTTCGCCATCAAGAACACCGACCGCGCCGTGGGAGCCATGCTGGCCGGCACGGTGGCCCTGCGCTACGGACAGGACGGACTGCCCGACCAGACCGTCAACGTGAAGTTCAAGGGCTCGGCAGGCCAGTCGTTCGGTGCTTTCCTCAACAAGGGCATTTCCTTCAAGCTGGAGGGCGAGACCAACGACTATTTCGCCAAGGGACTCTCCGGCGGACGCATCGCCATCCTGCCCCCGGTGCGCTCCAACTTCAACGCCGAGGACAACATCATCGCCGGAAACACCGGTCTCTACGGAGCCACCAGCGGTGAGCTGTACATCAACGGCAAGGTGGGCGAGCGTTTCGGCGTGAGAAACTCCGGAGCCGTCGCCGTCATCGAGGGCGCAGGCGACCACTGCTGCGAATACATGACGGGCGGACGCGTGGTCGTCTTGGGACAGACCGGCCGCAACTTCGCCGCAGGAATGTCGGGCGGCGTGGCCTACGTCTGGGACAAGAACCACGACTTCGACTATTTCTGCAACATGGACATGGTGGAGATCAACCTCGTGGAAGAGGCGCAGTACCGCAAGGAGCTGCACGAACTCATCCGCCAGCACTACCTCTACACCGGGTCGAAACTCGCCCGCACCATGCTCGACGACTGGCAACGCTACGTGGAGGACTTCATCCAGGTGGTTCCCATCGAGTACAAGCGCGTGCTCCAGGAAGAGCAGATGAACAAACTCAGACAGAAAATCGCAGACATGCAGAGAGACTATTAAAAGAAAGAAACAGACGACTATGGGAAATCCAAAAGCATTTTTAGAGATACACCGGCAGGAGGCCGGTTATCGCCCGATACACGACCGCATCCACGACTTCGGTGAGGTGGAGCAGACGCTGAACACGAAGGAACGCAAGGCGCAGGCTTCGCGCTGCATGGACTGCGGCGTGCCGTTCTGCCACTGGGCCTGCCCGCTGGGCAACAAGCCGCCCGAGTGGAACGACGCGCTCTACCGCGGCGACTGGGAGCTGGCCTACCGGATGCTCAACGCCACGAACCCCTTCCCCGAGTTCACGGGGCGCATCTGCCCGGCGCTGTGCGAGAAGTCGTGCATCCTCAACCTGACGGAGCACGAGCCCACCACCAACCGCGAGGACGAGGCTTCCATCACCGAGGCCGCGTTTCGCGAGGGCTACGTCCTCACCCACCATCCGCAGCGCAACGGCAAGCGCGTGGCGGTCGTCGGCGCAGGCCCTGCCGGACTGGCAGCCGCCAACGACCTCAACCTTGCCGGCTACGAAGTGACGGTCTACGACCGCAACGAGGCCGCCGGAGGACTGCTGCGCTACGGCATTCCCAACTTCAAGCTCAACAAGGCCATCATCGACCGCCGCATGAAGGTGCTCGGCGACGAGGGCATCCGGTTCGAGTTCGGGGCGGAGATTGACCTGAAAGACCTGACGCTGGCCGGGGAGTTCGATGCCGTGGTCGTGGCCACAGGAACGCCTACGGCGCGCGACCTGAACATTCCCGGACGCGATCTGAAGGGCGTTCACTTCGCCCTCGACATGCTCTCGCAGCAGAACCGCATCCTCGACGGCATCGAGTTCAAGAAGGAAGACCTCGTCACGGCCAAGAACAAGGACGTGCTCGTCATCGGCGGCGGAGACACGGGCAGCGACTGCATCGGCACGGCCCACCGCCAGGGCTGCAGGAGCGTGACGCAGATCGAAATCATGCCGAAGCCGCCCGTAGGGCCGGAAGACCCGAACAACCCGTGGCCGGCTTTCCCCCGGACGCTCAAGACCACGAGCAGCCACGAGGAGGGCTGTACGCGCCGCTGGAACATCAACTCGCTGGAGTTCCTGGGCAAGGACGGCAGGCTGACGGGCGTGCGCGTGCAGGAAATCGACTGGAAGCCCAACCCCGAGGGTGGCCGTCCTATCATGGTGGAGAAGGGCAAGCCGGAGATTATCAAGGCCGAGCTGGTGCTGCTGGCCATGGGCTTCCTCAAGCCCGAACATCCGCAGTACCCGGCCAACGTGTTCGTCTGCGGCGACGCAGCCAACGGAGCGAGCCTCGTGGTGCGCGCGCTGGCCAGTGGCAAGCAGACCGCGCGGAAGGTGGACGACTATCTGAAGAAACCATAATCCCATACCGACAACACAAACACAAAACCGCTAAGGTCTCTTGACCGGACAAGGGGTACGGATTGGATTCCGTACCCCTTGTTCTATTGGTCTTGGCAGCGCACGCGCTGCGTGGCGGTCATTTGTGGCTCTTGCTGCAGTGGGCTGCGCCGAACGTGTAGCGCACGGTCAGTCCTGCGCCCCAGAGGTTCTTCGGCGCGTGGTCGTCGTCGGAGAACAGGTACTTGCCGCTGCCCCTCAGGCCGACGGCCCAGTTCGGGCTTACGCTGTACTCTGCGGAGAGCACCACGGGCACGTAGACCGACTGGAAGCTGTGGTGGCGGTTGTTGGCGCGCATCCAGTCGTAGATGACGTGGTTCGTGCCGTTCACGTAGCGTTCGTAGCCCATGCTGATGGCGTAGGTGTTGCCCTCGGCGGCGGTTATTCCCACACCCGTGCCCAGATAGAGGTTGAAGCGCTTGCAGCCGCGGTTTTTCCACAGCTCCATGAGGTTGAACTCGGCGGTCAGGTCCACGTTGTGGTAGTGGGTCCACGTGTTGCGGTAGGCCAGTCCGCCCACCTGCTCCACGGGTGTGCCGTGGCTGAGTTCCGGCTCCAGCGGCTGGAAGTCGCTGAAGCGCTGTTCGCGCTTATACTTGGAGAACTCGTAGTTCAGTCCCAGGCGCACCCACGGCTGGATGTTGTAGTTGACGCCTGCACCCACGAGCGGCGAGACGCTGGTGCCGCTGGAGGCATCCACGCTCTTCATGGCGACTCCCCCTGCCCACGACACACCACCCTGGGCGTAGACGCTCCAGGTGTGGGTGCGCAGGTGGTCGCAGTCCTGGGCCGAGACCTCTGCGGGAGTCCCCGCAAAGGCCAGGAAGCCCATTCCTATCAATATGCTTGTTATCCTCATCATTTCTTATTTACTAGTACAGAGACGGTAATGTCATTTTGAGTTCTGTATTTGCCTGTCTTGGTATCGTAGTAGTAGAACGTCACCTCCACGGAGTTACCCAATGTATAATTCTCAACCGCTGTGTAGTAGCCGTTTTCCACTCTTGCATCATACACACCTAACCTATTTCCAAATGTGTGATCTGTCGTTTTCTGCCGAATCTTGAGGGTTCCCGTTGTGTACTGCTTCCAAATTTTGTATGCGGACTGGCTTGCATATGTAGTCGTCCCGGACATATTTGTGGATGCAGTGCCTTGTAAGTCGTACGCTTCGAATACACAGGCATCGCATCGGCCTCCATTAAGAATATCCCCAAGACTGTTTTTAACTGCGACAACTTCTTTAACTGTAGGCTTCACTGGCTCCAGCCCCTCATAGAGTGTCTTGAGCGTCGTCTGGCCGCTCTCGGTCTGCAGTTTCTTCCATGTGTCCGCGGAGATTACCATTTCCGTTGAGCTTAGCTTATAGACACCATCTTGGCCGTCTGTGCCTCCCTCGGTCTTAATGTTCAGCAGGGTCAGTGCCTCGTTGATGGCATCGAGTTGTGCCTTGGTGCCGTCGAAGCCATTCTTGATGTCATTCTGCAGTGCCTTAAGAACGGCATCCTGCTTGTCGTTGCTGTTGACGAATCCCTTCTCAACAGCCTCCTTAATAGCATCAAGCTTGCTGGCGAGTGTGGTGTTGGACTCAACGAGACTATTCAGTGCCGCAGCGATGAGTTCCTGCTGCTTCTTGCTGTCAGCAAATCCATCCTTTACAGCACCCTTGATGGCTTCGAGCTTATCGGAGAGTGTACTATTCGTAGTCTTAATGGCTGTCTCCAGTGCACCAAGAGCCGTTTTGGTGTCAATGAATCCCTGCTTGACAGCAGTCTCGATAGCTCCGAGTTTATCTTTCATATTGCCGTCCATAGTCTCAATGGCCTTGACAATCTTCGTGCCAGCCTCCTCAATCTTCAGGGTCTGGCTGTCGACGGCAGCTTTCAGAATATCCATCTTCTGCCCGATGGTCAGTGTCTGGTTCTGGATGGACTGGTCAATCAGGGCGAGCTTGTCAGAGAGAGCGACGGTCTGGCTACCGATGGCAGCAACAATCTTCTTGCCCATATCCTCAATGCTCAGCGTCTGGTTCTCGACGGCGGCGGTCAGAATAGCCATCTTCTCACCAATAGTGAGGGTCTGGCTCTGGATGGCCTGGTCAATCAAGGCGAGCTTCTCGGAGAGAGCAGTGGTCTGGCTGTCGATGGCGGCAACGAACTTCTTACCCATCTCCTCGATGGTCAGCGTCTGTTTCTCAACGGCGGCGGTCAGAATCTCCATCTTCTCCTTGATGGTGAGGGTCTGGTTCTGGATGGCCTTGTCAATCAAGGCGAGCTTCTCGGAGAGGGAGAGGGTCTGGCTGTCGATGGCAGCAATGATTTTCTTGCCCATCTCCTCGATGGTCAGCGTCTGGTTCTCGACGGCGGTGGTCAGGATTTCCATCTTCTGCTCCACGGAGAGCGTCTGGCTCTGGATGGCCTGGTCGATGAGGGCGAGCTTCTCGGAGATGTCAAGCCCCATGTCTTTGATGGCGTCAATCACAGCCTGGAAGTCCACATTGACATTGGTGGTGTGCGAAGCGTTGATTTCGGGAGCGTCCTGCTCACACGAAGTGAACGTGGCTGTGGCGAACAGTGCGGCCACAGCGCAAATCAGCAGTTTTTTCATTTTTGCTTTTCTTTTTGATAATTAATATCTATGAACATTGAACAATTAAAAAAGTCGATGTCGGGAAAAGGACACGGAAATCCCCCTGCAAGCCGGCGGAAGCCAGCCTGTAGGGGGACTGCGTGTCTCTACGTAAGTGGGTTAAAACATGGTAGTTAGAAGCGCATGATAGGGGGGGGGGGTAATGTAGCACTTCATCATCCCCAACCCTTCCTTTATGCTTTCCAATACGCTCATTTCGGCTGCAAAGTTACAAAAAAAGGTGTAACCGACAAAAAATCAACCTCTTTTTTTTCAGAAACGTTCACAATCGAGGGCCAATAATGTTTAGTGTTTAGTGTTTAGTGTTTAATTCGTGGGCCATTCGTGATAATTCGTGTTGAAGATAAACATGAATTTCCATGAATTAACCATAAATTTTTTCTTCCTGCACTTACCCGTCTGCAAGCTCAAAAAGCAAAATGATAAATTCCTATATTCCTGTTTTTTAGAGATTTGGTTTGTGACTGAACAGCTCTATGGTCTCACCAAACTCAGCCAAAACCTTTCCCAGATTAGGGTTGTCGTTTCTTATAACAACAGCGGCAACATTATCGATTCCATTCTCATCAACCAATGTTGAGGTTACCATGGTGAAGCGGTTGCGGTATTCGTAAGTATCAAACCAATTCTTGAAAAGTCTTCCTCGCATCAACTGCTTGCCATCACTCGTGGAACACAAGAACAACATCGTAGCCTTATTGGCATTGAAAAATTCCTCAACTATGGCTACTACTGTATCTTTCACCTTTCTATCACGAGGTGATTTCACGCCATTCAGATTACCTATGATAAGTTCATAAGAATCATCTGAGTGGATTAAGTCATCAGGCATGAAGCCAATGGAGAACTCTGCACCAGAATCCGCCGCAAAGGTATAGAATCCGTCCTGTGAGTTCTCTTTCACCTCATAAGGCGCACGGCTATTGATTTTGGCTAAATCTAACTTTTCCATTATGACAAAATGCAAAAAGATTCGGCTTCCTTACCTGTCCTACGACGGTAGTCCTCCCTCATCCGCATTTCCATATTGGCTATGTATTCTGCCTTACGCTCACGTGAAGCCTTGAAACGGCGCATGAAATCGGCTTTTTTCTCTTCTATATTCATAGGTATATTTTTTTCGTATGCTGCAAATTTACGACTTTTTCCGATACCCTCCAAGCATTTCCCTGTTTTTCTGTCAATAGTCCGTATTTTGGTCTCTCAGTCCAAATTTCCGGAATTATCTCTGCCGAACGTTAATTCATGATAAATTCATGATAAATTCGTGGCCAATTCGTGGCCAATTCGTGATAATTCGTGTTAAAGATAAACATGAATGGCCATAAATTAACCACGAATTAAACATAAATTTTTGGTTCTTAAACGATGGGAGGAACCTGTCCCCATGCCCCCTATGTGAATTTTCAATACCACAAAGTCTTATACATAGGCCAAACATCAAACTGCGGTACAGGAGTCAGCTTTGCAAAATGATTTTTCTCATAGAAGGAAACTGCACTATAACTCGGAGTATGCAAAGCATTGACCGTCAAGAACACACATCCGGAAACCTTTTGGTTTCGTGCGACATTAGCAATAAATTCTATCAATGTAGAACCTATCCTTAAATTCTGGTATTTTTTGCTCACAGCCAAATAAGTTATTTCCAACGAGGGATAGGTGCATTTTTGCTCAAAACGTTCACGGAAACTATTTTCAATCAGAGGTAACTCCGTTCCTGCCGCACCTATTCTCATATCATCAAAATCATCTTCCGACAAGTCTACTGAATCATTCGACAATGAAAACAATGCAACCACATCCCCATTGGGGACAAGCCTCACATAGTAAGTGATACAAAAATGACTTTGAGAACAAGCCGACAAATAATCATGAATGAAATCGTCCATTTGAGCATTACCACTCTCAAACGACTTCAGGCTATCATATTCCTCCGCAACCTCTATTAGCAGTTCCGCATTTCCGTCCATCATCAGCGCACAACAAATTTAATCTTCCAAGGTCCCTGTAAGTCTGGTTCTTTCCAACTTTCTTTTGCGGCCAACGAATCTCGAACGGCCTTGCGAACAGCTTTTGCAAATTCACCTTTAACCAATGGTTTTGGTGCATTAATACCTAACATCATATCAGTATCTCCTATATTGAAGTTCTATATCTGCCGCAAATCTACAATTTTATTTTGTAACTTCCAAATATTTAGAATAAATTTATAAAAAACAGAACCAAATTCGTGTTGAAGAAAAACATGAATGGCCATAAATTAACCACGAATTAAACATAAATTTTTACCCCTGTCAATTGTATTTTGGCAGAAACGTTCACAGATCCTTCACCCACTTTCTTCCTGCACTGGTTTTCATCATCCAGAACAGGAAGAGGGCTGCACACACCGCAACGCCACCCAAAATGATAATCAATCCTTCCATATTTTACTTGTTTTTTAAGATATAATACCCAATCTTTGCCAAAAGAATCGTCGAAACAAGTCCGACACCCAAAAGTACTGCGTAGGGGAAAGTTTTCTCCATGCCAGTTATCAAGGCAACAGCTCCACCTATTACCATTGCAGTGAAAGTAGTCTTCGCCAAATCGAAGAAGAACTTACTAATCGCCTCCCTTATAGATTTCTCTCTTTCCTGATTATCGTTTGTTGCCATAGCAGTATCATCCGTTTTCGCTTGCGAATGTAGCAATAAATTTGGAGACGTACAAATTTTAGCTGGGAAATTTTACGGAATTGCGCTTTTTCCCGGAATTCCCGGAATTTCCCAGTCAGCAAAAATGTTTTTTCTGGGCAGAGAAAAAATTTTCTCTCGGCAGAGAGTGCAAAAAACACAAGAGCCTGAAGAACGTTTAGCATCGTATCAGAAAGCAACCAGAAAGCAAGCACTCTGCTCCTAGCCATACCCAAAGTGCTCTTTAGGGCTTGGGTAGAGCTTGGGTAAGGCGAGGGAAAGAGCAGGCTTCAGTAAGCCTGCTCGTGAACTCCCTTGACGGCCCGTCCGCTGGGGTCGTTGAGATGCTGGAAGGAACTGTCCCAGGCCAGGGCCTCGGCAGTGCTGCAAGCCACACTGGGCACACTGGGCACGCTGCGCGCGGCACTCTCCGAGGGGAAATGCTCGGCAAAGATGCTGCGGTAGTAGTATTCCTCCTTGTTCTGCGGCGTGTTGATGGGGAAGCGTTCGGCTGCGTGCGCCATCTGATCGTCGCTGACGGCGGCGGCAGTGACGGCCTTCAGCGTGTCAATCCACGAATAGCCCACGCCGTCGGAGAACTGCTCCTTCTGTCGCCAAGCCACCTCTGCGGGCAGCATATCGGCAAAAGCCTCGCGCACGATCTTCTTCTCCACCGTAGTGCCGGGACAACACTTGGCCGCAGGGTTGGTGCGCATGGCGATGTCGAGGAACTCCTTGTCGAGGAAGGGCACGCGCCCCTCCACGCCCCACGCCGAAAGGCTCTTGTTGGCGCGGAGACAGTCGTAGAGATAGAGCTTGGAGAGCTTGCGCACGGTCTCCTCATGGAAGGCGCGCGCGTCGGGAGCCTTGTGGAAATAGAGGTAGCCGCCGAAAATCTCGTCCGCCCCCTCGCCGGAGAGCACCATCTTGATGCCCATCGACTTGATGACGCGCGCCAACAGGTACATCGGTGTGGAGGCGCGCACCGTCGTGACATCGTAGGTCTCGATGAAGTAAATCACGTCGCGGATGGCATCAAGGCCCTCCTGCACGGTGTAGTTGATTTCATGGTGCACGGTGCCGATATAGTCCGCCACCATGCGCGCCTTGGCCAGATCGGGAGCACCCTTGAGCCCCACGGCAAAGCTGTGGAGACGCGGCCAGTACGCCTTGCTCCGGCTGCCGTCCTCGATGCGCATGGCCGCGTACTTCGAGGCCACGGCAGAGATGATGCTGCTGTCAAGCCCGCCACTGAGCAACACGCCGTAGGGCACGTCGCTCATCAGCTGGCGGCGCACGGCGGCCTCCAGTCCGTCGCGGATGGCGGCGACACTGGCGGGATTGTCCTTCACCGCCTCGTAGTCCATCCAGTCGCGCCGGTAGTAACGGTGCATCTTCCCCTCACGGCTCCAGTAGTAGTGGCCGGGGAGGAACGGCTCGTAGCGGTCGCACTGCCCCTCAAGGGCCTTGAGTTCCGAAGCCACGTAGACCCGTCCTGCCGCATCGTAGCCGATGTAGAGGGGAATGACCCCTATCGGGTCGCGCGCAATGAGGAACTCGTCGCGCTCCTCGTCGTAGAGGGCAAAGGCGAAGATGCCGTTCAGATCCTCCAGGAAGTCGATGCCGCGGTCGCGGTAGAGCGCGAGGATGACCTCACAGTCGGACCCCGTCTGGAAATCGTAGCGGCCCTTGTACCGCTGGCGGATTTCCCGGTGGTTGTAGATTTCGCCGTTGACGGCCAGCACCTGTCGCCTGTCGGGACTGTACAAGGGCTGCTGGCCCGACTCCGGGTCGACGATGGACAGCCGCTCGTGGGCCAGAATGGCGTGGCCTCCACAATAGATGCCACTCCAGTCCGGTCCGCGATGACGTATTTTCTGGCTCATCCGCAGGGCTTTCTCACGGAAAGCCTGCGTCTGTTCTTCCACATGGAAGATGGCTACGATTCCACACATCAGGGCTGCAGGGTAAATCCGAACACGAAATAGGCTTTCTGGCTACACGGATTGGCGATCACCTGTCCGAAGATGGGCAGCTTGAAACGGTCTGTCACCTGAATGTCCTTGGAAGCCTTCAGCGAGAGGTTGGTCACGGCGAATCCCGAAGTGCCGTAGGTCGTGGTGGAGTGGGGGACAGCGGCAGCCGTGGCCGTCCAGTCCACGCCGCCCAGCTTGAACGGGGCGTTCAGCTCGAAGTAGGAGGAATAGGCGCGCTTGCCGTCCTTGTTCACTCCGTCGTTGCCGGCAAAGACCGTGTACCACGTGGCCGAGAACACGCCGAAGTCGTAGCCGAGGAAACCCTCGAAGACGTGGGACGTGCCGTGGGCGTTGTAGTAGAAATAGCGCGGGTCAGCCGTGTTGTTGAACCAGAGGTCGGTGACACCGACGGTGAACTTCTCCTTGTTGTAGCTGAGCGTCAGGTCCAGCTCCTGGGCATCCTGCTTGTCGAGCCCCACATTGCCCCAAGCCGAAAGGCTCAGTCCCTTGTAGGCCACGCCCAACGTGGGCTGCACGCTGATGTTTCCGCAGTCGATGCCACGCCAGATGTAACGGTTCACCACATCGGCGGAAACGGTGGTTTCCACCTCGTCCTGTGCATGAACGGTGGGGGCTGCAAAGAGCAGTCCCACCGTCATAAGTATGATATTCATCTTTTTCATCACAATCGTTTTTTTAATGTTACTTGATTTTCATTCTTTAGTTGTAGCAAGCCTCGCCGTGCTCATAGATGTCGAGACCCTCTTCCTCAATACGTGCGCTGACACGCAGACCGTGTACCTTCTTGATGGTGAAGAACAGGAGTGTACCCGTGGCGGCAGCCCAGAGGTCGATGACCAGTACACCGAAAGCCTCGGCTCCGAAGAAGCCCCAGCCGTGACCGTAGAACAGTCCTTCGCTGACGGAGAACAGACCGGTCATCAAGGTGCCCAGAATACCGCACACACCGTGAACGGAGGAAGCACCGACAGGGTCGTCAATATGGAGCTTGTGGTCGATGAACTCAATGGCGTAAACCAGTACCGTACCGCAAACCAGACCGATGATCATTGCGCCCCAGGGGTCTACTGCGTCACAACCGGCCGTCACACCCACCAGACCGGCCAGAATACCGTTCAGCGTCAGTGAGAACGAGGGTTTGCCGTACTTGAACCAAGTGACGAACATCGTGGCAAGACCACCGCATACGGCAGCGAGGTTGGTGGTGAGGAACACGTGGGAAATGGCCACGCGGTTTACTTCGCCCGTTGCTGCAAGCTGAGAACCGGGGTTGAATCCGAACCAGCCCATCCAGAGGATGAACACGCCGAGGGCAGCCAAGGTGAGCGAGTGGCCGGGAATGGCGCGGCTCTTTCCGTTCTTGTCGTACTTGCCGCGGCGGGGACCAAGGGCAATGGCACCGATGAGAGACAGTACGCCGCCCACGCTATGCACAATGGCAGAGCCTGCGAAGTCGTGGAACACAGTGCCGAACGTGCTCATCATGAAGCTGTCTGCCTCACTGTTGCACAGCCAGCCGCCGCCCCATGTCCAGTGGCCTTCCACAGGATAGATGAGGAGGGAGATGAAGAAACTGTAGACCACGTACATCGAGAACTTCGTGCGCTCGGCCATGGCACCGCTCACGATTGTGGCGGACGTGGCGCAGAACACGGTCTCGAACATCAGGAAGCCCTCGACGGGCAGGTCGCCCTTATAGAACGAGAGGTCGCCCCAGTTCGGCGCACCGATGAAGCCGGCTCCGTCAGATCCGAACATGAATCCGAAGCCCACGAAAAAGAACAGGACCGAGCCGACCATGAAGTCGACAAAGTTCTTGAACAGGATGTTTGCGGTGTTCTTGCTACGGGTGAAACCCGCCTCACACAATGCAAAACCGGGCTGCATCCAGAACACGAGCATGGCAGCCAACAACATCCATACGGTATCAAGTGATATTCCTACTTCATTCATAATATTCAAATTTTTTGTGTTTGTGTTGTTATGTTATCCTTTCTCTCTCGTTTTGCTTACTTCTTGTCGCGGAGCACACTGTCACCGTTTTCACCCGTGCGGATGGAGTAGGTGTCGATCACGTCGCTCAGGAAAATACGGCCATCGCCGATCTCTCCCGTATGCGCCACCTTCAGAATGACCTTGATGGTCGGCTCCACAAACATGTCGCGGCAAACAATGGTCAGCGCCACACGCTCAATCACATCGGTATTGTACTGCACGCCACGATAAATGCGCTCCTGACGGCTCTGCCCGATTCCGTGCACGTCGTGGTACTCAAACCAGTCGATGTCGGAAGAGAGCAAAGCACTCTTCAACTCCTCAAACTTCGTTTTGCGGATGATTGCTTCAATCTTTTTCATACCTTTTACCTTTTGTGTTACTGAATAATTAATTATTATAATGTCTCGTTGTTGACACTGTGAACTGTTTCGGCTGCAAAATTAGTTCAAAAAGTAAGTAAATCAAAGTTTATTCTTCCAAAAAGAAAATAAAATATTCAATTCATTTACATCCGTTATACTTTTTACTTGATAACCTTACAATTTGAAAGCATAAACGGACGATTGCTTTCAAATTAACAATTTTATAGAAAATGTAGGCAAATAAGTTTGCAACTTTCTTGCAAATGCTAACAAAACGTCGTATCTTTGCACCGAAATTCAAACAAGAAGAAATAAATAAGGCAAAAAGATAATCATAATGACATCGAAAGTCCATTTCACAAAGATGCAGGGGGCCGGTAATGATTACATTTACATCAACACCTTATTATATAGCATCCCCGACCCTGAAGAGGCAGCCCGCGTATGGAGCAAGCCCCACACCGGCATCGGCAGTGACGGACTGGTGCTCATTGGAGAGGCCAATATGCCTGAAGCCGACTATTCAATGCGCATCTTCAATGCAGACGGCAGCGAAGCCATGATGTGCGGAAACGCATCGCGGTGTATTGGTAAATACCTCTACGAAAAAGGGATAACACAAAAAACCGACATCCGGCTGTTGACACGTTCGGGCATCAAGACATTGCATCTGGACGTTGCCCATGAGAGAGTGTGCCGTGTCACGGTGGACATGTCAGAACCTGTGCTGCACCATATCGGGCAGTTTACAGGTTCGGACGGTCGGTTTACCGAAACCACACTGACCACCGGAGACGGCGCATGGACTGGCACCTTCGTGTCGATGGGAAATCCGCACTTCGTCATCTTCACAGACGATGTGGCCGCCATCGACATTGCCCATACAGGCCGTTTACTGGAACACCACGAAACCTTCCCGGAACGCTGCAACATCGAGTTTGCCCAACTGCTGGACAACGGACACATCCGCATGAGGGTGTGGGAACGGGGAAGCGGAGTCACCATGGCGTGCGGCACGGGAGCCTGCGCCACCGCCGTGGCGGCGGCACTGCGCGGACTGAAGGGGCGGGAGTCGGTGATAGAAATGGACGGCGGGGAGGTCACCATCCGCTGGGACGAAGCCGACAACCGCGTCTACATGACGGGTCCGGCGGAATTTGTCTTCGAGGGCGAAATCAGTCTTCCCGACCGTGAACCGTCCACAGAATGACCACAGCGACAACTTCAACAACAAAAAAAATATGGCATTAGTAAACGAACATTTCCTCAAACTGCCGAACAACTACTTGTTCGCCGACATCGCCAAGAAGGTGAATGCCTTCAAGACGATGCACCCCAAGACCGACGTGATTTCGCTCGGCATCGGTGATGTGACACAGCCGCTGTGTCCGGCCGTGACCGCCGCCATCCACCGGGCTACCGACGAGATGGCCGTGCAGTCCACCTTCCGGGGCTACGGACCGGAACAGGGCTATGACTTCCTGCGCGAAGCCATTCTGAAGAACGACTTCCTGCCGCGCGGAATACACCTCGACATCAACGAGATATTCATCAACGACGGTGCCAAGAGCGACACCGGAAACATCCAGGAACTGGTGCGCTGGGACAACAGCATCGGCGTTACAGACCCCATCTATCCGGTCTACATCGACTCCAACGTGATGATCGGACGGGCCGGCGTGTTGGAGAACGGCAGTTGGTCGAACGTGACCTATATGCCGTGTACGGCGGAGAACGGATTCATTCCGCAGATTCCCGAACGCCGCGTGGACATCATCTACCTCTGCTATCCGAACAACCCGACAGGAACGGTGCTCCCGAAGGAGGAACTGAAGAAATGGGTGAACTATGCGCTGAAGAACGATGCCATCATCTTCTACGACGCAGCCTATGAGGCGTATATCCAGGACGACTCGATTCCTCACTCCATCTATGAAATAAGGGGTGCAAGGAAGTGCGCCATCGAGTTCCACAGCTATTCGAAAACGGCCGGCTTCACGGGTGTGAGATGCGGCTACACGGTGGTTCCGAAAGACATTACGGCATCCACGCTGACCGGCGAGCGCGTGCCACTGAACCACCTCTGGTACCGCCGTCAATGCACCAAGTTCAACGGGACGAGCTATCTGAGCCAGCGCGCCGCCGAGGCCATCTATACACCGGAAGGCAAGGAGCAGGTCAAGGCCACCATCGGCTACTATATGCACAACGCACACGAGATGAAAAAGACACTCATCCGGCTGGGACTGGAAGTATACGGTGGAGAACACGCGCCTTACCTCTGGGTGAAGACACCGGACGGCGAGGGCAGTTGGCGTTTCTTCGAGCAGATGCTCTACAATGCCCACGTGGTGTGTACACCCGGTGTGGGCTTCGGCCCGAGCGGCGAAGGCTACATCCGCCTGACCGCCTTCGGACAGCAGGACAAGACTGCCGAGGCCCTGCAGCGGATAGAAAACTGGCTGAAATGACAAACAAAAGAACATATAAACAACCCAAAAACAAAACGCAGTTATTATGGCAAATTTAAGATTTCAGGTCGTAGAAGAGGCGTTCCAGAAGAAGCCCGTCGACGTTAAAGCTCCAGCAGAGAGACCTTACGAGTATTTTGGCAAGAAGGTCTTCAACCGCGAAAAGATGTACAAGTACTTGCCGAAGGATGTCTACGAAAAGATGGTAGACGTCATCGACAACGGTGCACGCCTTGACCGCAAGGTGGCCGACGCTGTGGCTGCAGGCATGATGCAATGGGCTAAGGAAAACGGGGTGACCCACTACACCCACTGGTTCCAGCCACTGACAGAAGGCACTGCCGAGAAGCACGACTCGTTCATCGAGCACGACGGCAAGGGCGGTATGGTTGAGGAATTTTCCGGAAAACTGCTGGTGCAGCAGGAGCCTGACGCTTCGTCGTTCCCCTCTGGAGGCATCCGTGCCACCTTTGAGGCACGTGGCTACTCGGCCTGGGATCCTACGAGTCCGGTGTTCATCATCGACGACACGCTCTGTATTCCCACCATCTTCATCTCCTATACCGGTGAAGCCCTCGACTACAAGGCTCCGCTGCTCCGTGCCCTACACGCCGTGAGCGTGGCAGCTACGGAGGTGTGCCACTATTTCGACCCGACCGTGAAGAAGGTGACTTCCAACCTGGGATGGGAGCAGGAGTATTTCCTCGTGGACGAAGGACTTTATTCCGCCCGTCCTGACCTCGTGCTGACTGGCCGTACACTGATGGGACACGACTCGGCCAAGAACCAGCAGATGGACGACCACTACTTCGGGTCTATTCCCGAGCGCGTACAGGCTTTCATGAAAGACCTGGAGATACAGGCTCTGGAACTGGGCATTCCCTGCAAGACACGCCACAATGAGGTGGCTCCCAACCAGTTTGAGGTGGCTCCTATCTTCGAGGAAACCAATCTGGCCGTAGACCACAACATGCTGCTGATGTCGCTGATGAAGCGCGTGGCACGCAAGCACGGTTTCCGCGCATTGCTCCACGAAAAGCCTTTCGATGGCATCAACGGTTCCGGTAAGCACAACAACTGGAGCCTGTCCACCGACAACGGCGTGCTGCTCCATGCGCCCGGCAAGACTCCCGAGGCCAACCTGCGCTTCGTCACCTTCATCGTCGAGACGCTGATGGGTGTCTACAAGCACAACGGACTGATCAAAGCCTCCATCATGAGTGCCACGAACGCCCACCGTCTGGGTGCCAACGAGGCTCCCCCTGCCATCATCTCGTCGTTCCTCGGCAAGCAGTTGACCGAACTGCTGAACCACATCGAGCTGGCCGACAAAGACGATCTGTTCTCCATGAGCGGCAAACAGGGCATGAAACTCGACATTCCCGAGATTCCCGAACTGCTCATCGACAATACCGACCGCAACCGCACGTCGCCCTTTGCCTTCACCGGCAACCGCTTCGAGTTCCGTGCCGTCGGGTCTGAAGCCAACTGTGCCTCGGCCATGATTGCCCTCAACTCGGCTGTTGCAGAAGCCCTGGTAGAGTTCAAGAAACGTGTGGACGCACTCATTGCCAAGGGTGAAGACAAGACCAGTGCCATCGTCGAAGTCATCCGCGAGGACATCAAGACCTGCAAGCCCATCCGCTTCGACGGCAACGGCTACAGCGACGAATGGGTGGAGGAAGCCACCAAGCGCGGCCTTGACGTAGAGAAATCGTGCCCGAAGATTTTCGAGCGTTACCTCGACCCCGAAAGCATCGCCATGTTCGAGAAACTCGGCGTGATGAACAAGAAAGAGCTGGAGGCCCGCAACGAGGTGAAATGGGAAACCTACACCAAGAAAATCCAGATTGAAGCCCGCGTACTCGGCGACCTCTCCATGAACCACATCATACCGGTTGCCACACAGTACCAGAGCCAACTGCTCGACAACGTACAGAATATGCGTGCCATCTTTGCCGACGACAAGGCCAACACGCTGTCTACACGGAACATCAAGATTATCGAGGAGATTGCAGAGCGTACTGCCGCCATCGAGAAAGGTGTGGAAGAACTTGTCGATGCCCGTAAGGTGGCCAACAAGATAGCCGACGAGCACGAGAAGGCCATTGCCTATCACGATACGGTAGAGCCGAAGATGGACACCATCCGCTATCAGATTGACAAACTCGAACTGATTGTCGACGACACCTGCTGGCCGTTGCCGAAATATCGTGAAATGCTGTTTATCCGATAAGAAACGGGTGAACCACAACAAAAAACAGAAACGACAAATCTATTTCTTTTTTTGGTTGTTTGAAGTTTGCGCAGGGTTCGATGCTGTGAAGTATCGGACCCTCATTTTTTCCATGTGCCGCGAGCGGGACTCGAACCCGCACAGCCATTACTGGCCAAGGGATTTTAAGTCCCTCGTGTCTACCGATTCCACCATCACGGCGACGGCATCGAAAAAAATCCGCTGCAAAGGTAGTGCAAACCGAGCGAAATACAAAATAAAACCGTGGTTTTATTTTTATTTCCAAGGTGCAGCCTACCTAAGGCCGCAGGCCAGAGGTAGTGCAAACCGAGCGAAATACAAAATTTATTTGAGTTTTTCCGACGACGAATTTAACTCAACGCCAGCATCCGTTCTATGGGCTTCACCGCCTCACGCGCCGTAGCCTCGTCCACCTCGACGGTCGGCCACTCGTAACGCAACGTGTGGTATATTTTCTCCAACGTATTCTTCTTCATATAGTCACACTCATTGCAGGAACAGCCCAGTCCGCCCTCACTCACTTCCGGAGGTACTGGATAGAACTGCGTTGCGGGACACTGGCGCTGCATCTCATGCAGAATACCGGACTCTGTGGCCACGATGAACTCCTGTTCCGGGTGTTCCACCGCATATTTAAGGAGTACGGCAGTAGAACCCACCACATCGGCCACTGCGAGTACCGGCCCTTTACATTCTGGATGTGCCAGAACCAGGGCTTTCGGATGTTCGTTCTTCAACCGTACTATCTCGGCCACGGAAAAACGCTCGTGCACATGGCAGCCGCCGTTCCAGAGCAGCATCTTGCGCCCTGTAATGGAATTGATATAGGAACCCAAATTGTAGTCAGGACCGAAAATCAGTTTGGCATCCTCCGGGAAGGTGTCCACAATCTTCTTCGCATTGCCGCTGGTCACCACCACGTCCGTCAGTGCCTTTACAGCTGCTGTCGTATTGACGTAACTGATGACCTGATAGCCGGGATGCTCCTCCTTGTATCGCTTCAAGTCATCGGCGCGGCACGAATCGGCCAGCGAACAGCCTGCCGTCAGGTCGGGACAGAGCACTTTCTTCTCCGGAGACAGTATCTTGCACGTTTCTGCCATGAAATGCACGCCGCACATCACAATCACGTCAGCGTCCGTCTCGGCAGCCTTACGCGCCAAAGCCAGCGAGTCGCCAATGAAGTCGGCCACCTCCTGAATCTCGCCTCTCGTATAATAGTGAGCTAGAATCACGGCGTGCTTCTCCTTGGCCAACCGTCGGATTTCCTTTTTGAGGTCGATGCCCTCCGTCAGAGGTTCATCGATAAATCCTTGTTCTATCCATTCGTTTTTCAACATCACAATATTATTTTATTTTTATCTTTTATTCTCTTAAAAATGAAATGTAGATGATGATAGCCTGTTGATAGGTGCAAAACTTTTCCTTCAAAAACTTGCAGTTTCCGTTATCAACCCGTGGCAGCAATTTATCCACAACCTGCATGGATAGTTATTTGCTGACAATCAAACCACTGGCCGACTTATCCACAATCCTCCATATCGTTGCAAAATTAATAAGTTTATATCTTTTTTCGTCATTATCGTGTGGAAAAGTTGTTGAAAAGTGTTGCATAAAGCTGTGGATATCCGTACCCTCCGGTGGGCTTTGTGGAAATGGTGGATAAAAGCCGACTTATCCACACAGTTATCCACATCGTTTTCCACAATATTTCCCATTGTCGTTTTTTCTTTGTAATTTTGTGGGCAACTATGAGAAAGATACGTACTATAGAGATGCAGCGCCTGAGCGTTGAGGAATACAAGCAGTCGCAGAAACTGCCGTTGGTGGTGGTGCTGGACGATGTGCGGAGCATGTACAACATCGGTAGCGTGTTCCGTACAGCCGACGCCTTTCGTGTAGAGGCCGTTTGTCTTTGCGGCATTTGTCAAACACCGCCTGCCACAGAGATTCACAAGACGGCTCTGGGTGCGGAGGAATCGGTGGACTGGCGTTATTACAAGACGGCTCTTGAGGCTGTCGGGGCATTGAAGCAGGAGGGGTATGAGGTGCTTGCCGTGGAACAGGTGGAACATTCCACCAAACTGCAACACTTTGTTCCTGACCGCAACAAACGCTACGCTGTGGTGTTTGGCAACGAAGTGAAGGGGATTCACCAAGAGGTGGTGGATGCCAGCGACGGTTGTCTGGAAATACCGCAACGGGGCACCAAGCACTCGATGAACGTCTCTGTCACTGCCGGCGTTGTCATCTATAAGTTTGCTGAATCGCTCGTCTTGTAGCCGGTCTGACCCTTCGACCCGTATCGTCAGGCTGTCTGCATCGAAATGAATCCCTGGATGCGCTATGAAACGTCCCAGTGTGCCGTCTTCTGCCAGTTTTCGGGGTTCGTCGATGCTCAGTCGGTCGAGTTCCATCAGCCATACGCGGTCGGCCAACTGCAAGGCCAGTTCCACGTCGTGGGTGGAGAGGAATATGGTTTTCTGCCGTTCGTGCGCCAGTCGCCGGAGCAACTGCATCATCTCCACCTTACTGGGGAAGTCGAGAAAGGCCGTGGGTTCGTCGAGATAGATAACGGGAGTCTCCTGTGCCAGAGCCTTGGCAATCATACATTTCTGGCGTTCACCGTCACTCAGGGTGTAGACCAGCCGTTGCCTTAGCGGCCCGATGCCCACCAACCGAATGGCCTCGTCTATCTTCCGGCGGTCGTCGTCGTAGAGTGAACCCCAGAACCCGGTGTAGGGCGAGCGTCCCATCCCGACCATTTCTTCCACGGACATATTGCGCACATCAGGCTTTTCCGTCAGGACAACGCCCACCTTTCTGCTCAGTTGTTTCGACGAAAGGCTGGTCAAGTCACAGTCGTCTATATAGACGGTGCCAGACAGTGCCGGTTGGAAAGCCGACAGTGTGCGCAGCAAGGTAGACTTTCCGATACCGTTTTTCCCCAACAGGCAGGTCAGTTCCCCGGCATTGATGCCGGCATTGATGTCCTCGGCCACGATGCAGGGCTTGCCTTTCACCATGTAACCGATGGAGAGGTGTCGGAGTGCTACGGTTTCCATTTCTTTTGCGTCTATTGGACTTTCGACGTCAGTTCGTTGCGTATGCCTTTCATGTCGGTGAGATAAGCCTTGGCCGAACCGAACGAGAGGAACATATCCAGACGCACGGGCAGATGGTTGTCGTCGTCGGTGACGTAGAAGCGTATCAGCTCATGGTTTTTTCCCTTCTCGCGTTCGATGAACGAGAACACCAGACAGCGGTATTTCGTGTTGCTGTTCTTCATCTTCAGTGTGGTCTTTCCCCCGTATTTCAGCCAGGAATTGCTCAGATGCTTGGCATCGCTGATAGGCATGGGAATGTTCTCGCCCTTCCGCATTTTCGATGCGTCGTAGTTGCGTGCCCGCAGGAAGATGCTCATCATGTCGTAGATGCAGTCCTTGTATTCGGCCTGTTTCCAGTGTTGTTCTCCGTCGGCATCGATGCGGTGCATCTTGATGTGGCAGTTGCCGTTGGGGTAGGTGTACCACAGTTCGTCCACGTAATAGCGTTTGCCCTCCCGTGCTCCCTTGCGGTAGTAGAGTGGGGTGATGTCGGTAGAAGTGTAGCACAGCAGCGTGTCGCGCATCACGAACATATTGTCGAGTTTCTTGTTGCCGCGGGTGATGAGGCTGGACTGGAAGGCGGTCACGCCGTTATGGGTGGACAGCATGGTGGACATGGAGGCCGTTCCCACCTTCACCCACACGAATTTCCAGTTGAAATACAGATCATACGTCAGGTGTTCGCCCGATTTGAATGCAGTGTTCACGATGCCGCACTGTGCCTTGGCGGTGATGGTCGTATGCGTGAGGAGCGGCAGGCAGAGCAGCGCCGTTGTCAGCAGTCGTCTGCCGTAAGTGTTCAGTCTGTTCATTTCTCTTTCTTGTCCGTTTTTGATGCCGGTTGCACAGCACCTTTCTTTATATATGTGATGCCCAGTTGCCGTGCGCGTTCCGCATTTCTGTTGAGCAGTTTCTGTTTGGCCTTGTCGGGCTTCTGTTTGACAATCTCGCCGGGTTTCTGCCTGTTGCGCGGTGTGGCGGTAAGGTTCCATGGACGGTTGATGTCCCATTTCTCCTTGCAGTCGATGCGTTCCGGGAAGTAGTAGACCTCTTCTGCCTGCAGTCCTTCGTCGTAGTTGCCCGTGTCCCACACGCCGTTGCCGTTGCGGTCGCAGAAGGCCCGTACATAGTAGCTGCCCGGTTTGATGTAGAAGAACACGGCATCGCCGTGGGTGTCTGTACGTACCTGCTTGACGAGTTTCTCGCTCTGGTCGAGCAGTTGGACGACATAGGTGGTGTCGGTGACTCCCGAGAGTTGCATGACGACGGTGGAGAACTCGTCCGGACTGCTGATTTTGATGCCTTGTTTGTAGGCTGCCGACAGGTTGCCGTAGATGTCCTCGAAGGCTGCCGAATCCACTTCCAGACTGTATTCTTCGCCTGCCGTCCACTCGGCCATCACGTCGTAGGTGCGCAGGAGCGAGTCGTGTCGCTCCACATGGACAGGTACGCGGGTCCATAGGGTGTCCACCTTCAATTGTAGGTGTACGGCGGCCGTGTCGCAGCGGGCCAGCGGTGTGGGCACGGTGAAGGACGGGCGGTAGTCGGGAGCCATGGTGCCGGGCACGTTGTATTGTATCTTGAGCGGTTCCCGTGGCATGATGCTGTCGTAGGGTTCTCCTTTCTTCTTGAGTTTCGCCTGTTCCTTCTCCCACGTCTCCACCTGCTTCTTCAGTTCCTTCTGCCGTTTCTCATAGCTGGTCTTGGCGATTACGTCCATCGTGTCCACCTGTGTGTAGAGCACACCGGCCGAGTCGGTCATCAGGTAGGAGAGCTGCATGGACAGGGTGTCTTGGTTCACCAGTGCCGTGTCGCGCAACCAATAGGTCAGCGTGTCCTTCTTCTCGCTGGCTTCGAGGACGAAAGCATCCTTCGCGTCGAAGTTGAGTCCCTGTATCTCGGGCAGTTGCGGATTGCCGTAACTGAAATAGAGCGTGAAGCGGTCGGCCTCTTTCCGCTCCGGCTGCTTCAGCAGATAGCGGTCGGTCTGCACCTCCTGGAAGGCCAGCAGGACGATGTCGTCGGGGTAGAAATGGGTGTACGGCACGCGCATGATGTTGTCGATGTGCAGCGAGTCGCGCCAGATGGTGTCCTGCCGGATGTCTGGTCCTGCAGTGGGCTTGTAGGTGTTCGGCGAGAAGGCAATCATCTCGCTCTTCTGGCTGAACATATAGTTGCCGTCCGCATCCTGCAGGGCATAGACGCGGTATTCGCCCGGTGCCACGCCCTTGATGACGAAATGTCCCGTGCCGTCCGTCCGTGCGACGCGCAGCAGCGGCTTGGTCTTGAAGGCCGAGTCGGCCAGGTCGGCATAGAGGCCCACCTGTATGCCCTTGACGGGTTCGAGGTTGGAGGCATCCAGCACGGTTCCTGCCACCTCGAAGGTGTCGATGCGTTCTCCGGTGGAGAAGGTGAACGTATAGTTGCCCATCGGGTTGTTCTCATTGTTGTCGCTGATGGCATCGCTGAAATCGATGGTGTATGTGGTGTTCTCCTTGAGCGAATCTTTCAGGTCCACCACAATGTTCTTGCCGGCAGCCTTTATCTCCGGCATCTCCAGTTGTGGCGGCGAGACGATGACGTTCTGCGTGGCATCTTCCAGCTTGATGTATTCGTCGAACTGAATGATGATCCGTTGCGAGTTGACCTTGACGGCTTTGTCGGTCGGGGTGGATCCGATGACGCGCGGCGGGTCGTCGTCGTACCATCCGCCGTCGGGTTGCCCCATGCGTGCACAGGCCACTATCAGCAGCGACAGCATGGCGGGCAGTATCAGATGAAGGTGTTTGTTCATGATTGCAGTTTAAGAAGCTGTTCGATTTGTTCGCGCGAGTTGCTCAGCCGCGGCACCTTGTGCTGTCCGCCCAGTTTCCCGCGCAGCTTGAGCCAGTCGTTGAAGAGTCCTGGCCGTGCCTGCACGATTTCCAGGTGTTGCAGGGTGATGTCCTTGTAGCGTTTGGCCTCATAGTCGCTGTTGAGTTCCTTCAACCGCTGGTCCAGCAGGTCGGCAAACTGTTGCAGGTCGGCCGGCGGCGTGCTGAACTCGATGAGCCACTGGTGCCGGCACTGGGCATGGGCGTCCATGAAGACGGGGGCGGCGGTGTATTCCAGCACCTCGGCTCCGGTCTGCTGGCAGGCATAGGCCAGTCCCTGTTCGGCATTGTCCACGATGAGTTCCTCGCCGAAGGCATTGATGAAGCTCTTGGTCCGTCCGGAGATGATGAATTTGTAGGGGTTGGTGGAGGTGAAACGGATGGTGTCGCCGATCAGGTAACGCCACAGGCCGCACGATGTCGTGATGATGATGGCGTAGTTCTTGTCCTTTTCCACTCCCCACAGCGGCACGATGGTGTCTGTCCCCATCTCCTGAAACTCGTAGAACACCCCATAGTCGAGCATCAGCATCATGGCCTTGTCCGTCGGGTCGTCCTGAAGTCCGAAGAAGCCTTCACTGGCATTGTACGTCTCCATATAGTGCATCTTGGGCGAAGTGATGAGCTGTTCGTACTGTTTGCGGTAGGGCGTGAAGGCCACTCCGCCGTGGAAAAACACTTCGAGGTTGGGCCACACTTCCTCCAGATGGGTCTTCCCGGAGATTTCCATCACGCGGTTCAGTACGGAGAGCATCCACGACGGCACGCCCGAGAGGTTGGTCACGTTCCGGTGCAGTGCTTCGTGGGCTATGCGGTCGCGCTTCACCTCGAAGTCTCCCAGCAGGGCCGTGGCCTTCTTCGGCACGCGCACCAGATTGGCCAGTGGGTTGATGTTTTCGATGAGGATGGCGCTGAGGTCGCCCACCAGCGAGTCCCGCAGGTTGTAGTTGGGTGCGTGGCTTCCTCCCAGTATCAAGGCCCGTCCGTCGAACAGCCGCGAGTCGGGGTTGTTGCGCAGGTAGAGGGCCACGGTGTCGAATCCGCCCTTGTAGTGGATATGCTTCAGACCATCGTTGCTGACGGGGATGAACTTCGACTTGTCGTTGGTCGTTCCGCTCGATTTCGCATACCATTTCACGCGTCCCGGCCAGAGGATGTCTCTCTCTCCGTGGCGCATCCGGTCTATCTGTTCCTTCAGTTCCTCATAGCTGTTGACCGGACAGTTTTTCACGAAGGTATCGTAGTCCCTTATCGCGGAAAAGGCACATTTCCGTCCTATTTCGGTGTCGGCAGCCTGTCCGAGCAGTCGTGTCAGCACTTCACGCTGGAGCGACCCGCCCTCTGTCTGGTGTCGTTCCAGTTCGTGCATACGGTGTACGAAGATGTGGCGTACAATATTCGTTAAACTCATAACAGTACCATAATCAAGGTGCAAAGGTAGTGCAAACCGAGAGAAATACCAAATTTTGGAGCAGCGAATGCAGAGAAAGCTTGCTTTCTTTGCTGAGCGCAGAGTCAACCAGCAAGTGCAAGTTGTCTGCAAAGTTACGAATAATGTTTGAA
>CAVJNH010000011.1:0-45509 GCA_963651005.1 Oscillibacter sp. MSJ-31
CCGTCACCGCAGACCAGCAGCTCTGTGGAAACTTTACGGTTGAGGACTTGTCGGCAGATGAGACACAGATAGCAACACCTTCCACTACGACGGCAACCGACAACACGGTGACCTTCACCTTCAGCGGCGCGACAAAGGATGGTGTTGGTGTGTTCTATCTGCCTTTGGCCACAGGCAGCTACAGCAATGTAAAGATTACGGTTGTGTACAACTCCATCACCCAAACCATCTATTCTGGAAGTTTCTATGTGGGTCGCAAGAGCGTGACGGCCATTCCCATCAACCGCAACGCGTATGACATTGCAGCAGAGAACGACGGAGTGACGATTCACTACTACAAATTCAACAACAATGGCAAGACCGAACTGGCGGTGACGTATCTTAACTATGGTGAGAATAACTATTCCGCCACGAAAGTAGACATTCCGGCATCGGTGACAGACGGTGAGAATACGTACTCGGTGACAGCCATAGGAGAAGGGGCTTTCTATAATTGCAGCAATTTAACCTCGATAGAGATTCCCGACGGCGTGACATCCATTGGAGCAAGGGCTTTCTATGGTTGCTCCGTTCTGAACAATGTGACGATTCCCGGCGGCGTGAAAGCCATTGGAGTTGCTGCTTTCTATGATTGCACTGGTCTGAAATCGGTGACGATTGGGAGTGGTGTGACGACAATAGGGTTTTGTGCTTTCCATGGTTGCGGTCTGACTTCGGTGACGATTCCCAACAATGTGACATCCATTGAAGAGGGGGCTTTCTCTGAGTGCACCAGTCTGGCCAATGTGACGATTGGGAGTGGTGTGACGACAATAGGGAAAGACGCTTTCTATCGTTGCACCGGTCTGACTTCGGTGACGATTCCCGACAACGTGACTTCCATTGAAGATGAGGCTTTCCTGAGTTGCTCCTACCTGACATCGGTGACGATTGGGAGTGGTGTGACGAAAATAGGGGAGAAGGCTTTCGAGGGATGCTCCAGGCTGACTTCGGTGACGATTGGGAGTAATGTGGAGACAATAGGGGTGTATGCTTTCGAGGGTTGCTCCAAGCTGTCATCAATCACGATTCCCGACAAAGTGACATCCATTGGAGACAATGCTTTCCAGAGTTGCACCGGTCTGACTTCGGTGACGATTGGGAGTAATGTGGAGACAATAGGGAAGCGGGCTTTCCAAAAATGTTCCAGTCTGACTTCGATAGATATTCCCAGCAAAGTGACATCCATTGGAGACTATGCTTTCTATAAGTGCACCGGTCTGGAATCAGTGAAGATTGGGAGTGGTGTGAAGACAATAGGGGAGAATGCTTTCGCCTATGATACAGATATTAAGACACTTAGTGTGTCTGCTACGACACCACCGACCATATACAGTAACACTTTTTCCAACACCTCTAACATCGCACTGTATGTTCCAACCAATTCTGTGGATACCTACAAAGCAACACAGTATTGGCAGAACTTTACCAACATCCAAGGGATGTGACGCTACGGACATACGGCCTGTGACCAACGATGAAGTCCGAGGCCAAGCCATATAAGAAAACATGAGGGTGTGCCAGTTTTGACACATCCTCATTATGATATTTGCGGCAATTCCCCGTTTTTTCAAGCTCTTTCCCTCGCCTTAGCCAAGCTCTACCCAAGCCCAAAAGAGCACTTCGGGTATGGCAAGGAGCAGAGTGCTTGCTTTCTGGTTGCTTTCTGATACGATGCTAAGTGACGATTAAAAAGAACTTGATACGATTTGAAACGAAGGAAAAGTATGTTACTATTGCTTTTTTTGCGGTTTTCGGCATTTTCCGCTAAAAACATTTTGCGGTTTTCGGCAGAAGTCGTATATTTGCGGCAAAATTGGATGGATGACAGATAAGCATTGACCGTATGGCAGAACCTTTGGCAGAACGCTTGCGACCACAGACGCTCGACGACTACATCGGACAGAAACACATCGTCGGGGGAGGAGCTGTGCTGCGCCGGATGATTGACTCCGGGCGCATCTGCTCCTTTATCCTCTGGGGACCGCCGGGAGTGGGGAAGACCACGCTGGCGCAGATTATCGCCCATCGCTTGGAGACTCCGTTCTATACGCTCTCCGCCGTGACCAGCGGAGTGAAGGATGTGAGGGACGTGATAGAGCGGGCGCAGAAAGGCCGCTTCTTCAACGAGGCTTCTCCCATCCTGTTCATCGACGAGATACACCGCTTCTCCAAGTCGCAGCAGGACTCGCTGCTCGGGGCGGTGGAGAAGGGTGTGGTGACACTGATAGGAGCCACCACGGAGAACCCTTCGTTCGAGGTGATCCGTCCGCTGCTCTCCCGGTGTCAGCTCTATGTGCTGAAACCGCTGGAGAAGGACGACTTGCTGCAACTGCTCCATAGGGCCGTCACCAAGGATGTTTATCTCCGGGAGATGGACATTACGCTGAAGGAGACGGATGCCTTGCTGCGGTTCAGCGGCGGCGATGCACGCAAGCTGCTCAATGTGCTGGAACTCGTGGTCGAGGCGGCGGACAAGACGGCTCCCATTGTCATCACAGACCAACTGGTGGCGGAACGGCTGCAGCAGAACCCTCTGGCCTACGACAAGGACGGTGAGATGCACTACGACATCATCTCGGCCTTCATCAAGAGCATCCGGGGCTCCGACCCCGATGCCGCCCTCTATTGGCTGGCACGGATGATAGAGGGTGGGGAAGACCCGAAGTTCATCGCCCGGCGGCTGGTGATTTCCGCTGCGGAAGATATCGGGCTGGCCAACCCCAACGCGCTGTTGCTGGCCAATGCGGCCTTCGACACCGTGCAGAAGATCGGGTGGCCGGAAGGGCGGATTCCGTTGGCGGAGGCTACCGTGTACCTTGCCACGAGTGCGAAGAGCAATTCGGCGTACCTCGGCATTGACGCGGCACTGGATCTCGTGCGGCGTACCGGCAATCTGCCTGTGCCGCTGCCCATCCGCAACGCCCCCACAAAACTGATGAAAGAACTGGGATACCATGACGGCTACCGCTATCCGCACGACTTCCCCGGCCACTTCACGCCGCAACAGTATCTGCCCGATGCCCTCGTCGATGAGCGCATCTGGCATGGGCAACATTCGCCGGCAGAGGAAAAGCTCTGCGAAAGGATGGTCAATTACTGGGGCGACAGATATAAGGACTAAACCATGGAATACGACATACTGATACAGCAGATTATTGAATTTCTCGGCACGTTCGCCTTTGCCATCTCCGGCATCCGCCACGCGGCCGCAAAACGGTTTGACTGGTTCGGCGGCTATGTCTGCGGCATTGCCGTGGCCATTGGCGGCGGAACCATCCGCGATGTCATGTTGGGGACGAGGCCGTTCTGGATGACCAACCCCATCTACATCGAATGTACGGCGATGGCGTTGCTGTTCGTCATCGTCTTTGCGCGCCATCTGGAGAAGTTGAGCAACGCCTGGTTCGCCTTCGACACGCTTGGACTGGCGCTTTTCAACATTGCAGGCATCCAGAAGTCGCTCGTCTTCGGACAACCCTATTGGGTGGCCATCATCATGGGGTGTATCACGGGCTCGGCAGGCGGTGTCATCCGCGATGTGCTGCTCAACAACGAACCGGTCATCTTCCGCAAGGAAATCTACGCCATTGCAGCAGTGGCCGGCGGACTGGTCTATTGGCAGTTGGACGCGCTGGACTTTCCCATCGAGGCCACGGTGCTCTCGTCGTTCGCCGTTACGTGTGTCATCCGGTTCCTGGCAGTGAAATACCACCTCTCGCTGCCCAAACTCAAGAATCAGTAGGAGGAGCGGAAAGGGTCACCCGTTCTGTTCCGTGTGCTTCGTCAGGCGAATCCTATGGGTGATGTTGTCGGGGAGTTCCTCTTCGTAGTGGGTCACCATGACCATGGTCTTGTGTGGCCGACGGCAGAACGTCTCTATCACGTCCTTCACCAGCCGCCGGTTGTGGAGGTCGAGGCCGTGCAGGGGTTCGTCGAGGATGATGAGTTGCGGGTCTTTGACGAAGGCGCGTGCCAGCAATACCAGCCGCTGCTCGCCGCTCGACAGCTTGAGGAACGGGTGGTCGTAGAGTCCCTCCAGACCGAAGATGTCCATCCACCAGCGGCAGATGCTGTACTCTTCCGGGGCAGGATTCACGTAGAGACCCACGGAGTCTTTCAGACCACTCGCCACGATGCGGACGGCAGGCAGGTCCTTCTGGTATGCCCGGTGCATCTCCGGCGACACGTAGCCGATGTGGCGCTTGATGTCCCAGATACTCTCGCCCGAACCGCGACGGCGGCCGAAGAGTGTGATGTCGCAGGCGTAGCTCTGCGGATTGTCGGCACATACCAGCGAGAGGAGGGTCGACTTTCCGCTGCCGTTTTGTCCGCTCAGTGCCCAGCGTTCCCCGTCGCACACAGTCCAGTCGAGTTCGTGGAGGATGGTCCGGCTGCCGTAACGGATGCCTACCTTGTGCATGGCGATAATCTGATGGGCGGAGAAATCGTCGGTGTGCTGCGGCAACTGGAGGATGGCCTCGCGCTTCCGATCGGACAACACGTGGGGCGGCACGGGCTCCTGCCGTTCCAGATACTCCGCCAAGGTACACTTTTCCAAGACCGTCCTGTTCCGCACCTCGACCACGTGGGTGATGAAGTCCGGGATGTCGTCCGTTTTGGAGAGCACGAGGATAATCTGCAGGGCGCGTTCTCCGGCCAAGGTGCGCAGCAGCGCCTTGAGTTGGTCGCGCGTTTGTGCGTCAAGTCCGATGAAGGGGTTGTCCATGATCAGCACGCGTGGGGAGGCCAACAGCGTCTTGGTGAGCTGGAACTTGCGCAGTTCGCCGCTCGACAGGCTGATGATGTATTTGTCGAGGAGCGGTTCGATATGGAACATCGCGTAGAGACGGGCTTGCAGGGCGCGCCGTTCCGGTGTGTCGCTGCCGGCCGTGCGGTAGGCTTCTTCGAGGAGGTCGCCCACGTGGGGTGTCTCCGGGTCAATGTCATGCAGGTTCCAGCGCTGTTGCAGATAATAGGCACCGTCCGATGTGCCGTAGGAATCGCGGAACGTGATGTAGCGGATGTTGTCCGACACCAGCGGTCTGGTGCTCGGCGAGAAGTCGTATCTCGGTTCCTGCAGCCGCAGCGGATGCCGTCCGGTGATGATGTCCACCAGCATTGACTTGCCGCTGCCGTTGCGCCCCACGATGGCGATGTGTTCTCCGTCGAGTGTCTGGAAATCTACGGGCTGCGCCATCCGCCATTGTTCCATGCGGGGCACGCCCTGTTCTATGTCTATGATTTTTTGCATATCCGGTCTCTGTTTTTATTGGCGAAATCCTTCCAGCTACGGTATGAGGCTTGCGACTCGGGTCGTCCCATCTGCAGGAAGTGGCAGTAGGCGGCGGCCAGCGCATCGGTGGCATCGCGAAACTTGGTCAGTGCGTCGGTGTCGAACTTCAGCATCCGTTGCAGCATGCCGGCCACCTGTTCCTTGGAGGCAGACCCGATGCCCGTGATGGCCATCTTGATTTTCATGGGTGCATATTCGTGGATGGGCACTCCGTGGTGGATGGCGGCGGCGATGGCCGTGCCTTGCGCGCGTCCCAGCTTCAGCATGGTCTGTGCATTCTTTCCGAAGAAAGGGGCCTCAATGGCCAGTTCATCGGGCAGGTAGGCATCGATGATGCCGGTGACACGCTCGAAGATGTGGCCGAGCTTCAGGTAGCCGTCGGGGAATTTCCGCATATCGATGACACCCATCGTCACCATTTCGGCATGCTGGTCCACCACCTTCAGCACCCCATATCCCATGATGTTGGTGCCGGGGTCGATACCTAATATGATTTTCTCCATGGTTTCTCTGTTTGTATGGTCAATGGGGCATGGTCGTATCCTGCGGCCTGTTCACCACGAAATAGCCTATGTGTCGGCGTGTGCCGTGTCGGTCTTGTGCGCAGAGCTCGTAGACTCCGTTGGGCAACGTGTCAACGGCAAGGTCGGTCTGGGCCGTGCGTGTGGCGAGCGGCAAACCGAGTATGGAGCAGACCACCAGCGTTTCCGCCTCTTCTGTCAGCAGCGTTTCGGGCACGTGGAGTACCGTCCCGTCGCAGTGGAGCAGGGCGGAGGCGGGGGTGCGCAGAGCCGTGGTCCGGCAGACCTGTGCGGCTGCGCTCTCCTGTCCGTAGCGGTCAACGGCTGTGACGGAAAAATGGAGAGGGACTTCGTCTTCCCGATATTTTACCATTAGGACGGTGTCTTGCCAGCCGACAGCGATGATGTTGTTGGCATTGTCGATGTCCACGGGAGAGACGGTGGAGGCATAGACCGTGTAGGCGAGCCGCTCGGACGGGGTTTTCCGGGAAGCGGAACGCCACGACAGCCGGTAGCCGGATGCGGTGCTTTCCACCTGCAGCTGTTGGGGAGCAGCAGGGGGCAGAACGGAGGTCTTGGGTGGCGGAGTCAGTGCCAATGTGGCATCGAACCGGCGCGCGAAGTCATAGATGCCCTTGATGTTGTCGGTCAGGAACCGGGTGCGGAAATAGGCGTGTCCCAGCCCCATCTGCCGTGCCACGTTCATCTGCCGCTCCACGGCCTCGGGCGACCAGTTCCGTTCCTTTGGCGAGAGCATATAGATACCCAGTCCGGCCACCGTCTGACCGTCGTAGCGGTTGTCGCTCCAGTCGCTGGCGAAGGGATAGAAATGCTTCCCGTCGAAATACATCATCGGATAGAGCTGGTCCATCGTGCCCTCGCGCAGCCATCCCTGCGCATCCTGACAGACCCGGGTGTAGGCGTTCCATCCGTAGCTGTCCTGCCGGTTGAGGTCGTCATACTTGCCGATGGGCGAGCAGCTCATCTTCACCCAAGGCTTGACGGCCTTGACCCGTTGGCTGACGGCCCGCGCTATGCGGGTGATGTGGGAGCGTCCGGTCTCCCGGCTGACGGCAATCTTCCAGGTCTCAGGATAGCGGATATAGTCGAGGTGGATGCCGTCCACATCATAGCGCCGGGCGATGTCGCCACAGAGGTCGGCCAGATAGTCGGCAGTGGCTGCCACCTCCGGATTCATAAAGGCTTCGCTGCCGATGCGCTTCACCAGTTGCGGATGGCGTTGGCGCATATTGCGTGCCCCTGCACCGTTCCATCTGCCGATGGGGATGGTCACTATCCATGCGTGCAGCTCCATGCCGCGGCGGTGGCATTCCTCAATGGCAAACTGCAAAGGGTCGTAGTCGGGTGCCTTTCCGGAGCGTCCCGACAGGCACTCGTCCCACGGCTCTTCGGCCGAGGGATAGATGACGGTGCCCCGGATGCGGGTCTGGAACAGTACGGTGTTGACATGGGCCTCCTTCAGTTGGTCGAGTGTGCGGCAGAGTTCCTCCTGCTGGTGTGCTCGGTTCCGGGGCCAGTCGAGTCCGTTCATGGTGGTGAGCCAGGCGGCTCTGATTTCGTGTTTCGGTTGTGCGCTGCCCCCCAGTGCAAGGAGGCATGATATGCAGAGTAAAAGGGCGATTCGTTTCAATTTACTATGGTTTTTGACCGCAAAGGTACAAAAAAGTCAGTAGAATGGGAGTCAAAGTATAAAGTTTTTATTAACTTTGCACGAACTTTATAAATCAACAAACAAAAAAATGATTACTTTCATATTGAGTCTTGTAGCTCTTGTGGCAGGATATTTCCTCTACGGACGTTTCGTGGAGAAGATGTTCGGCCCTGATGACCGTGTGACACCGGCTGTGGCTAAGGCCGACGGTGTCGATTACCTCGTACTTCCCGGTTGGAAGATTTTCATGATCCAGTTCTTGAACATTGCGGGGACAGGCCCCATCTTCGGAGCCATCATGGGAGCCAAGTTCGGCCCCGTGGCTTATCTGTGGATCGTGTTTGGCTGTATCTTTGCCGGTGCCACCCACGACTATCTGAGCGGTATGCTCTCCATCCGCAACGACGGAGCCAGCCTGCCCGAACTGATTGGCAAGTATCTCGGGCGCAACGCCAAGGTGCTGATGCTGGCCTTCACGGTATTGCTGCTGATTATGGTAGGCACGGTGTTTGTCTATTCGCCGGCCGAGATTCTCCATTCCATCTGGGGGTCGAGCCTCTTCTGGATTATCGTCATCTTTGCCTATTATATCGTGGCTACGTTGCTGCCCATCGACAAGATTATCGGCAAAATCTATCCGCTCTTCGCCTTTTCCCTGCTCTTCATGGCCTGTGCGCTTATGGTGATGCTCTTTGTGAAGATGCCGCAACTGCCCGAGCTGTGGAATCACCTTTATAATATGGGTGCAGCGGCGGAGCCGGAGACCTGGACAGACCAGATTTTCCCCTGCCTGTTCATCACCATTGCCTGCGGAGCCATCAGCGGCTTCCACGCCACACAAAGCCCGTTGATGGCGCGTTGCATGAAGAGTGAGCGCATGGGACGCCCCATCTTCTACGGTGCGATGATTACCGAGGGCATCGTGGCACTGATTTGGGCCACCGTCTCGTCGTGGTTCTTCTATGGCAATCCTGCTCCGGGCTACGAACTGGTGGAGGCGGTCAACAATGGTTTTGCCACATCCGCTCCGGCCGTGGTCAATATCGTCTGCAACGACTGGTTGGGTACGGCAGGCGGCATCCTCGCCCTGTTGGGTGTGGTGGCAGCTCCCATCACCAGCGGCGACACGGCATTCCGATCCGCACGTCTCATCATCGGTGAGTGGCTTCATCTGGACCAGCGTCCCATCGCCAAGCGTCTTTGCATCTGCGTGCCCTTGTTCGTGTCGTCCATCGTGCTGCTCATCTGGCAAATCCGGAATCCCGACGGCTTCAACATCATCTGGCAGTATTTCGGCTGGGCCAACCAGGCCTTGAGCGTATTTACGCTCTGGACCCTGACGGTGTTCCTCGTGCGCGAAGGCAAACCCTACATCATCATGCTTATCCCGGCACTGCTGATGACCACCGTATGTTCCACCTTCCTCTTCGTGTCGAAGCAGGCCTTCGCTCTGCCGGAGCCGGTCGGCTATGCGCTGGGAGGCGTTTGCCTCGTGGTGGCCCTGATATGGTTTGTCCTGTGGTACGGAAAAGAGAAGAATAAATTGAAGAAAACCATTTAATTCCAAATATTTATGTTAAGTGTAGAACAACTCGTAGACCAACTGATTGACCTCTCCTTTGCCGAGGATATTGGCGACGGAGACCATACCACCCTGTGCTGTATTCCCGAAGACGCGATGGGGAAGTCGCATTTGCTCATCAAGGAAGACGGAATCCTGGCCGGTGTTGAAGTGGCCAAGGAAGTGTTCCGCCGCTTTGACCCCGAGATGAAGGTCGAGGTGCTGATGAGCGACGGCTCGAAAGTGAAGAAGGGCGACATCGCCATGGTTGTCACCGGTCGAGTGCGCTCGCTGCTCCAGACCGAACGGCTGATGCTCAACATCATGCAGCGTATGAGCGGTATCGCAACGATGACCCGTCGCTACGTGGAACGGCTGGAAGGCACGGGTACGCACGTACTCGACACACGCAAGACCACGCCGGGTATGCGTATGCTGGAGAAACAGGCCGTGAAAATCGGTGGCGGCATGAACCACCGCATCGGCCTCTTCGACATGATTCTGTTGAAGGACAACCATGTGGACTTTGCCGGAGGCATCGCCAACGCCATCGAGCGTTGCCACAAGTACCTGGAGGAGAAAGGACTGAATCTGAAGATTGAGATTGAGGTGCGCTCGTTCGACGAGTTGCAGCAGGTGCTTGACCATGGTGGTGTGGATCGCATCATGCTGGACAACTTCTCCGTGGCCGACACCAAAAAGGCCGTCGACAGGATTGCCCACAGGTACGAGACCGAGTCGAGCGGCGGCATTACCTTCGACACCATCCGCGACTATGCCGAGCAGGGTGTCGACTTCATCTCTGTCGGTGCACTGACCCACTCGGTCAAGGGACTGGACATGAGTTTCAAGGCATGTTGACGTAAACCGTAATTACACCATAAGGAAAACAACTATGAATCACATCAGACGAACGATACTTTCCGCAGGCATTCTTCTGGCCACGATGACGGCTGCTGACACCTTGGCCTGCACCAATTTCATCGTCGGCAAGAAAGCCAGCACCGACGGCTCTGTCATCTGCAGCTACAATGCCGACTCGTATGGAGCCTATATGCCCCTCTACCACTACGCAGCAGCCAAGCACGCCAAGGGCTCGAAACGCAAGATTTACGACTGGGACACCAACCGTTATCTGGGCGAAATCGACGAGGCCGAGGAAACCTACAACGTGGTGGGCAACATCAACGAATGGCAGGTGACCATCGGCGAGACCACCTACGGCGGCCGCGAGGAGATGGTGGACACCACGGGCATCATCGACTACGGCTCGCTCATCTATATTGCCCTGCAACGGTCACGCTCTGCCCGGGAAGCCATCCGCGTGATGACCACCCTCGTGGAGCAGTATGGCTACTGTTCTGAGGGTGAGACCTTCACCATCTGCGACCCCAACGAGGCTTGGATTATGGAGATGCAGGGCTGCGGCCCGGACCGGAAGGTGTCGAAAGAGCGCACCGTTTGGGTGGCCATGCGCATTCCCGACGAGGCCATTTGCGCCCATGCCAACCAGAGTCGCATCGGCCGTTTCGACATGAAGGACAAGGACAATGTGCTGTACTCCAAGAACGTGGTGAAATATGCCCGGAAAATGGGGTGGTTCAGCGGTAAGGACACTGATTTCGCCTGGAAATGGACCTACGCCGCTCCGGACTTTGCAGGCCGCCGCATCTGCGACGCACGCGCCTGGAGCTTCTTCAACCGCCACAAGCAGGGGATGGAACGCTATCTGCCCTGGGCACTCGGCAAGGACAAGGAGGCCGAAGATATGCCCCTCTGGGTGGTACCTGACCGGAAACTGGGTGTGGCCGATGTCATTGACGATATGCGCGACCATTTCGAGGGAACGCCTCTCGCCATCGATTCCACCGACATCGGGGCAGGCATCTGGCAGATGCCCTACCGTCCCACGCCGCTCTACTTTAAGGTAGACGGCAAGAGTTACTTCAACGAACGGCCCACTTCCACGCAGCAAACGGCCTTTTCGTTCGTTTCGCAGATGCGTTCGTGGCTGCCGCGCGAGGTGGGCGGATGCTTCTGGTTCGGCAACGACGACGGAAACATGGTGGCCTATGTGCCGGTCTACTGTTCCATGACGGAGCGTCCGGAATGTTTCAACGCCCCCGGTGCCGATGCCGTGACGTTCAGCGACCGCAGTGCCTATTGGGTGTGTAACTGGGTAAGCAATATGGTCTATCCGCGCTATTCGGCACTCTTCCCCGACCTGAAGCAGGTGCGCGACTCGCTCCAGCAGTCGTACTTCGCCCAGCAGGCCGACATCGAGGCCAAGGCCAAGGAAATGGAGCCTGCCCGGATGCAGCAGTTCCTCAACGACTACAGTGTCAACCAGGCACAGCAGATGCTGGCACGCTGGAAGCAGTTGGCCATCTACCTCATCGTGCGCCACAACGACATGGCCGTGAAACCCGTTGACGCACAGGGCCGTTTCCTCCGCAGCAAGGAAGGATTCGGAGCCACGGTGGAGCGTCCCGGCTATCCCACGCCCTTTGCCCGCCGTCTGGTGAAGCAGACCGGAGACCGTTACAGCAAGCCGGAATAGGCCGTGAGTGCCGTCCTACATACAACAAGGCAAACAAAACGATGAATAGACATGAAAAGATTTTTCTGGACAGCCGTGTTTCTCTGGACAATGACAAACACAATGATTGCAGGTGACTTGAAACTCGCCGAAATCTGCAAAGGACAGTTTCGGAGCGAGGGCATCAGTGCCGTCAAGGCTGCGGCCGACGGCGAAACCTATACGCAGCTCTCTGCCGACGGCAGAAAGGTGGAACGCCGCTCGTTCCGGACGGGAAAGGCCGTGGCCACACTCTTCAGCCTCGACGTGGTGAAGGCCGACGGCGTGGACCGCATCGACGGCTATACGGTCAGCCCCAACGGCAGGCAGATGCTGGTGCAGGCCCATACGGAGAACATCTACCGCCATTCCTTCAAGGCGGACTTCTACCTTTATAATATGGGCAGCAACAGAATGGTGCAGTTGTCGAAGAACGGCCCGCAGCAGACACCGCTCTTCTCGCCCGACGGATCGATGGTGGCTTTCGTGCGCGACGGCAACATCTTCCTCGTCAAACTGCTCTATGACAACGCTGAGGTTCAAGTGACCAAGGACGGACAGCGCAACGCCGTCATCAACGGCATTCCCGACTGGGTCAACGAGGAGGAGTTCGGCAACGACCGTGCCATGGTGTTCACGGCGGACAGCCGCCAACTGGTATGGGTGAAATACGACGAGAGCCAGGTGAAGGAGTATAGCATGCCGCTCTTCAAGGGTCTGGAACCCGAGCGCACGCAATATGCGGAATATCCCGGATTCTACACCTATAAATATCCTGTGGCAGGTGCCGACAACGCCAAGACCACCGTGTGGAGCTTCGACATTGCCAGCCGGCAGACGCGCCAGTTGCAGGTGCCCCTCGACAGCGACGGCTACATTCCGCGCATCAAGGCGATGGATGATGCCTCGAAGGTGATGGTCGCCACGCTCAACCGCCATCAGAGCTGTCTGCGCATCTATGCCGTCAATCCCTTGTCGACGCTCAGCAAACTGCTGATAGAAGACCGCGACAAAAAATACGTCAAGGAAGAGTGCGTCAGCAATCTCATCGTGACGCAGCGTTTCATCCTCTTGCCCAGTCAGCGCGACGGATGGATGCACCTTTATCTATACAACACCAACGGACAGTTGCTGCGCCGGGTGGAGACGGGCAATGCCGACGTGGCGGAGGTCTACGGAGTGGACGATGCCACGGCCGATGTCTACTATGCCAGCCACGAGCAGGGGACGACGGAACAACAGGTCTACGTAGCCCGTGCCAACGGCAAGCGCGAGCAGCTCACGCCCCGCAAGGGCTGGAACACCGCCGTCTTTTCCAAAGGTTTCCGTTACTTCATCAGCCAGTGGAGCGACCTCAACACGCCTCCCGTATTCTCGCTCTGCGACCAGCGCGGCAAGACACTCGCTACGCTGGAGGACAACCATGAACTCTCCGGGCGGTTGAAAGACCTGACCCTCGGCAAGCGCGAACTCTTCACGCTGACCACTGCCGACGGCGTGACGCTGAACGGATGGATGGTGAAGCCGGCCGACTTTGATGCCGCGAAGAAATATCCCGTCATCATGTACCAGTACAGCGGCCCGGGCAGCCAGCAGGTGAAGAATGCCTGGGGCATCGGCATGAGCGGCCAGGGTGCCGTGTTGGAACAGTATCTCGCCCAACAGGGCTACCTCTGCGTCTGCGTGGACGGACGGGGAGCGGGGGCTCGCGGCGCAGACTTCGAGAAGTGCACGTATCTGCACCTGGGCGAGTTGGAAGCCCACGACCAGGCGGAGGCTGCGTTGTGGCTGGCCAAGCAACCGTATGTGGACGGACAGCGGATAGCCATCTGGGGCTGGAGCTACGGTGGCTTCAATACGCTGATGGCCCTGTCGGAAGGACGCGGCGTGTTCCGTGCCGGCATTGCCATCGCACCGCCCACCTCCTGGCGCTACTACGACACCATCTACACCGAACGCTATATGCAGACGCCACAGGAGAATGCCAAGGGCTACGATGTCAATCCCATCACGCGTGCCGGACAGTTGCAGGGCAGTCTCCTGCTCTGCCATGGAATGGCCGACGACAATGTCCACTTCCGCAACACGGCGGAATACACCGAGGCGCTGGTGCAGGCCGACAAGGACTTCAGCCAGCTCGTCTATACCAACCGCAACCACAGCATCTACGGCGGCAACACGCGCAACCACCTCTTCCGGCAGTGCGTGAAGTTTTTCGACCGCGAACTCAAGAAATAACAGTAACTTTCCCAATACAAAATCAACGCTAAGGAAGTATGAAAAAGACGATGATGATGTTGGCTTTGGCCGTCTGCTGTCTGACGGCCACGGGAGCCAAGAAGAAAACCAAGACTACGGCCAGGCCGACACTGACGGCTTTGGAAATCGTGGAGAAGGTGAACGACCACTACCAGCAGCTCAACAAGCCCACGCAACGTGCCTTTTGGGACGATGCGGTCTACTATACGGGCAACATGGAGGCTTACAAGCTCACGGGTTGTGCCCGGTGGCTGGAATATGCCGACCAGTGGGCGCGCCACAACAAATGGCGCGGGGCAGGCTGCGGCAGCAAGAAGATGTGGCTCAACAACTACAAGACCTACGGTGAAGACAACCACCACGTGCTTTTTGCCGACTGGCAAATCTGTTTCCAGACCTATCTGGACCTCAACGAAGTGAATCCTGCCGCCCACAAGATTGCGCGCACGATGGACGTGATGGACTTCCAGACCAATCTGGAGCAGAACGATTTCTGGTGGTGGTGCGACGCGCTCTACATGGCCATGCCCATCTATTCCAAGCTCTACCGTCAGACGGGCAAGACGGCCTATCTGGCTGCCATGACGCGCTTCTTCAACTATGCCGATTCGCTCATGTACGACAAGGAGGCGCATCTTTTCTACCGCGACGGGAAATACATCTATCCGGCCCACAAGACGGATTCGGGCAAGAAGGATTTCTGGGCGCGCGGCAACGGATGGGTGTTGGCGGCTCTGGCCAAGGTAATGCAGGACATTCCCGGCGACAGCAAGTTCTACAACACGTACAAGGTGCGTTTCTCGGAAATGGCGGCAGCCGCCGTGGCCTGTCAGCAGAAGGGCGGCTATTGGACCCGCTCGATGCTCGACGCCAAACAGGTGGAAGGTTGCGAGACCAGCGGCACGGCCTTGATTTGCTACGCGCTGCTCTGGGGCATCAACAATGGTGTGATAGACCGCGCAGCCTATGAACCCGCCGCCTTGGCGGCCTGGAAATACCTTTCCGAGGTGGCGTTGCAGGAAGACGGCAGTGTGGGCTTCGTGCAGCCCATCGGCGAGAAAGCCGTGAAGGGACAGCAGCTCACGGCAGCCAGCACCACCGATTTCGGCACGGGAGCATTCCTGTTGGCCGCGTGCGAGAAGGTGAGGTACGACGATGCACTGACGGCCACGGGCAAGACCGTGACGCTCACCGTCAACAATCCCTCGCAGACGTTCCGCCAAGAGGTGGTGGCCGTGGATGCCAAGGAGGTGTTCCGGTTGCTGGGCATCAGCGGCGGACGGCAGTTGCGCGTCGTGAATGCCCTTGGCCAGGAGGTGGCTTACCAGTTGACCTACGATGGACAGTTGCTCGTCGACGCTGCGGTGCGTCCCGGTGGCACGGCTTCCTTCACCGTCGAACGGGGCACGCCGCGTCCCGTCATCAATACGGTCTATGGACGGATGTATCCCGAGCGCGTGGACGACATTGCCTGGGAGAACGACCGGGGTTCTTACCGCCTCTATGGGCCTGCGTTGCAGCGGTCGGGCGAGAGGGCTTTCGGCAACGACGTGTGGCTGAAGAACACGCCTGATCTGGAGAACGAGACGCGCTACTACGTGGAGCTTGCCAACCATCCGCGCATCCAGAAGCTGAAGAAGGAGGGCAAGACGGCGGAAGCCAAGATGGTGGAGGAGCAGACCACCTATCATTTCGACCATGGCCACGGACTCGACTGCTATAAGGTCGGTCCGTCGCTGGGCTGCGGTGCACCGGCTCTCCTTTCGGGTGACAACCTGATTCTGCCGTACTGCTACAAGGACTATGAGATTCTCGACAACGGCCCGCTGCGCTTCACCGTGCGGCTGACCTACAACGCTGCGGACATCAATGGGGAACAACTGACGGAGCACCGCCTGCTCTCTCTTGACAAGGGTTCGCACTTCAACCGGCAGACCGTGTGGTACGAAGGCGGCACGAAGACGCTTGACATGGCTTCGGGTGTCGTCATCCACAATGAGGACGCGAAGCGTTTCTCGCTCGGCAAGGACTACGTGGAGTATGCCGACCCGACGGACAATCCCACGGCACAGAATTTCCAGATTTACGGGGGTGTGCTGTTCCCCGACGGTGCAACGGAAACGAAGTTTGTTGCCAATCCCGGCGGATCCGACGGCATTGCAGGCCACGCCCTTTGCATCAAGCGCAACTGCCAGCCCGGCGAGAAGTTGACCTATTACTGGGGATCGGCGTGGAGCAAGTATGATGTGAGGAACCAGAAGGCTTGGCAGCAGTGCATTGCTGACAAGCTCGCCGCACTGAAAGCCCCGCTCATGGTGCACATAGGGCTTTGATGGCCAGTGGAACTTCCACACATCAAGCATAAAGAAACGGCGGTGCTCTCCTTTCGGGGGCACCGCTGCTGTTACTCTCCGTCGACGTGCGTCGAAGGTCTCTTTTGGACCCAAAACACGCTGTCGACGCACGTCGACGGTCTGTCTTGGACCCAAAACACGCTGTTGACTGCGATCAATGGTCTCTTTTGGACCCAAAACACGCTGTCGACGTGCGTCAATGGTCTCTTTTGGACCCAAAACACGCTGTTGACTGCGATCAATGGTCCATTTTAGACCCAAAACATGCCGTTGACTGCGATCAATGGTCCATTTTGAACCCAAAACACGCTGTCGACGTGCGTCAAAGGTCTCTTTTGGACCCAAAACATGCTGTCGACGCGCGTCAAAGGTCACTTTTGGACTTAAAACACGCTGTCGACTGCGATCAACGGCCTCTTTTGAACTCCTTATTTCCCGATGCAGAAGTGGCTGAAGATGTTGTGAAGCACTTCGGAGGGAGTGATTTGTCCTTGACCGGTAATTTCGGCAAGGTCGGAAAGGACGAGGCGCAGGGATTCGGCAATGAGGTCGCCGGAGAGTTGGTGGGTGAGGCCATTGACGACAGATTCCAAATTGGTCTGGGCGTGGAGCAGGGCCTCGTAGTGACGGGCACTGGTGACGATGACATCGGACTCCTTGATGGTGGGGATGTGTGCGGCTTCATAAATCAGTTTTTCCAGTTCGCCGATATTGTTGCCGAACTTGGCACTGACTGCAATGTGGGGGAGACGGGCGGCAGGGCCGGAGAGGGTAGGGGCTTGCTGGTCTGACTTGTTGCACACGATGATCAGAGCTTTGTCGGCCGTGCGTTGCGTCATGTCTTCCAGTTCTTCCTGCGAAGGCGTGGCATCGATGAGCCAGAGCACGATACGGGCTTTGGCGATGGCTTGATAGGTGCGCCCGATGCCAATCTGCTCGACGATGTCGTCGGTTTGTCGGAGTCCGGCTGTATCAATGAAGCGGAACTGTACGCCGCAGATGTCGATGGCATCTTCGACGGTGTCGCGCGTGGTGCCGTGGATGTCGGACACGATGGCGCGCTCCTCCTTCAGCAGCCGGTTGAGCAGGGTGGATTTCCCGACGTTGGTTTTCCCGACAATGGCCACGGGGATGCCTTGCTTGACGGCCTGTCCCGTCTGGAAAGAGGCGGCCAGCTGGCGGACGCGGCTGTCGATGTGGCGGGCGAGCGCGAGCAACTCGGTGCGGTCGGCAAATTCGAGGTCTTCATGGTCGGAGAAATCGAGTTCGAGTTCGAGCAGGGAGGTCAGCCGGAGCAGTTGGTCGCGCAACGCGGACAGTTCGTCGGAGATGCCGCCGCGCAGTTGGCTGACGGCCAGACGGTGGGTGGCTTTGTTGCTGGCCGCTATGAGGTCGGCCACGGCTTCGGCCTGTGAGAGGTCGAGCTTGCCGTTGAGGTAGGCGCGTTGCGTGTATTCGCCGGGACGGGCCATGCGGCAGCCGTGGGCGACGAGGAGCTGAAGGATTTGGTCGACGACGTATGGGCTGCCGTGGCACGACACCTCCGCACTGTCTTCTCCGGTATAGGAGTGGGGCGCACGGAACACCGAAACGAGCACTTCGTCCACGACTTCCTTGCCGCTCAGGATATGGCCATAAACCACGGTGTTCGCTTCCACCTTGGACAGGTTGCGGGTGAATATACGGGAAAGGATGTCAAGTGCCTGTTCCCCCGATATACGGATAATTGCTAAAGCACCTCCGGTCTTGGTGGCCAGGGCGCAGATGGTGTCGTTGTGCATCTATATTCTCTCGAGTACCTTTTCGATGAGTGTGTCAATGGAGGTCTTGTATTCCGTGTCCATTTCCTGTGCGTAGCGGTTTGCGATGACCATGCAGCAGGTCATGGCTTCATGGCCGAGCAACGAGGACAGTCCGGCCAGGGCACTCGACTCCATCTCGAAATTGCAGACGTGCATCCCGTCGTAGACGAAACGCTCCACCTTCTCGTTCTGCGTGGGGTCGGCCAAGGGGATGCGCAGTTGCCGGCCTTGCGGACCGTAGAATCCGCCACAGGCAATGGTGTACCCTCGCACCATGTCGTCGCCGGCAATGCGGTCGACGAGGCGGGCGTCGGCCTGTGCCACATAGGGGGCGGCCAGCAGGGGATTCCAGTGCATGTGTTCCTTGAAGGCTTCTTCCATGGCCAGATCGCAGACCGCATTGCGTCCGTCGTAGAAATTGAGCAGTCCGTCGAAACCGATGCTCTTGACGGAAGCCACGAAAGTGCCGATGGGCGTGAAGGGCTGCAACCCTCCGCAAGTGCCGATGCGCACGAGGGTCAGCGTGCGGTGATGGTCACGTTCCTGTCGGGTGGCATAGTCGATGTTGGCCAACGAGTCCAGTTCGTTGACCACGATGTCGATATTGTCGCATCCGATGCCGGTGGACTGCACGGTGATGTGTTTGCCTTTGCAGAAGCCGGTAATGGTACGGAACTCCCGGTTGCTTACTTCACATTCTTTCTTGTCAAAATGGGCAACGACGGTATCTACCCGTCCGGGATCGCCCACAAGAATGACCTTATCGGCCAACTGTTCCGGACGCAGATGCAGATGGAAACACGACCCGTCGCCGTTGATAATCAGTTCTGATTCGGGAATTTTTCTTTTCATGGCTAATCTCCTTTTCTAAGGGTTTTTCTTGAGGACTCTGATTTCCTCGTTTCTGATTTGCTTCTCAAGTTTGCGGATGTCTGTGCGCAACTGGTGTTGCTGTTGCTCGGCGGCCACGATTTCGTCAGCCATCCTGCGCTTCTCGTCTCCAGCCGCTCCGCTGTAGCGTTCGCGTGCCCGGTCGAGAGACTGTTGAAGCGAGGTCTGCTGTGCGCGCAGCTGAACCAGTTGCTGATAGCGTTGTGCGTTGCCGGCAGCCTTGAAATCGGCCAGCTGATGATAGTCCACGTCGTCGTTGATGACGAAAGTGAATGTGGTGTTATTTTCCTTACTGTCACGCCTTTCCTTCACCCTTTTCAACCGCTCAAGAGCCTCGTCGACAGCAGGTTTCTCCCAGGTTTCCGAAATGTCCGCAATCTGTGCGAAACGGGCAATCTGCTCCTCGGAATAGACTTCCGGGTCGTAGGACTGCCGGACTTCAGCAGGCACGAAGGTGTAGATGCACACCTTGCCCTCCTCCTGCCTACGGTCGGTGGCAAACCATCCGATGCGGTCGTATTCGTTGATGACCAACAGGTAGTCATTGGCTTCCGAATTGAAGGGCGTTCCGATGTTCTCGGGAGCAAGAAAACGGTCTTCCTCCGAATCATACGTGGTGACGTAGAGGTCGTATCCGCCGAGGCCGTCACCGCCTTCAGCGGCAAAGTAGAGCGTGACACCGTCGGGCATCATGAAGGGGTAGTTGACACGCTTGAACTGCAACGTATCGTTGATGCCCTGCAACAGCCGGGGCTTGGTCCATTCGTTGCCTTCCTTGTCGCTGGCATAGAGTTGGAGGTTTCCGGTTTCATCCTCCTGCGACATGATGCAAAGACTGCCGAGGGCATTGAGATAGACATAGGCATCGGGCTGCTGTTGCGTATGGAAGAAATGGTCATAGGAGTCGATGCGGCCTTCTTCTGGGTTGAGACGGTACTGCTGCAGAAAATCTTTCTTGTCGACCACCACGCTGTCAATCACCATGATGCGCTGTGTGGCCATGGTCATTCTGTGGAGACGGTCTTGCCGCGCAAGTTCCTCTGCCGACACTTTCTCTTTCCGGTCCGATGTCTGCCTGTGCTTCTGCGCTGCGACGGACAGCGTCATCATGAGGAGCAGGATAAAGGTCTGACTGCGTAGTTTCATCTGGAGTGATTATTGTAAAGCAAAGTTACGAATTTCCATAATATACGGCAAATATCCGCCGGGATATTAATAAATTTTAATAGAGTAGGGGACTTATGTACCTATCGCAGAATAGTTACGGACTTATCGGGCCAGGCGGTAGATGTCGCGCATCTCCTTCTGTCCCAACACTTCCATAGCTCCGACTGTGATTGTTCCGCCTCGCGAACACTTGTCTACCATCACTTCAATCTCTTCGTCCGTGATGTCGCGTCCCAACAGTTCGTGGATGTTGACGGGCATTCCGATTTCGTGGTAAAATCGTTCCATGGCCTCAATGCCTTGTTCCGCAGTGCTTTGCAGATTGGAAAAATCCGGTGTAATCCCCATCACATTGACCGCGAACTGAACAAAACGGTTCTGGTGTTTCGCCATGACGTAGCGCGCCCACGACGGCCACAGGGCAGCCAGTCCGGCGCCGTGGGTGACGTTGAACAGCGCACTCAGTTCATGCTCAAGGCGATGGGTTCCGAAATCTTTTTCCGTGCCGCACTCCGTGAGGTCGTTGTGGGCCAGTGATCCGGCCCACATGATTTGCGCGCGATACCGATAGTTGTCCGGATGCTTGAGCACCAGAGGAAGTGTGTCTTTCACCGTCCGCATCAGAGCTTCGGCAATATGGTCGGTCAGTGTCATTTCTTCATACTTGGAGAAATACCGCTCCATGGTGTGCATCATAATATCCGTACCGCCGGCAGCAGTCTGGTAAGCCGGCAGCGTGTAAGTGCGTTCTGGATTCATCACCGCAAACTTGCAACGGCACAGATTGCTGTTGACACCGCGCTTCAACAAACCTTCGTCTTTGGTAATCACGCAACTGGACGACATTTCGCTTCCGGCTGCAGGAATCGTGAGCACCGTGCCTATGGGTAGGCAGGTCTGCGGAACGGCCTTGCCACTCCAGAAATCCCACACATCGCCGTCGTAATCCACACCATAAGCAATCGCCTTGGCGGAGTCGATCACGCTGCCGCCGCCGACAGCCAGGATGAAACCGACCTGATTTTTCCGGCACAAGTTGATGCCTTCGTAGACTTTGCTTAGCAGTGGATTGGGAACGACACCGCCAAGTTCCACAAACGGAATTCCTGCATTCTGAAGTTGTGCGCGAACCACGCCAAGCAGTCCGGAGCGTTCGGCAGAACCGCCACCATAATGGAGCAAGACCTTGCGACCGCCGCCGTAAGCATTGACCAACGAACCGATTTGTTGTTCAGCATTCTTACCGAATACAACGCGCGTAGGAGCGTAGAAATTGAAATCTTTGATCATTTTGTATTGTATTTAATGTTTTAGCTTATTTATCATAACTGTGATTAAGATTCTTGCATGACAACAAAGAAAAGAGGAGGCGTCTTCCCAGATAGCCCCCTCGCGAGGAAAATGATAAATATAGATTAAAATTACTTGTTGTGTGCTGCAAAGTTACGAGTTTCATGCGACAATCCCAATATTTCGTGTAATTTATACACATACATTAAAACTTTTTTGCACGGGGGGGGGGTATATTAGCCTTTGTTTAGCGCAGATTCAAGGAACTGCGCTGAAAAATCCCATACTTTGCAGTGCATTGTAGATGCGCTGCACCGGCAGTCCCATCACATTGAAGTAGCTTCCCTTTAGTGCCGTGACCCCTATATAGCCAATCCACTCCTGTATGCCATAGGCTCCTGCCTTGTCAAAGGGGCGGTAATTCCGGACGTAGTAGTCAATCTCTTCGTCAGAGAGTTCCTTAAAGGTCACGTCAGTCGTAACGGAAAATGCGTTACGTTGCTGTTGTGTGGCCAGACAGACTCCGGTGGTCACCTGATGCGTCTTTCCGCTCAATTTCCGCAACATATCGCGGGCTTCCTGTTCGTCGGCCGGTTTGCCCAACACTTCCTGTCCCACAATCACAACGGTGTCGGCCGTGATGAGGAGTTCGTCTTCTGCCAAAGTCGGCAGGTAGGCTTCCGCTTTCTTTTTGGAGATGAAACCAGCCACCTGCTCTACTGGGAGCGTCTGCGGATAACTCTCGTCGATGCCGGAAATGACGCGCACTTCAAAATCCACGTCAATGCCTTTCAGCAGTTCGCGCCGTCGTGGAGAATTGCTTGCAAGGATGATTTTGTATCTTTTGTTTCTGTTTTCTTCCATATCCTTTCCCGTTTTTACCATATTCCATTTCCATTCCGTTTTTTTTACCATCCGAAGGCTTTTTCGTTTTTCAGCCATTTGCCTTGCGCCTTCAGCACTTGTTCGAGAACGTCTCTTCCGCACCCGTACCCTCCGTTCTTGTCGCTGACGTAAATACACTCGGACTTCACTTCCGGACAGGCATCACGGGGACAGACCGGACATCCGACCAAGCGCAGCACCTCCAGATCGGGAATGTCGTCGCCCATGAACAGAACCTCTTCGTCGGCCAGTCCGTACCGCCGTTTGAACTCCTTGTACACTTCAATCTTCACCGACGCGCCAAGATGGATGTCGGTCATTCCCAGTCCTTCATAGCGTTTGCGCACGGACTCTATGAGGCATCCGGAGATGATGGCGACATGCAGTCCCATCTTGATTGCCAACTGGATGGCGTAGCCGTCTTTGATGTTGACGGTGCGCAGCGGCGTTCCATCTGCTCCGAGCGAGATGGTTTCTGCGGAGAGGACACCGTCCAAATCGAATATGATGGCTCGTATTTTCTGTAAATCGTAGTTTATCATAGCGTTTTTATGGCTGTGCACGGAGGAAAACCATCTGCGTCAGAACTTGTTGAGGTGGACGTTCTCCCACTTGAGGCGGTCTTCATTCTGCGGCTTGCGCTCGTCGGCCTTGTGTCCGACTGCCAGGATGCACAAACAATGGAGGTTTTCCGGAATGCCGAGCACCCCTTGGATGACCGTGTCTGCGCTCGTGCCGTCAGACAATCCCCTACCCCTCATCTGCACCCAGCAGGAGCCGAGTCCCAATGCTTCTGCCTGATACTGCATGGAAATGGCGGCTATCGAGCCGTCTTCCACCCAACAGTCGTTCTGCACGGGGTCTCCCAAGACCACAATCGCCAAAGCCGCGTCCTTGATGAACTGGCCGCCCATATCCTTTGCGTCGGCCAGCTTCTCCAAATCGGTCTTGTCGTCGACAACGACAAACTGCCACGCGCGTTGCCCTTTGGAGGTGGGAGACATCAGTCCTGCGCGCAGTATCGTCTTGACATCGTCGCCGTCGATTTCCTGTCCGGTGAACTTCCGGTGGGAGCGGCGCACCTGTACCAAATCCTTAAATTCCATGAGTAAAAACGTTATTCGGATTTTACATTACATTAGAAACCAATCAGATGCTCAACTCGTCGAGCACCTTGATGAGACCTCTGTTCAACGGCTTGTCACTGCGAATCGCCTCGCTGAACGGAACGAAGACCACCTCGTTGTTGCGCACACCTATCATAACGTTGCGCTGTCCCTGCATCAAAGCCTTTATGGCTCCCACACCCGTGCGCGAAGCCAGAATACGGTCGTGTGCCGACGGACTTCCGCCGCGCTGCAAGTGGCCGAGGATGGACACGCGCACGTCAAACTCCGGAAACTCCTTCTTCACGCGGTCAGCATAGTAGTACGCACCACATTTCGGACTCTCCGAGACGATGACGATACACGATTTCTTGGACTTGCGGATGCCCCGTTCCATGAAGCGTGCCAACTGGTCCACATCTGTAGATTCCTCGGGAATGATAGCTGCCTCGGCTCCGCAGGCAATGGCGGAGTTCTGAGCCAGGAATCCCGCATCGCGCCCCATCACTTCGATGAAGAAGATGCGCTCGTGCGAGTTTGCCGTGTCGCGGATGCGGTCCACACACTCCATGATGGTGTTCATGGTCGTGTCGTACCCGATGGTGGAGTCCGTTCCGTACAGGTCGTTGTCAATGGTTCCCGGCAGTCCCACCACAGGAAAATCGTATTCCATGGCGAAGTTGCGTGCACCGGTGAGCGACCCGTTTCCTCCGATGACCACGAGGGCATCGATTTCCTCCTTGACGCAGGTGTCGTATGCCTTCTGCATTCCTTCAGGGGTCATGAATTCCTTGGAGCGTGCCGTTTTCAGGATGGTGCCTCCACGCGTGATGATGCCGCTGACGTCCTCTGTGGTGAAGGTCTTCACCTCACCCTTGATCAGTCCGTCATAGCCGCGATAGATTCCCTTCACGTTCAGCCCGTTGCAGATGCCTGAGCGTGTGACGGCACGAATGGCTGCATTCATACCCGGAGCGTCGCCGCCCGAGGTAAGTATTCCAATGGTTTTCACTTTCGACATAGTTGTATAGTATTTAGTTTGTGTATGTTATATCAGATTGAGTTCAGCCCAAAGCACCGCCAGTCCGAGCAGCCATCCTACGGCGACCTTTCCGGTCATGTAGCGCAGATACCACCCCTGACGGACGTGTTCCATCCTCATGAGTGCCACTCCGCTGAAAGACCCGACACACAGCAGGCATCCGCCCACGGCAGTGGAGAACGTCATAATCATCCAGTAAGCCCCGTTCACCGCCATGTCTCCGCTCTCCGCCAAGGGATAGAGCATGATGTTGGTAACTCCCACGGTGAACGAGTCCACCACGGCACTGAGCACGCCAGCCCCTATTCCGAGCAGCCAGTTGCTGTGGAACGTGCCGGCCAGCCATTCTCCGATGTCTCCCAACACGCCCGTTTCCCACATGACTCCCATGCCCATCATGATGCCCATCACGAAGAGCATCTGCTGGATGGAGCCATACTGCAAGGCACGCGGTACACGGCGCTGCGCCATCTGGTCCGCGTGCATCAGGCGGCGGTTGAACGCCTCGTTGACCACCCACAGCACGCTCAGCACGCACAGTGCTCCGAGGAACGGCGACAATTTGGTAATATTGTGGAAGGTGGGAATGAACCACAGGCCGCCGATGCCCACGAAGAGCATGACCAGCCGCTGCCAACGGTTCAGCCGAGTGTCGTCGCCCCGGTAAGGTGCGGCTGTCCACTGCGTGTCCAGCCTGTCCGGCAGTTGTCTGTTGATGAGCATGGTCGGGACAATCCAGGCCACCAGTGCCGGCAACAGCATATAGGCCGAGAAGCGGCTGGCCGTCACAATCCCGTCTCCCCAGAGAATCAGTCCGACGGGGTCGCCTATCACGGTGAAACAGCCGCCGCAGGTTGCCGCCAGCACGATGGCCGATCCGACGAGCATCCTCTGCCGTCCGCTCTGCAGCACATTGTTCATGATGACGAGCATCATGGTGGTCGTCGTGAGGTTGTCGAGGTTTGCCGAAATGACGAAAGTGGCCAGCGTAATCGTCCACAGCAGCCGTTTGGAGTTGCGCGTGCGTATCCATTCCGAGATGAAGTCGAAGCACCCGTTGTTGTTGAGCAATTCGATGATGGACATGGTGGCCAGCAGGAAGAGCACGATGGCCGCCGCCTTTCCCACGTAGTTGAAGAATACGTTGTCGCAGATGAAATACTTGACCGTCTCGCTGTCCGCCGTACGCCCGTCCAGATAGTCGAAATAGGCCGTCGCGTGCCGCAACATGACAAAGTCCGTACCGTAGCAGACGTAGACCACCCACCCTGCCGTTCCGAGGAACATGGCAATGGCGGCCTTGTTTACCCCGGTCAGATGCCCCGTGGCAATCAGCAGATACGCTGCAACCAACATCAGTACGATAATCAGTGTCATGGCGTTACGGTTTTATTTTCCGATGCAATGATATTCAAATCCGTTCTCGTCAAGCTCCTCGCTGTCGAAGATGTTTCTGCCGTCAATGACCAGCGGTCGCCGCATGGCCTTGCGGATGACTCCCCACGAGGGCAGGCGGAACTCCTTCCACTCCGTCAGGAGCAGCAGCGCGTCGGCATCAATCACCGCGTCGTACATATTCCGGCAATAGGTCACGCAGTCGCCCATGCGCCGCTTACATTCCGGCATGGCCACAGGGTCGTATGCCTGGACGTTGCACCCGGCATCGAGCAGCAGACGTATCATGACCAATGCCGTCGACTCGCGCATATCGTCCGTTTCCGGCTTGAACGAGAGTCCCCAGAGTGCCACGGTCTTTCCCTTGAGCGGTTTTCCGTCGAAGGCGCGCTGGAGCTTCTCGAAGAGGACGCTCTTCTGCCGTTCGTTGACCCGCTCCACGGCCTTGAGCACCTCCATGGAATAGCCGTTCTGGTCGGCTGTCTTGACGAGAGCCTTCACGTCTTTCGGGAAGCAACTGCCGCCGTAACCGCAGCCGGCATAGAGGAACTTGCGTCCGATGCGCGTGTCCGCTCCGATTCCCGCGCGCACCATGTTGACATCGGCCCCGACGCGTTCGCAGAGGTTGGCGACATCGTTCATGAACGAGATGCGCGTGGCCAACATGGCGTTGGCTGCATATTTGGTCATTTCCGCTGACGGAATGTCCATGAAAATCACCCGGAAATTATTGATCAGGAAGGGCTTGTAGAGCTTTGTCAGCACCTTTTTCGCCTTCTCGCTCTCCACGCCCACCACGACGCGGTCGGGCGACATGAAGTCCTTGATGGCGTTGCCCTCCTTGAGGAACTCCGGGTTCGAAGCCACGTCGAAGGGAATGTCCACCTGACGCTTGGCCAGCTCCTCCTCGATGGCCTTGCGCACTTTGCGCGCCGTGCCCACCGGCACGGTAGATTTGGTGACGACCACCACGTAATGGTTGAGGTGCTGTCCGATGGTGCGCGCCACCTGCAACACATATTTCAGGTCAGCCGATCCGTCTTCGTCGGGCGGAGTCCCCACAGCCGAGAACACAATCTGCACCTCGTCAAGCACTGACGCGAGGTCGGTCGTGAACTTCAACCGTCCTGCCGCCACGTTCTTCTTCACCAGTTCGTCGAGCCCCGGTTCATAGATGGGAATCTCGCCGCGGCGAAGCCTTTCTATCTTGTCTGCATCGACATCCACACACGTCACGTCGGCACCCGTGTCGGCGAAACAAGTTCCCGACACCAGTCCCACGTAGCCCGTTCCTACAATCGCTATGTTCATAATCCTCTTATTTATTATATATGTGGACAGCGGCCTGTTTCCGCCCCTGTTCCGTTTGTTTTTTCTGTGTGCAAAAGTAACAATTATTCTCCGAATACAAAAATTTTTTCGCTTTTGTGTGGCGATAAAATCTTTTTTTATTTGTAAATCTCACAAAAAAGAAGTAATTTTGCACTCGTGATTGAACTGAAGAAACACCTCGAAATACTGTTGCTCGACAACGACTGCGTCGTGGTTCCCGGCTTTGGGGGCTTCGTCGCTTACCACGTGTCTGCCCATTTCGACGAGGCGGACGGGGTCTTTGTCCCCCCGATGCGCACCCTCGGTTTCAATCCACAGCTCAAGATGAACGACTCGCTGCTGGCGCAGTCCTACGTGGAAGCCTACGACATCAGCTACCCGGAGGCCGTCCAGCGCATTGAGAACGAGGTGGCGGAGCTTCGCGAGACTATCATCCGCGAGGGCAGCTACACGTTCGACGGCATCGGCATCCTGTCGTGCAACGACGACGGCGGCTACCTTTTCGCGCCGTGCGAGTCCGGCATCCTGACCCCCGACCTCTACGGACTGAGCACATTCAGCCTGAGTCCGGCGACGAAGGAAGAAGCCCTGCCTGCAGAAAAGAAAAGTGCCGCCCCCACCGAGACCGAAGCCGCACCGCTCCCCCATCCCACCCTGACCGACGTGATGGACGAGGACGAGGAGCGCACCATCCGCATCAAGCTCTCGTGGATCCGCAACGTCTCTGCCGTGGCCGCAGCCGTTCTCCTTTTCCTCTTGATGAGCAAGCCCATAGCCAACGGCAACTACAGTTCGCAGGCCATCATGGCTCTGGAGCACCACAGGGTCTACCAGCTCGTGGCGAAAGACCAGCCGGCCAAGCCTGTGGCAGCCCGTCCTGTGGCGGCGGCAAAACCGTCGGCCACGCCAGCCGTTGCAGCGGCGGATTCCACCCGTGTCCTCCCGGAGAAGAAGAGCGCGAACTATTGTCTCGTCCTGGCCAGTCGCGTCAAGCGTTCCAACGCCGAGGAACTCGTGAAGAAACTCAAGAAGCGGGGCTTTGACGACGCGGAAATCTACGTGCACAACAAGATGGTGAGAGTGACCTACGGCCATTTCCGCACCGAGGGCGAAGCCTACGGAGCGCGCAACAGTCTGCACCATGAGGCTGATTTTGCCGATGCCTGGGTGTACAAAAAGCAAGCAGAAGTATGAAGCGCATCCGCTGTCCCAAGTGTGATTCCTACATCACGTTCGACGAAACGAAATACGCGGCAGACCAGTCGCTGGTCTTCCAGTGTCCAGACTGCGGCAAGCAGTTCGGCATCCGCATCGGCGTGTCGAAACTGCGCGAGACCCAGCGCAGGGAGAACGAACTGGCCAACGCACAGTTTTCGAACCTTGAGACCGACTGCGGCTCCATCGTGGTCATCGAGAACGTGTTCCACTTCAAGCAGGAACTGCCCCTCCGTATGGGCGACAACGTGATTGGCCGTTACCAGAAAGGCAATCCCGTCAACACGCCGTTCGAGACCGTCGACCCGAGCGTGGACCTCAACCACTGCACCATCACGGTGAGCCGCAACAAGCGCGGCGGACTGCAGTACACGCTCAGCGACAACAACAGCAACACGGGCACTTTCGTGGACAACGAAGAACTGGCCCCGCGCGAGCGTCGGCGCATCGGGGACGGCACACTCTTCACCCTCGGAGCCACCAGCATCATCCTCCGCACCGCCGACAAGCCGGAAGCATAAGGGCGTTTTCTTTCTCTCTGCCGAGAGAAAAATTTTTCTCTGCCTAGAAAGTTTATTTTCTCTGCGCGGAAAGTTATTTTTCCCTGCCCAGAGAGTTTTCCGCCATTACCTTTGGTAATGTGGCCGAAATTCCGTATCTTTGCAAGGAATTATGCAAAAATACAAACACATTATACGAGAAATGAAAAAACCGACAGCCATCCTGCTTCTCCACTGCCCCGACCAACAGGGCATCATCTCGGAGGTGACCCGCTTCATCACAGACAACCGGGGCAACATCGTCTACCTCGACCAGTACGTCGACAAGCAAGACGGGATGTTTTTCATGCGCATCGAATGGGAACTGGAAGACTTCAACATCCCGCGCGACAAGATACTGGAGTACATCAACACGCTCTACGCCCAGCGTTACCAGATGGAGAGCCACCTGTATTTCTCCGACCAGCGGCCACGCATGGCCATCTTCGTGTCGAAGATGAGCCACTGTCTCTACGACCTGCTGGCGCGGTGGAAGGCCGGCGAATGGGACGTGGACATTCCCTGCATCGTCTCCAACCATGAAGACCTGCGCTACGTGGCCGAACAGTTCGGCATTCCCTACCACGTCTGGAGCATCAAGAAAGACCACTCCAACAAGGCCGAGGTGGAGGCCGCCGAGATGGAACTGCTGCAGAAGGAGAAGGTCACCTTCATCGTGCTGGCCCGCTACATGCAGATCATCAGCGACGACATGATTGCCACCTACCCCAACCGCATCATCAACATCCACCACTCGTTTCTTCCGGCCTTCGTCGGAGCGAAGCCCTACCACCAGGCGTGGGAGCGCGGCGTGAAGATCATCGGAGCCACCAGCCACTATGTGACCGCCGAGCTTGACGCAGGCCCGATTATCGAGCAGGACGTGACCCGCATCACCCACAAGGACACGCCGGAGAGCCTCGTCCTCAAGGGCAAGGATCTGGAGAAGATCGTGCTCTCGCACGCCGTGTCGAAACACATCCAGCGCAAGATTCTGACCTTCAAGAACAAGACCGTCATCTTCTCGTAACCATGCAGGTAGCCATCGTAAAATACAACGCAGGAAACATCTTCTCCGTGGTCAACGCACTGCGGCGGCTGGGCATCGAACCCCTGCTGACCGACTGCGCCGAGGAGTTGCAGCGCGCCGACCGCATCCTCTTTCCGGGACAGGGAGAGGCCCGCGGCGCAATGGAATATCTCAAGGCGCGCCGCCTCGACGAAGTCATCCGGTCGCTCCGCCAGCCCGTGCTCGGCATCTGCGTCGGACAGCAACTGCTCTGCCGCCACTCGGAAGAGGGAGATGTGGACTGCATCGGCATCTTCGACGCGGAGGTGAAGCGCTTCCGCCCCCAGCGACACGAAGACAAAGTGCCTTGCATGGGGTGGAACCAGATAGCCCGGCCCTCTGCCGAGGTCACGGGCAGCGCAACGCCGTGTGCCCTGTTCCGCGGCCTGCCCACCTTCGACGGCACAGGCAACGGCGAAGGAGCCTACGCCTATTTCGTCCACAGCTACTATGTGCCCCTCTGTCCGCAGACAGCCGCCGTCGCCGACTACATCCTGCCCTACTCTGCCGCCCTGCACAAAGACAACTTCTACGCCTGCCAGTTCCACCCCGAAAAGAGCGGGGCGACGGGCGAAACCATCCTGAAAAACTTCCTGGCCTTATGATAGAACTCATCCCTGCCATAGACATCATCGACGGACAATGCGTCCGGTTGACCAAAGGCGACTACACCCGGAAGACCGTCTACCGCGACCGTCCTGCCGAGGTGGCTGCCGAATTTGAAAAACTCGGTTTCCGCCGTCTCCACGTCGTAGACCTGGACGGCGCAAAATCCCGCCACATCGTCAACCAGAAGGTCTTGCAGGAAATCACCGGAACGACGCGGCTCACCGTCGATTTCGGCGGCGGCATCAAGACCGACGACGACATCGAGACTGCTTTCCGGCACGGAGCAAGCATGGTGACGGTCGGTTCCGTGGCCGTGACCCACCCCGACCGCTTCATCGCGTGGTTGGAGAAATACGGCTCAGACCGCATTATCCTCGGTGCCGACGTGCGCCACGGCAATATCAGCATCAACGGCTGGAAAGAAGACTCGGCGGAACCGCTGCTGCCCTTCCTCCGCCGCTACATCGACGCAGGCGTGCGCCACGTGCTCTGCACGGAAATCTCGAAAGACGGAACGCTGCAGGGGCCGGCCACCGACCTCTACCGACAGATTATGGAAGCCTACCCCCACCTGCACCTCATCGCCAGCGGCGGAGTCTCCTCGCTCGACGACATCAAGACGCTCGACGAGGCGGGAATCCCTGCCGTAGTGTTCGGGAAAGCCATCTACGAGGGGCGCATCGACATGAAAGAACTCGCGGACTACCGGCAACACGCCGGCAAAAAGGCCACGAAAGGACAACCATAAAAAAACAGTACATACGAAATGGGACTTGCCAAACGCATCATACCTTGCCTCGACGTGAAAGACGGGCAGACCGTGAAGGGGACGAATTTCGTCAACCTCCGGGCCGCCGGCGACCCCGTCGAACTGGCGAAAGCATACAGCCGTCAGGGAGCCGACGAACTGGTCTTCCTCGACATCACCGCATCGTTCGAGGAGCGCAAGACGTTCTCGGACATGGTGACACGGGTGGCGCGGGAAATCAACATCCCCTTCACCGTCGGCGGAGGCATCAACGAGCTGGCCGACGTGGAACGCCTCCTCTACGCCGGTGCAGACAAGGTGAGCATCAACAGTGCGGCACTGCGCCGTCCGGCACTCATTGAGGAGATTGCCGACCGCTTTGGCTCACAGGTCTGTGTGTGTGCCATCGACGCGCGCAACGATGCCGACGGGTGGCACTGCTATCTGAAAGGCGGACGCGAGCGCACCGAACGCTCCCTCTTCGACTGGGCACATGAAGCCCAGGAGCGCGGTGCCGGCGAAATCCTCTTCACCAGCATGGATCACGACGGCGTGAAGACGGGATTTGCCGATGAAGCCCTGCGCCGGCTCACCGACACCCTGTCCATCCCCGTCATCGCCAGCGGCGGTGCGGGCACTATGGAACACTTCCGCGACACCTTCGCCAACGGACATTCCGACGCGGCGCTTGCCGCCAGCGTGTTCCACTTCGGCGAAATCGCCATTCCGACCCTCAAACAGTATCTACACCAACAAGGCATCAAAGTAAGATTATGAAGATAGATTTTGAAAAGATGGACGGCCTCGTACCTGCCGTCATCCAGGACGCAACGACGAAAAACGTGCTCATGCTCGGTTTCATGAACGAGGCGGCCTACAGGAAGACCGTGGAAACGGGACACGTCACCTTCTGGAGCCGCAGCCGTCAGACCCTGTGGACCAAAGGCGAAACCTCCGGCCACTACCTGAATCTCGTCAGCATCAAGAACGACTGCGACAACGACACGCTGCTCGTCCGGGTAAACCCCGTCGGGCCGACCTGCCACACGGGCACGGACACTTGCTGGGGAGAGACGAATGAGGCCAACCCCGTGCTGTTCCTCTCCGAGCTGCAGGACTTCATCGACAAGCGCAAGGCCGAAATGCCCGAAGGCTCCTATACGACAAGCCTGTTCAACAAAGGCATCAACAAGATTGCACAGAAAGTGGGCGAAGAGGCACTCGAAACCGTCATCGAAGCCACAAACGGCACCGACGAGCACCTGCGCTACGAGGCTTCCGACCTGCTCTACCATCTCCTCGTGCTGCTTACCGCCAAAGGTCTCCGCATCGAGGACGTGGCCGCAGAGCTGCAACAGCGGCACGACCCCAACTGGGACAAAGCCCGGCGCGAGGCAAAGGCCATGGGAACCATGAAATAGTAACCAGTAAAGTTTCACCAGATATGCTGATAGATTACAAAAATGCCACCATCCGACAAGACGACGGAGCCGTAGTCCTCGACCATGTGGACTTCCACGTGGACGAGGGCGAATTCATCTACATCACCGGGCGCGTCGGTTCCGGCAAGAGCACCCTGCTCAAAACCCTCTATTTCGAGCTTGACCTCGATGCGGCAGACTGTGCCACCGTGTTCGGCCACGACATCCGTCGGCTGAAACGCCGCGACGTGCCGGCCCTGCGCCGCCAGATGGGCATCATCTTCCAGGACTTCCAGCTCCTGAGCGACCGTAATGTCCACGACAACCTCCAATTCGTGCTCAAGGCCACGGGATGGAAGGACAAGAAGGAAATAGAGGATCGCATCAATGCCGTACTGGAAGACGTGGAAATGGCAGGCAAGGCCGACCGTATGCCCCACGAGCTCTCCGGCGGAGAGCAACAGCGCATCGCCATTGCGCGCGCCATCCTCAACAAGCCGAAGGTCATCATTGCAGACGAGCCTACCGGAAACCTGGATCCCGAAACGGCCAGGAACATCGTCCGGCTGCTGAAAACTGTCACGCAGACGGGAACGTCTGTGGTAATGACCACTCATAACCTCGCGCTGCTGAAGGATTTCCCGGGCATCGTCTACTGCTGCAACAATCAGAGCCTCGAATCTGTTACCGACGATTGCAACAAAATGATGACGGATGCGGAGGATTCCACAGACGCCGAGGAGGTCGAAACCACCTACAACAGCGGTTACGAAGTGCGCGAAGACCTGTCCGTATAAAAACGCAGACCATCAACCAAAAGAACAAAGAACAAAAAAAGATACAGTCATGAAAGTAATGAAATTTGGCGGCACGTCCGTGGGTTCGCCCAGCCGCATGAAGGAAGTTGTCAATCTGGTCACCAAGTCCGGCCAACCCGTATTCGTCGTCCTCTCGGCGATGTCTGGCACGACGAACGCTTTGGTGGAAATCTCCGACTATCTCTACAAGAAAAATCCGGAAGGAGCCAACGAGGTCATCAACATGCTGGAAAAGAAATACATGAAGCACGTGGAGGAACTCTATACCACCGACGGGATGAAACAGGCCACCCGCGAATTCATCATTTCGGAAATGAACTATCTGCGCTCGTTCACCAAGGAACTCTTCACCTCGTTCGAGGAGAAAAGCATTGTCGCCCAGGGCGAAATGATGTCTACCAACATGGTGGTCAACTACATGAAAGAACTGGGCATCAAGGCCGTGCTGCTCAATGCGCTCGACTTCATGCGTACTGACAAGAACTCCGAGCCGGACCCCAGTTACATCCGCGAGAAGCTCGCCGCCATCATGGAGAAGAACGAAGGAAATCAGGTGTACATTACCCAGGGCTTCATCTGCCGCAATGCTTACGGTGAAGTGGACAACCTTCAGCGCGGCGGTTCCGACTATACGGCATCGCTCATCGGTGCGGCCATCAACGCCGAGGAAATCCAGATTTGGACTGACATTGACGGTATGCACAACAATGACCCGCGCGTGGTGGACAAGACCCAGCCCGTCCACCATCTCCATTTCGAGGAGGCGGCAGAACTGGCCTATTTCGGTGCGAAGATTCTCCACCCCACCTGTGTGCAGCCTGCCAAATACGCGGGAATCCCTGTGCGGTTGCTCAACACGATGGATCCGGAGGCCGAAGGCACGACCATCTCCAACCACACCGAATACGGAAAGATTAAGGCGGTGGCTGCCAAGGACAACATCATCGCCATCAAGATCAAGTCCAGCCGCATGCTGCTTGCCACCGGTTTTCTCCGCAAGGTCTTTGAGATTTTCGAGAGCTACCAGACCCCCATTGACATGGTCTGCACCTCGGAAGTCGGCGTTTCCATGTCCATTGACAGTTCGGCGCACCTCGGAGAAATCGTCGACGAACTGAAGAAGTACGGCACCGTGACCGTAGACACCAATATGTGCATCATCTGTGTGGTGGGCGACCTCGACTGGTCCAACATCGGCTTTGAAACCCTGACCCTCGAAGCCATGAAGAACATTCCTGTGCGCATGGTCAGCTACGGCGGTTCAAACTACAACATCTCGTTCCTCATCCGCGAGGAAGACAAGAAGCGTGCGCTCCAGAGTCTGAGCGACACCCTGTTCAACAAATAAAACAACACAGCCAACACAACACAATGACAAAAGGACAATTTCCCACAGACCGGTTTCAGCAGCTCCGAACGCCGTTCTACTATTACGACACGGAGCTGCTGCGACAGACTTTGCAGGCCATCCGGCGGGAAACCGTGCGCCATGAAGCCTTCTGCGTACATTACGCCGTGAAGGCCAATGCCAATCCCCGTCTGCTCCGGATTATCCGGGAGGCCGGACTGGGTGCCGACTGCGTGAGCGGCGGCGAGATAGAAGCCGCTGTCAAGGCGGGCTTTCCGGCCTCGAAGATTGTTTATGCCGGTGTCGGCAAGAGCGATTGGGAAATCAACCTCGGTCTGGATGTCGGAATCTTCGCTTTCAACGTGGAAAGTATGGCTGAACTGGAGGTCATCAACGCGCTTGCCGCAGCCAAGGGAAAGACGGCCCGGATTGCCTTGCGCATCAATCCCAACGTAGGTGCACACACCCACGCCAACATCACTACGGGATTGGCGGAAAACAAGTTCGGCATTGCCATGGACGACATGCTCTGCTGTATTGAGGAAGCCTCGAAGATGGCCAACGTGAAGTTTGTCGGCCTCCATTTCCACATCGGCAGCCAGATTCTCGACATGGGTGATTTCGAGGCGCTCTGCAACAGAATCAACGAACTGCAGGACTTGGCAGAACGGCATCATATCCAGATGGAGAACATCAACGTCGGAGGCGGACTCGGCATTGACTACCATCATCCCAACCGCGTACCGATGGCCGATTTTCAGGCGTATTTCAATGTCTACGCCAAGAAGTTGCGGTTGCGTCCTGGCCAGACGCTTCACTTTGAGTTGGGGCGTGCTGTCGTTGCTCCCGGCGGCACTCTCATCGCGCGTACACTGTATGTAAAGCAAGGCACTGCCAAACAGTTTGCCATTATCGATGCCGGTATGACTGATCTGATCCGTCCGGCCCTCTATCAAGCCTATCACAAGATAGAAAACCTCTCCAGCGACGAGCCGGCAGAGACCTACGACGTGGTGGGGCCGATTTGTGAATCCAGCGACGTGTTCGCCAAACAGGTGGACTTGAACAAATGTCACCGTGGCGATTTTATTGCCATCCGTTCGGCAGGTGCATACGGCGAGATTATGGCCTCGCAGTACAACTGTCGTCCGTTGCCAAAAGGCTACACGAGCGAAGAATTTTAACGTTGTTATAAAGTATTAGTAACCAGCAAATCATGTCAATTACATTCGACACTTTCTCCATTGTTGTTTCAGTCCTGTTGATTCTGATGGCAGCCATTTCCCCTTGGTTCAGCAGTATGGCAAGACGGCCTCGTCGCAAACTGGTTGACGGTGAGGGCGAGGGGGCTGAGAAGGATGCCGATGCCCCCACGCAGTCGGCGGCTCCGTCCATTTCCATTGTCATGACCGTTCACGACAACGCCTATGAGCTGAAAGAACAGTTGCCCTTGCTTTTGGAGCAGCACTATGATGGAGATTGGGAAGTCATTGTCGTTGACGAGTCGTCTACCGACGATACACAAGATGTATTGACACGTTTCAAGGCTCAATATCCGCGCCTGTATACCACCTTCATTCCCGAGTCGAGCCATTATATCAGCCGTAGGAAATTGGCCCTTACCTTAGGCATCAAAGCCTCAAAGGGAGAATGGATATTGACAACCGACGCGGACTGCTTCCCGACCAGTACCGACTGGCTGGCTACCATGAGTGCGTATGCTGACGAAAGCCATGATATGGTCATGGGCTATACGGGCTATACGTCCGACGCGCCATCCTACTGGCGCTATGATCGCCTCAACACCCTCTGCTACCAGTTGCGGCGCATGCTGCGTGGCACAGCCTACCGCAATGTCGGGGCCAATTTGATGTTCCGCAAAGATGTATTCATCAAGCAGAACGGATTTCTTCGCAACTTGCTGTATCTGCGGGGGGAATATGACTTTATCATCAACGAAATGGCCCAACGCGGCCGTACAGCCTTTGTCTATGATGTCCGGGCAACGTTACGCCAACAGTGTCCGTCATCAAAGACCTGGCTCTACGAGCACCTCTACTATCTGGAAAGCCGGAAACAGATGGAACGTGGTTGCTGGAACCGATTGCTCTTCAATATGGACCAATGGATGCTCCATCTGGGATGGCTGCTTCCTGTGGCAGCACTCGTATGGAGTGTCTTGGCTGAAAACACGACGGTAACAGCAGCAGCCGTCCTCGCCCTTGTGTTGACGCTGATGCAACGGTTGGCTATCTTCCTTTCTGCCTGTCGACAGTTCGATGAGCACATCGCCTGGTGGAAAGCCCCATGGTTGGAAGTCCGTACCGTCTGGCAGAACCTGTGGTTTTTCTGGTGTCATTGGCGCGCAGACCGTTTTGACTTTATCCGCAAATAAAAAAAGCAGTGTATCATGAACATCCTCCACTATTTCGACAAGACCGACAGCATGACCGCTCAATACATGGCCATGCTTGCGAGGGTGTCCTTCCATGAGACCACCGTGTTCTTTGCTTCCGACTACCAGGAGGCCGTCAAGACCCTTCAACTGGCAGATATTGACATCCTGCACATCCATGGCTGTTGGCGCACATCGGCCGCCCGGGTGTATGCCAGAATCCGCAAACGCAGCACGCGCCTGGTGGTGTCTCCACACGGACAACTGGAGCCTTGGTTCTTCAAGCAGCATTTCTGGAAGGAGACACTCCCCAAGCGCGTGCTGTTCCAGCATCGCATCATCAGCCAAGCCTATGCCGTCGTTGTCGAGGGGTCTATGGAAGAGGAATGTATACGCCGTTTGGGATGGAATAGTCGCACTGTCGTAGTGCGCAACCCACTCATCACCAATTCTATCACGCCAGAAGATGCCGTCCGCCAACTGTCCATGCTGTATCGCCGCATCATGGACAGCAACACGATGGCACTGATGACGCAGGACACCCTCTCCACACTCCGTCTGGCCATCAAGGCCGGCATCACCCGCGACATACGCTGGCTTCGTTTGCCAGACCACTACTCCATTGCCCGTCTCGACGGAGAAGCATGGCGACAGATGCTCTGTTTCGCTCGGCAGGAACAGATAGCATCTGTCGTGGAGCGCGGTGTCCGTATCCTGCAATGTGACGTTCCTTTTGTCGACATGAAGCAGTCCCGCCCCTTCTTTCCTGACCACTACAAACCATCGAAAGGCATAGAAGAAACCATCGGCATGAGCTTTGCCAGCGAAAATCAACGTTTGGTGGAGTCCTTCCGTTTCCTTCATCACCTTGTAGTCCATAAACAACTATCCATCAGCCATCTCTGCGAATTGGACAAAGAGTTGCGGGAACATGGTTGCAATGAAGAACAGTTGTCTGAGCGTTTGGCAGAAATCCATCTGTTGAAGACCGCCCGGCGACTGATGCAGGTCATGCAGGAAGAGACTGGATTTGACGAAGGTTTCATGCCAGTGCCCCCACTCAACGACCGCATAGCCCGAAACATAAAACGACAACTCAAAAACCATCTGAAGATATGATTAAAGAAGCCGTTACGCCCAACCGCGACATGCACTATCTGCAACTGCTGTCCCACACCTTTCCTACCATAGCCGCCGCCTCTTCGGAAATCATCAATCTCGAAGCCATACTCAATCTGCCCAAAGGCACCGAACATTTTCTGGCAGACCTTCACGGCGAGAGCGAGGCTTTCCAGCACGTACTGAAGAATGCGTCCGGGAACATCAAGCGCAAGGTCGGCGAACTCTTTGACGGTGACATCCGCGACAAAGAGCAGCGCGAGCTGTGCACGCTCATCTATTATCCGGAACAGAAACTGGAACTCATCAAGGCTGCGGAATCTGACCTTGAGGACTGGTATCACATCACCATCCACCGTTTGGTGGCCGTCTGCCGCGATGTCAGCAGCAAATACACACGTTCAAAGGTCAGGAAATCGCTGCCGGAAGATTTCTCCTACATCATTGAGGAGCTGCTCCACGAACGGACAGACGATACGGACAAAGCCGCCTACGTCAACGTCATTGTCGACACCATTATTTCCACTGGCCGGGCTGACGATTTCATCATCGCACTCTGCCACGTCATCCAGCGGTTGGCCATAGACCAGCTCCACATCCTCGGCGACATCTTCGACCGCGGTTCCGGTGCCCACATCATTCTCGACACCATGCGCCATTATCACTCGTGGGACATCCAGTGGGGCAACCACGACATTCTGTGGATGGGAGCGGCAGCCGGCAACGATGCCTGTATCTGCAATGTGCTTCGTCTCTCCCTGCGCTACGCCAATCTGGCTACCCTCGAAGAGGGTTATGGTATCAATCTGGTGCCGTTGGCCACCTTTGCCATGGAGACCTACGGCGACGACCCCTGTACCGCATTCTTGCCCATACTGCTCAAGGGCTCCCATCTGGACGAGAAGACCATGCACCTCACGGCACTGATGCACAAAGCCATCACCATCATCCAGTTCAAGGTCGAAGCCACGGTCTTCAAGCGTCGCCCCGAATGGAGCATGCAGAACCGCTGTATGCTCGAAACCGTCGACTATGCCGCCGCCACCTGCACCATCGACGGCAAGACATACGCCATGACCGACTGCCATTTCCCGACAATCGTTCCGTCGGCCGGTTGCCAGCCCATATACGAGCTGACTGCAGAAGAGGCTCAACTGATGAAGAAGCTCCACCATTCTTTCCGGGTCAGCGAGAAACTCCATAAACACGTGAGGATGTTGCTTTCCCACGGGTGTATGTATAATGTAAGCAACCACAACCTGCTGTTCCACGCATCCTGTCCGCTCAATGCCGACGGCACGTTGAAGAATGTGACGCTCTATCCCGGGGAGAGTTATAGCGGCATGGAACTGATGTCCCAAATTGGCATGATGGTACGTTCCGCTTTTAACAGCGATACCGAAGCCAAGCGCCGCCAATATGCCATTGACTATTTCCTCTATCTCTGGTGTGGAAAGGACTCCCCCTTGTTCGACAAGTCTAAAATGGCCACCTTTGAACGCTATTTCCTTACCGACCGGGAGACGTACAAGGAGGAGAAAGGCCATTATTTCCAACTGCGCGACTCGGAAGAGGTTTGCGACCGCATCCTTGACGCATTCCACGTAAACGGTCCCAACCGTCATATTATCAACGGCCATGTTCCCGTACATGCCTCAAAGGGAGAGAACCCCATCAAGGCCAACGGAAAACTGATGGTCATCGACGGTGGATTCTCGGAAGCCTACCACCACGAAACAGGCATTGCCGGCTACACGCTTGTCTACCATTCACGTGGTTTTCAGTTGGTTCAGCATGAACCTTTCACGAGTGCATCTGACGCCATCCGCAAGGGCACCGACATCAAGTCAACGACACAACTCGTCGAGCTTTCCGCCCATCGTATGCACGTGGCTGACACAGACAAAGGGGAAGAACTCCGCGCACAAATCGACGACCTTCGCCAACTCCTCTATGCCTATCGCCATGGCATCATAAAAGAAAAGAAATAACCCATGACGACCGTAATCATTTCAATCAGCTCCAACCATATCCAGGCCACCCATCTCCAATGGGCTGCTCAATGGCTTTCAACCCTGCTGTCCGATGCGAAATACAGCCATACGCTATGGACGGCAGATGTCAAAGGGTCTGGGCTGATGTACATGAACCGCCTCGTCACCGGTACTACGGACTTGTCGCCCGATGCGCTCCTTTCCCTGCTCAAAGCGGCTGAACAGCGTTGTCACCGCAGTGTCGGCAGGGTGACCCTCGACCTTGACCTGATGCAGTACGGGCAACAGCGCATGCACCTCCATGACTGGCCACGTCCCTATATCCAACAACTCATCAACGACATCCTATGAAACGCTTTTTCCTATTGCTTAGCCTGTTCATCGCCGCCCTTGGCCTGCAGGCACAGGACTTTCAACAGTATTTTACCGACAGTACGCTCCGGATTGACTACATCTTTGCCGGAAACCGCAAAAGTCAGCAAATCTATCTTGACCAGCTCAGCAAGAGTCATCGCTGGTATGGCCGTCGTCATCATCTCGCCCAATTGCCTCTTGAAGGGAACGGCGACATCACGATGAAGGATGCCGCCACGGGCACCGTCATCTACCGTCAGTCCTTCTCGACACTCTTTCAAGAATGGCTCTCCACGGCTGAATCCCACCATCTCAGCCGCTCGTTCGAGAATGTTTTTCTTGTGCCTTTTCCCCGTCAGGCGGTCGATATTACCGTCAGCCTGCGCGACAGCCACGCCCGTGTAATGACCACGATGACCCATCGTGTTGAACCGTCCGACATCCTCATCCGTCGCCAGAAACGGCAGGCTTCCTATACGACGATCCACCAGGCTGCCGACACCACACAGTGCATCCATATCGCCTTTGTGGCAGAGGGTTACACCGAAACACAGATGGAACAATACATTTCCGACTGTCGTGCCGCAATAGAAGCCTTGTTTCGCCATGAACCTTTCCGTCAGTTCCAGAACCGTTTCAACATTGTCGCAGTCCAGTCACCGTCCAACGATACCGATGTGAGCCAACCGGGCAAGAACATCTGGCTGGACACCGCCCTTGACAGCCATTTCGACACCTTCTATTCCACCCGTTACCTCACGACCCCGCACCTCAAGCGACTCCATGACCTGCTGTCCGGCACGCCCTATGAGCACATCATCATTTTGGCCAATACCGCCCACTATGGCGGCGGTGGAATCTACAACTCCTACAACCTCAGTTATACTCGTGGAGACCAGTTCCTGCCCGTCGTGGTGCATGAGTTCGGCCATTCTTTCGGAGGACTGGGCGACGAATATCCCTACGGTGACGACGACCCCATGTATTTTGCCGACACCGAACCGTGGGAACCCAATCTCACCACCCATAACACCTACCCTGCCAAATGGCAGACGCTGATAGATCAGGGGCGTGCTTCGCTGATAGAAGGTGGCGGTTATCTCTCCCATGGCGTTTGGCGCGGCCAGGCCGACTGCCGGATGCGCACCAATGCGCATCCGGACTTCTGTCCCGTCTGTCAGGAAGCCCTGTCACGACTCATCCGTTTCTATACAGAACCATAAGGGTCTCTGCATAGAAACGGTCAACGAATCCTTTTGCTTACCTTCACGGCCAAATAGGCAATCATCAGTCCCAGGCAAGCCGCGATACTGATGGCAATGCGCAGATTGGTGGCCTCCGAGAGCCAGCCGATGACAGGAGGGCCGACCAGAAAACCGAAGAAGCTGATGCTTGACACGATGGTGATGGCGATGCTGGCTTTCATCGTGCCCAATTTACCGGCAATGCTGTAGCAGATGGGCACGGACGATGAAATTCCGAACCCGACGAGCAGGAAGCCCAAGGTGGCCGGGATAAGATAGGGCAAGGCTGCTGCCAGCCATAAGCCTACGACAATCAGGCCACCGCATACTTTCAACACCCTCGACGGCCCGTATTTCGTCACGAAACCGTCGGCCATGAAGCGCCCCAGGGTCATTGCCCCCATGCCAGCCACATAACCGGCACGGACGAACACCTCGTCAGGTCTTACAACTGAAGAGAAATACACCCCACTCCAATCGTAGACCGTTCCCTCACAGAACATACCGGCAAATCCCATCAGTCCAAGGAGAAACAGCACCGGATCGATGGTCCGGAAGGAAAACTTCGGAACGTCCTCTTCCTCCGCCTGCGCGGTCTCGTCGTTGACCAGATAGCGGAAACCCAATGCAACAACGATAAGACCCACCGCCAGAATACTTCCAAAATGCACCTTAATGGGAAGGCCGGTATTGGCAAACACTGCCCCGACAATACCGCCGGAAAAGCCGCCCAGGCTCCACAGTCCGTGGAACGACGACATGATATTGCGTCCATAGAGTTTCTCCACCAGACACGCCTGCGTGTTCGTGGCGATGTTCATCAGATTCGCCATCATGCCCAGTGCCACCAGCCCCAAGATGAGATGAAACACGGTCGTACAGCACCCGATACAGAACAGGGAGAACGCATAAAGCACTTCCGAGAGTACCAGCATCTTCTTGCTGCCAAACTTGCTCACCAAGATGCCGGAGAACGTCATCATCAAGACCTGTCCGATAGGGATGGCAAAGAGCACGGAACCCAACTGTCCATTACCCAGATGCAGCAGATGCTTCACGTCCGGGATGCGGCTTGCCCAACTGGCAAACACCATTCCCGGCACGAAATAATAGGCAGCGACCGCTACCCGTTTTCGCCTCAAATCTCTCAAATCGTCCAAACCTTCCATGTGAAAAATATTATCCTGTTACGTGTCTTATTCGACAAATCCGCGACGGAGCACATACGCTCCTGTCGCGGATTCCTTGAGGTGCCTGGCGGATTCGAACCGCCGTAGACGGTTTTGCAGACCGGTGACTAAGCCACTCATCCAAGGCACCTTTGATGCAAAGCGAGTGCAAAGGTAATGCTATTTTTTCGAACAACCAAATTTTTCATCACTTTTTTTCTTCAATGTGCATCCATTGCAGCCCTTGCAGGGGTCATCTGCACCGGACAGCACCCGGAAAATGCGCCAGGCAACGTAGGCCACAGCCGCGGAAAGGATGATGATGGTCAGTACAATCTGCATGGGAATCGGTCAGAGTTTGGAAAGTTTGCGCAGCATCAGTTTGTTCATGGCCTGGATGCGTCGTCCACTCTTCCCAATGTCCTCGCGTACATTATTTATATTGTTGAACAGGTCGCTGAAGGCATTGAGGAACGGATTGGGCTGGCAAGGATCTTCCGTCGCATTGGGATTGGTGACGATACGGATTCCGCCCGCCTCGATATGTACATCCACATCCGCTCCCGTCATAATGGGGTCGCCGTCGAAATGGATCGCTCCAGGCTGGCTGCGGCGGATATGGATGGCTTGTGTCCGGAATGTTTTGATTTTCGAATTGCCGGCCAGTGTCTTGTTCATCAGGTCGATACTGATTTGCGGGGCTTCCAGTGTCGTGAAGGGTTCCATGATAATCACGTCCATGAGGCCGTCCTTCATGGTGGCATTGGGTGCGATATAGGCATTGTTGCCATACTGCGACGCATTGGCACAGGCAATGAGGAAGGCCTTGTATCGGTGGGCCCCCGTACTGTCCGTCACCTCGTAAGTCTCCGGTTTGTATTTCAGCCCCTCCTTTAGCACATTCTCAATATAGGTGAGCGGCCCGCGTTTGCCGGCCATGGCGAATTTTAGGGAGATGAAAGCATCGAACCCCATGCCACAGGTGCAAAAGAACGGCAGGCCGTTGACCACACCGTAGTCGAACTGCTCGACAACGGCCTTGTTGATGACTCCCAACGCCTTGCGCGGACTGAGCGGCAGGCAGAGGTGGCGTGCAAGCCCGTTGCCGGATCCACAGGGAACGATGCCCAAGGCGGTCTTGGTGTGCGTGAGCGAACGGGCCACCTCATTGACGGTTCCGTCGCCCCCCACGGCCACCACAATGTCTGCACCGTTGACGGCACATTCACGGGCTATGGAGGCCGCCTGCCCGGCATATTCTGTCTGACGAATCTCCACTTCAAAGCGTTGCCGGTCTATCTCGCCGGCGATCATCTCCGGAATGGCCTCCTTGCCACGGGTACCGGAGATAGGATTGACGATGAATGTAATGCGTTTCTTTTCGTTCATACCTTGCAAAAGTACAAATTATTGCTCACAAACGACGTGAAAACCCACAAAAATACGCCTCCGAAACGAATAATATTCCTTTTTTTGCACGTTTTGATAATTTTTGTGTAACTTTGCAGGCTGAAAACGAACAAAGACAGCATTTGCTGGATACGATTATTCGCATGGGACAATTACAAGAAAGATACAAGAACTACCGCGAGCCACAGAAATTCATGGAGGCTGGCGTGTATCCCTATTTCCGTGAAATCACAGGAAAGCAGGGCACAGAAGTGGAAATGGGCGGACACAAAGTGCTGATGTTCGGCTCCAATGCCTACACGGGACTGACGGGTGACCAGCGCATCATCGATGCTGCGAAAGCCGCACTCGACCAGTATGGGTCGGGGTGCGCCGGAAGTCGCTTCCTTAACGGAACACTGGATTTGCACGTCAGACTGGAGAAGGAAATCTCCCAGTTTGTCCACAAGGACGACTGTCTCTGTCTGTCCACTGGTTTCAGTGTGAACCAAGGTGTGTTGGCCATGGTGGTCGGCAAGAACGACTATATCATCTGTGACGACCGCGACCATGCCAGCATTGTCGATGGGCGTCGTCTGTCGTTCGCGCGCCAGCTCCACTACAAGCACAACGATATGGCTGACTTGGAACGCGTGCTCCAGAATCTGCCCTACGATGCAGTCAAACTGATTGTCGTAGACGGCGTTTTCTCCATGGAGGGCGATTTGGCCAAGCTCCCGGAGATTGTAGCTCTGAAACACAAGTACAACTGCTCCATCATGGTGGATGAGGCTCACGGAATCGGTGTCTTCGGAGACCATGGCCGCGGTGTTTGCGACCATTTCGGACTGACCGACGAAGTAGACCTTATCATGGGAACGTTCTCGA
>CAVJNH010000012.1:0-41824 GCA_963651005.1 Oscillibacter sp. MSJ-31
AACTCTCTCTATTTGATAATGTATAACGTAACGCGATTTTATCGCATCAGTAGTAAAAGACAATTACAAGGAATTGCTGGCCTTATGGGCTACCGCGATTTATCAGCAACGCATTTTCGTTAAATCTTTGGATTTCACCTCTTGGGATGATCCATATACATTCAGTTTAGAGTCCGCATTAGGAAAACTTGATGAAGTTCCCGGAGAGAATCTGCCTGACAATGTAAATTATGACACTCTGGATGGAAGTCATGTGGTGTCGATATTGGATGTGCAGAAGTCCTTAATTTCAAGAATGGAAAAGGCGATAGAAGACAATGAGGTCTTTTTGTCGTTCTTCTCTTCGCAGTTGGAAGCGATGAATCTGTTGGCTTCGCAACGTCTTGACCAGCCATGTGTTGTCGTAGCTCCTTATCTGGCATCTATTTCAACTAAATACATGAAGGAAATAGAGCATGCTCTAAGTTATGAGGCAAGCCAACATCATGATAATTGGGAAGAGATCCTTAAAGTTGGAAATCTATATGGGCTGGCCAATGGTGATTTCTATCGCTACTCTTTAGCTTTGACAGTAAAAGATTCCATCGTATTGGCGACAAAAAACAAAAGGGGCTTAGTTAAAGCATGTTGCGAAACATCTAAGGTGAAGGTTTTTGCTGGTTTATATAGCGAGGTGGTTTCTGCGGTTACTACTTGCATGAACAATGACATAGCCCAAGAGATTCCTTATCGCACTTTTGATGCAAATTTCAGAAAGGCAGTTAGGGCTGTTGGCGATGACACGTTGACATTTTTGTATTCCAATTACATAAACCAGCAGGCTGTAAAATCACTGAACGAAAACAAGGAAACCTTAGCACAGGCATCTCCTGTATTGTTTGGAGCCTATGGGTTCAGCAAATGCAATCCTCATCTAAAGCGGAATGTGGAGAATATTGTGGAGGCTTTGATTCACAATTATATTACGAAAGGAGACAATGACAATTTGCCTGTCTTGGACAAAGTGTTGTCTTCAACTCGTGAGTTTGACCCAATCGTGGTAAAGGCTTTGACCGGTGGTGGTAGCGTACCAGAGGATATGATGATTTTGCTGTTTTGTTCAAATGCAACAAGGTTTGCTAATTTGCAGTCCCGTATTGGCCGTAAATCTACTGCGATTCAATGGCAGTTTGATGCTACAGCAGCCAAGGTGAAGCTGCATGTGGAATTGAACGAAATTGTACAAAAAGTCAACAACAACACAATGAATAAACATAGCGCGTTAGCAAAAGTTTATACCATGTATAAAAGTAATAAGGATAATGTGCAGGTTTGCAAAAATTTAGCTGCATTGATTCCAATGTGCGTAATGGAATATCTTATTCCAGACAAAACGGGGAAGGTAATGGTGAAAACCGTTTTGGATTCTTTAATCGGGAATATGAGTTACACTTTTCGCTCTAATAATGCAAATATAGGAGAGGCATATAATCAGATATGGAATCAGTTGCCATATAATGCACGTAGTGCAATACAAGATTCTCCTTGGATATTGAATGACCAAGGAAAGTTACTAAAGGAAGGATTAGATTACTTAAATGCATTGAGATAAATGAAAAATCCATATACAATCTTGGGGGTGTCGCAGGATGCAACCAACCAAGAAATCATTCGGGCTGTCGCTATGGCAATGCGTAAACGAGAATACTCAACAAGGGAGATAGCTGAAGCACGAGCCATCTTGTCAAAGCCTGCGACAAGATTGGCTGCAGATTTTACATTTCCGATATTCCCTACGCGTAAACAGTTTTCACAGATAGAACCAACATTGAGGGCTACAGGCTTGACCGTCAATCAACTAAATCCCAATAAATATAATTCGTTATGAGTAATACGGAAACATCAAAGGTTATCGCTGCAGATATAAAGCAGCGTCGCTTGGAAATAGAGACTAAGGTGCAAGAATTCCAACGTTTAATTTTGGAACAAGACCATAGAATACAAAATCTTGAGGCATCGAGAGAAAGAGAACTTGATGCCATATTCCAAGATTTGTTGACCGTCATAGATGCTTATGATAAAGCGGAGACAAAACTGGCAGAGCAGTACACCGATAACGAGGATGTTGCCAAGGCAAGAAAACGTTTCGCTACATCTAAGAAAAAGTTGGTAGAGATTCTGAAAAAGAATGGAGTAGAGGAAATCCAATTTCCTGGCGGCATGGCTAAATTGGAAGATTGTCAGATAGTGGAAACAGAGCCAGACTCTTCAAAAGACAATGATAGTATTGTGTCTGTGGAAAAAGCCGGGTTTAGAAGAAAGGGCAGATTACTTCGTTTGGCTGATGTGATTGTTGTCAAGAATTGATATTCCTGCTTATGTCCAAAATTAAAATCCCCGGTGTTTCTTTCTCCTTAAACCGGGCACTTGGTATTACGCAAGCCAAACAGAAGTTTGCCCGCGAGACTGGTATTCCAACCTCAAAGACTGGATTGGAAAGGAAGGTGGGGAAGATGGTGCTGAACGCCATCTTTGGGAAAAAACGATAGATGTTTGATTCATAAGACAAAACGATGATGAAGAAGAAACGATTAATCATAGCAGTCGTAGTGGTCTTGTTGCTGATGGCTTGCATCCATTGTCTGTCTCCTATATATAAGAGGTTCAACAAACCGCGGTACAAGAGTTATATTGATGCCAAGGAGTGGTATGGCAAGATAGATTGTACGGACTTGTCGCAGGTGAGGGACTTTTGCGAGCGACGGGGATATAGTACGGACTATTACGTCTTGGTGGATTTCTCGATACCTTCGGGCAAGAAGCGGTTCTTTGTCTATGACTTGCAGCGAGGCAAGCGGGTGATGAGCAGCTATTGCATGCACGGAAGTGGAAAGGGGAACACGGATGCCAATCCGAAGTTCAGCAATGAACTCGGGAGTGGTTGTTCGAGTCTCGGGCGGTATGTGATGGTGGGGAAGGGAGGACGGAGGTTCAAGAACTCCATCCGCCTTCGCGGTATCGACAAGACCAATAATCGCGCTGCGGCTCGTGGCATCATGATTCATTCGGCAGGCAAGGTGACGAGGTTCTCTGGAAAGAGAAAGTATATCCCGATTGGCTCAGAGAGTCTTGGCTGCTTCACCGTGTCGAGGGATTGTGTGGCGAAAGTGATTAAGATTTATCGGTCGTCTTCCAAGAGGAGGCCAGTTATGATTTATGCAAAATACAAATGATTGACGATTGGAATCACATGGCAAGTGGGGTATCAGTCAAAAAAACAAAACGATGATGGATGAAACTCTAAGAGACAAACTGAAAGGGACAATCTATGGCCAGGCCATCGGTGATGCGCTTGGACTGGGGACAGAGGGCATGACCGATGAGGACATGGCATGGAAATATCCGAATGGCATCACGCATTACAGCGACATCTTCCAAGACCGGCATCGCAAGAGATGGAAAATCGGGGACTGGACGGATGACACGGACATGATGCTGTGCATTGCCAATGCCGTGGTGAAAGACAAGGGTGTCAACCTCACCTCCATTGTCCGGAATTTCAAGGACTGGGCTATGGGTGCCCCCATGGGTATCGGAGAAACGACCTATAAGGTGTTGTTTCCCGCCGATTATGCGGAGAAACCGTTTGAGGTTTCCAAGATGGTTTGGGAGATGGGCCATCGCCAAATGGCCGCCAACGGAGGCTTGATGCGGACATCGGTGGTCGGCACGTTTCCCGAGGCTGTGGAACAGTGTGCTGCCAATATCTGTAGGCTGACCCATTATGACCCTCGCTGTGCGGGTTCCTGCGTCATCGTCTCGCAACTGATTCATAGCCTGATATACAAGAATGTCGGCCTGTCGTATCATGAAATGACGGATATTGCCATGAAATATGACAGGCGCATCTGGGAGTATATCGATTTGGCCCAGTCACAGGACATCCGGGCACTCGAATTGCAGGATAGGGATTCCGTAGGCTATACGCTGAGATGTTTGGCGGCTGCGTTGTGGGCTTATTGGCACGCGAAATCATTTGAGGAGGGCCTGCTGACTGTCGTCCGGGCTGGAGGTGATGCCGATACGAACGCGGCGGTGGCCTGTGCCGTCCTTGGAGCGAAATACGGCTATGAAGCCATCCCCGATGAGTATAAGGAGGGCTTGATTTATCGGGACCAGTTGGATGCCGTGATTGCCGGACTGGAAAATATTGTAGAATCCATTGTACTATAACAGAACAACCTAAAAGTAAGTGATATGAGACAATTTATCTTATCTATTTTAGTCTTGTGTTCGTCTGCAATATATGCTGACGACATCAAGCGACCAGACAGCTACAACTACACCAGAGGTGTGGAGGCCATCAAGAACAACAATGCGGAGGAGGCTCTTGATTATCTGAACAAGGAAATCAAGGAGCATCCGGACAACGGGTATGCCTTTGTCTGGATTGCCGTGGTGAGAAACTATAACGAAGAGGTCGGACGCGCTTTGACTGCGGCCAATGTGGCTGTGAAGAAAATCCCTGCCAAGGATAAAGAGTATAAGGCTTTTGCTTACAGTACAAGGGCGAGGGTCTATCTTAATTTGGAAGATACTGTACAGGCTTTGAAAGATTACGGTCAAGCGATAAACATTATGCCTGATGATGACAATCTTTATGATGCCAGGGCACAAGTGTATTACGAACAGGAAAAATATGACTTGGCGGACAAAGACTATCAGAAAATGATAGCCTTGAAAGAAGGGGACGTGATGGGCTATATGGGTATAGGCAGAAATGCCAATGCCCAGAAACGCTACGAGGATGCCATCAGACAATTCGATTATGTGGTCAAGTTGGAGCAGAACTATTCCTCAGCCTACTCTTTCAGAGCGGAGAGTTATATGGGACTCAAAAAGTATAACGAGGCGATTGACGATGTGATTGCTGCATTGTCTATTGACGGTGACCAAAAGGCCTTTTATGAACTGCAGCAGTTGGCAGATTCTGCTTTCGACCAGACCGTGGCAAAACTCAAAGTTCGGAAAATAAAGGAGCCAAATGACCAAGATTGGGCTTATGATTTGGGTGTCGTGCATGAAAGGGCTTCCAAGTATAACAAGGCTATAACATACTATAAGGAGTCCTTGGAGAAGGAGTCCTATCCCATGACGGCAAGTCGCATATCCAGTTGTTATGATGATTTGGGTGATTATGACAAGGCCTTGGAATATTGTGATCTTGCGATAGCTTTGGATTCCACCGATACAGCATATTTGTATGCAAAGGCAAATATACTTGATAATGCAGGGAAATCAGCAGAGGCAATAAACGTCATGGGTAGCTACATAGCATTGAATCCCGACGAATATTTCCCTTATTACCGTAGAGGATGGTTCAAAAACCATTCAGGAGATATTGATGGGGCTTTGGAAGATTACACAATGAGCATAACTTTGGAGCCAAAGTATGCTTATGCATACATGAATCGTGGAATGTTATATCGTTTGAAGGGGGAAACAGCCAAGGCTGAGGCTGATTTCAAGCAAGTGGTTCGTCTGGATTCTGTTCCAGAAGACGCGGAATGTTCTTACTTTGCCTACTATTATCTGGGACAAAAGGATAAGGCCATTGAGGTGTTGAATAAAGCTTTAGGCAAAGACGCGAAAGGAAATTGTTATGATGCAGCCTGTCTCTACTCCATCATGGGTGAGAAAGAAAAGTCGCTTTCCTATCTTCGCCAGGCTTTGGAGGATGGCTATAGGCAGTTTGTCCATATCAAACGTGACTGGGACTTGGACAACATCCGCAATACGGCGGAGTTCAAGGCTTTGATAAAAGAGTATGAGGAGAAGCATCAACAGGAAATCGCATCTGATGAGGACGATGATTCCGCTTACGAAATGAAGGTGGAGGAAGTGCCATTTACGAAGGAGGGAGGCGTGTGCAAGGTGAAGTGTTCCATCAACGGCGTGCCTTTGCATTTCATCTTTGACACTGGGGCTGCGGATGTTTCCATCTCTTCCGTTGAGGCTTCCTTTATGGCAAAGAACAATTACCTGTCTTCCTCTGACATCATGGGTAAACAGAACTATATGACTGCCGACGGCAATATCACGGAAGGTACTGTCGTAAACTTGCGGGAGGTGAAGTTCGGCTCTTTGCATCTGAACAACATCAAGGCTTCCGTCAGTCGCAGTCAGTCGGCCCCCTTGCTTCTCGGGCAGAGTGTCTTGAGTAAGCTGGGCAAAATAGAGATTGACAACACGAAGAAAGTCTTGCGTATTACGCATAAGCAGAAAATCAAATAAACTACGGAGATGGGAGAAGTAGTTCAATATGTGTTTTTGGCATTTTTGGCTGGAGTGCTTCTGATATGTATGTGGAATGACCGGCAGGAAAACAAACGGATGAAGTTGGAAGCGGAACGGGAAAAGTCAGTGGCAAGTGCTCAAGTCCCCAATACTCCTGCTCGAACATCAACGATCGGGACGAGGGATTTGTTTCTTGATACACTCACCAAGATAGGTTGCCAGTATCAGTTGGGTGAAGGAAATGACACCAGAATCTTCTTTGCCTATCAGGGAGAACATTTCCTTGCTTACACAACGAATGACCTCAGGTACGTTCACCTATGGGATCCATGTTGGGAGCGCGTTGACTTATACGATATAGATGAAGTTTCAAGGTTGAGGAAGACCATCAACACCTCAAACCTCAAGACTTCCGTTACCGCGGTGTTCACCATAGATGAGGAAGAGAAGACAATGGATGTACACTCCAAATCCGTAATTCTATTTGTATCTTCAATTCCAAGCCTTGAAGACTACCTTACAGCCCAATTGCTTGAACACTTCCGTTCTCACCAGATGGTTAGAACAGAGATGGGCAAGCTGCGAGAACAAGAACGAAACACATGATAAATAGTGGCACATCCGAGAAAGAGCAATAAAACAAAAATGAAGAAACTATTGAAAGTGCTGGGCTGCCTGTTCTCTGTGGGTCGCGAGACGAAACCTCGGAAGATTGGCGAGGTGCAGTCCGGGGGTCTTTGGGTATCCGTGTTCCATTTCGGGAAGAATGGGTTGAGGCATTATTAATAAGAACAGGAATCAACATCAAAGTAAATGACATCATGAAAAGGAAAATATTGATAACCGCAGGCATCTTGGTGCTACTTGCGATATTATCAGTTGTGATAGATTCTGATATTATTTTGGATGGCTTCATTCTATTATATATTTTAGCGCTTTGCGGATTGATTTTATGGATTGTTTTCTTTGTCATATGCCTCTTGACAGCATTTATATCTCTTCCGTTGAGGTTGATAGATTGGTTGGTGTTCAAAGTCTGGCTCGGACGGAAGACCGATAAGTATGACAGGTTTCATGAACTCTCGACCTTGTGGCTGACATGCTCTTATAAGTTGCCGACTAAGATGCATAAACGCGGAGCAAAGTATGGATGGCTCGGGGCTGGTTTGATGCTTGTTTCTCCAATGGCTCTTGCGACATATACTGTGGTCTTTTGTGTCCTGCAAGCGTATTTCCCCTTTCCGCTAAGTGAAAAAGATGTGCCGTACAAGACGCACGAAGACCTTGTTGCCATCACCGGTTTATCGGATTTTCCTGCATTTACGTATAGCCATAACGAAAGAGAAAGAAAGAATGAATGGCGACGTCAAGATTTACTACGATTTTGAACAGGAATTATCACCTGCGTATGCCAAAAAGTTGGATGCCTTGTGTGAGAATCCAGATGACTATCTATTATGGATGAAGGAGAAAGATGGAGTATGGGGGCTGCACAGAGGCTTTGATGGCAAATACATCAGGTCACCAATAATGGCTGGAGAGATATGCCTGACGATAAGCCAAAATGAGTTTGTCATCAAGCGGAAATCCGAATTTACCCCTAATATCGAGCATTTCGCAGAAAAGAAGACCCTCAACAAGAATACTGGTGTAACATTTCCTAACTATAAGGTAGTGGACTATAGCAGCGGGGATGCTTGCGGCCCCTTCGCAACTTACGTTTTATTGTTGGACGAAAAACCCTCCAAACGTTTCATCAAGCAACTGGAAAATTCTCCAAAATGGACCAAGAATGAAGATGGAACGTATTGTTGTGAATGGGGAGAAGCCAACCAATATTCTGAAAGAGTAACGGTAGATAAGAATAGTCGGGTGATCAAAGCAGTATATGAAAGTTATTCGGAGCAAATACTGATTTCATGCGGATAAAAGAATGAAACGGAAATTGGAAAGAATCAAAAAGAATACCAACAAAGAAGTATATGGAATCAAATAAACGGAGATATTAGTTAAGTACGGCAGTGAGAAGTCCCATGGTTTCTTCTTATATCGACAACACCAAGTCCGTGAATTTCACTTTTTGTATTATTTTATGCAGGCTTATGTGCGCCCCTATGCACCCGGTATCGTAAGCGTAAAAATGGGGGATAAAAATCACTCGACTGAATCGATCGATTCACCCGAGTGATTTGATCATTTCACTCGAGTGAAATGATTGAGGGACTTGAGTGCCCTTTTTCGGTCAGTCGTAGGCTCTTGGCTATTTGTAAGGAATTCAGAGTTTGCGGTCTATGGTGGCGATGTTCCTGACAAGGGTACTACTGACGTGGAAACTGGCGACAAACCGGAAACAAAGCGTGTGACAGCCTCCGTCCGAATCTTCCAAGGCGGATTCTTGGCGGTTGACGATAAAATGCGTACCTTTGCACTCGAATTCAAGAGACAACGACAAAATGAAAGCTGCATTATTCGACTTGGACGGTGTCGTTTTCGACACAGAGCCGCAGTACACCGTGTTTTGGGGAAGCCAGTGCCGCGAGTTCCATCCCGAACATCCGGGACTGGAGCACGAAATCAAAGGGCAGACGCTCGACCAGATTTTCGAGGCCTGGTTCGACGGTTCGCTGGCCGACAAACGCCCGCTCATCACCGAACGGCTCAACCGCTATGAGCAGGAAATGGATTATGTGTACGTAAAGGGGTTTGAGCAGATGATGGGGATCCTGCGTCATCATGGCGTGAAAACAGCCGTGGTGACCAGTTCCAACCAGATGAAAATGGAGAACGTCTACCGCCGCCACCCGGAGTTCAAGGATTTTTTCGACGCGATTCTCACCTCCGAGGATTTCGAGCACTCCAAACCGCACCCCGACTGCTACTTGAAGGCTGCTGCACGCTTCGGCGTGGGGCCTGCAGACTGCGTGGTGTTTGAAGACAGTTTCAACGGACTGCGTGCCGGAAGGGCGGCCGGAATGACCGTTGTCGGGCTGGCGACGACCAACGCGCCGGAACGGATTGCACCGCTCTGCGATGTGGTTATAAAAGACTTTAGCGAATATCATATAACGTTCTGATTACAAGAGAAACATACTATGGCAGAATATTTAGCAGGAGACAACCGTAAGGTGACGGCCTGTCGACTGAAGGAAATGAAACAGAAGGGCGAGAAAATCGCCATGCTCACCTCCTATGATTTCACCATGGCCAGTATCGTGGACGGGGCTGGGGTGGATGCCATCTTGGTCGGCGATTCCGCTTCCAACGTGATGGAGGGAAATGCCACCACGCTGCCCATTACCGTGGACGAAATGATTGTCTATGCGCGTTCGGTGGCCAAAGCCGTGAAGCGCGCCTTTGTGGTCTGCGATATGCCCTTCGGCAGTTATCAGGTCACCGACGACGAGGGCGTGCGGAATGCTGTCCGCATCATGAAGGAAACGGGGTGCGACGGCGTGAAGATAGAGGGTGGTGCGGAGATTGCCGCCATGGTGCGACGCATCGTCTGCGCAGGAATACCGGTGGTGGGACACTTGGGACTGACACCGCAGTCCGTGAACATCTTTGGCGGCTACGGCGTGCGCGCGAAAGCGGAGGCGGAAGCCGAGAAACTCCTTGCGGATGCCCACGCTCTGGAGCAGGCGGGATGTTGCGCCGTCACCCTCGAAAAAGTGCCGGCTGCACTGGCCACGCGCGTCTCGCAGGAACTCTCGGTGCCCACCATTGGCATCGGTGCCGGGAACGGCTGCGACGGACAGGTGCTCGTCATCCACGATATGCTTGGCATGAACAAGTCCTTCAAGCCCAAGTTCCTCCGTCACTATGCCCAACTCCACGACACCATCACGGATGCTGTCGGACGATACGTAGGCGACGTGAAGTGTGGTGCTTTCCCCGACGAAAGCGAGTCGTACTAATAGAACGCTGCTGATGGATTCTCAGAACACACCCGTCCATATTCGTCTTTGGCACAGAGCGTTTTGGCAGATGGCTTTGGCCAACCTGCTGCTCTCGATGTCTGTCTATTTGCTCTTCCCGATACTCCCCCAATGGTTGGAGGGCGGCAGGCATCTCTCTGCGCTGGAAACGGGCTGTTCCCTGGCCGTGTTTGCCGTGGGGCTGTTCCTGTTGGGGCCGCTGTGTTCGTTCCTCGTCCAGCATTACCGGCGCAACAAGGTGTGCCTGTTGGCCGTTGCGGTATTGGCCGGAAGTCTTGGCGTAATGGGGTACGTGGCCGGCGGCCGGTGGCCTTACGCCTCTTTCGGTGTCGTGTTGCTGCTGCGCTTAGTGCAAGGAGCGGCTTTCGGTTTGGCACAGATGATTCTCACCAGTACGTTGGTGGTCGACACGAGCGAGTCCTATCTGCGCACCGAAGCCAACCACAGCATGGCGTGGTTCGGACGCTTTGCGCTGGCATTGGGGCCTTTGGCGGGACTTTTCGTATGGATGTACCTGCGGCTGTCCGTCTCCGAAACCTTGTGGGTTGCAGCCGGATGTGCCGTATTGGCTTTCTTCCTGATATGGACAGTGAAATTTCCGTTCCGTGTTCCTGCCGACCATGTCCCATTGTTCAGCACAGACCGTTTCTGGCTGGGCAGTGGCCTGCCACTCTTTGTAAACTTGTTGCTCGTTTCCGTTGGGGTGGGCATTGTCATCGTGCAGGCGGCCACTTCCGTCGAGTTCTGTGTCGGCATGCTGTCGGGCTATTTCCTGGCTTTGCTGGCCGGCCGTTACGTGTTCCGCGATGCAGCACTGAAGAGTGAGGTCGTCAGCGGCATGGTGCTGCTCGTTGCCGCCATCCTGCTGCTGATGGTGCGCCCCACATCGTCTGCCGGGTTTGCAGCCGCCGCATTGACAGGACTGGCCGTCGGACTGACGGGTTCACGCTTTCTTCTGCTGTTCATCAAGCTCAGCCGCCACTGTCAGCGCGGCACGTCACAAAGCACTTATATGCTGTCGTGGGAAAGTGGTCTTGCCATTGGGGCAGGTGTCGGCTGCGCCCTGCCGGCCAGCCGTTCCCTCTCGGCATTGTGGATGGCCTTGACGTTAGCCGTTCTCTCCCTGATGCTCTACAACATCTACACCTGCCGTTGGTTTGACCGGCACAAGAACCGATAGAGACAGTTCCGTCTTTCCGTCCTCTTTCGTGATGGCAATCGTGCTGCCGGCAGTCAACCCGTCGTTGACAATGAGTTGCGCGATGCCGTCCTCAATGTAGGTCTGTATGGCCCGTTTCAGCGGACGGGCTCCGTACTGCACGTCGTAGCCCCGTTCTGCCACGAAAGTCTTGGCCTCGTCGCTGATTTCCACCCGGTAGCCGAGCGCGTCCATGCGGCGGAAGAGCCCTTCCAGTTCCACATCCACAATCTTCTTGATGGCCTCAAGGTTCAGTTGCTCAAACGTGACAATCTCGTCCATGCGGTTCAGGAACTCCGGAGAGAATTGCTTGGAAAGGGCTTTCTGCACGATGCTGCGCGCGTGTTCCTTGTCGTGCTCATTGAGCATGAAGGAGCTGCTTCCTGCTGCGCTGAAGCCTACGCCGCGCCCGAAGTCCTTCAACTGGCGCGTGCCGGCATTGGAAGTCATGATGATGACCGTGTTGCGGAAATCGACAAAGCGTCCGTTGCCGTCCGTCAGCCGCCCTTCGTCCAACACCTGCAGCAACAGGTTGAACACATTGCTGTGGGCTTTCTCAATCTCGTCGAGCAACACGATGGAGTAGGGGCGGCGGCGCACCCGTTCGGTCAACTGGCCGCCTTCCTCATAGCCTACGTAGCCCGGAGGCGCACCCACCAGACGGGAAACATTGAACGACTCGGTGTACTCGCTCATGTCAATGCGGATAAGGGCATCACTGCTGCCGAACATGAATTCGGCCAGTTTCTTTGCCAGATAGGTCTTTCCGACACCGGTAGGACCGATGAACATGAAGACACCGATGGGATGGTTCGGTTCTTTCAGCCCTACACGGTTCCGTAGAATGGCTTTGGTCATCTTGTCGATGGCATCGTCCTGCGCAATGACTTGAGCGCGCAACTGCCGGCTCATGTCTTTCAGCCGGATGCCCTCGGCCTGTGCCATCCGCTGTACAGGAATGCCGGTCATCATGGACACGACTTCCTGAACGTGTTGTAAGTTCACCTCCAACGGATTGCTGGACGCTCCCTCCTGCCATTGCGTGCGGAGTATCTCCAATTCCCGCTGAAGCAGTGCTTCATGGTCGCGCCGACTGGCCGCCAACTCGAAGTTCTGTTCTTGCACGGCACGCTGCTTCTCCTCCGTTATGGACTGGAGCTGTTTCTCCTTTTCCACGATGTCGGCAGGCACGCGCGTATCCGTCAGATGCAGGCGTGCACCCACCTCGTCCATCACGTCAATGGCCTTGTCGGGCTGTTGCCTGTCGTTGACGTAGCGTTCGGTGAGGCTGACGCAGGCGGACAAAGCCTCGTCGGTATAGCGGACATGATGATGCTGCTCGTAGTGGTATTTGATGTTGTGGAGAATCTGCAAGGTCTCTTCCGGGGTGTTCTGTTCCACGAGGACCTTCTGGAAGCGGCGTTCGAGTGCGCCGTCCTTCTCGATGCTGTTGCGGTATTCGTCCAGCGTGGTGGCTCCGATACACTGGATGACACCGCGTGCCAAGGCCGGTTTGAGGATGTTGGCGGCATCCATGGTGCCTGGGGCAGACCCGGCTCCGATGAGGGTGTGGATTTCGTCAATGAAGATAATGACATCGTCGTTCCCCTCAAGTTCCTTGATGAGTTGCCGGATACGCTCCTCAAACTGCCCACGGTATTTTGTGCCCGCCACGACACCCGTCAAGTCGAGTGTCAGCACGCGCTTCCCGAAAAGCAGAGGAGGACACTGCCTGTTTGCAATGGACTGTGCCAGTCCTTCGACGATGGAACTCTTGCCCACGCCAGGTTCGCCAATCAGAATCGGGTTGTTCTTTTTCCTGCGTCCGAGAATCTCCATGACGCGGGTCATCTCCCGTTCCCGGCCGACCACCTTGTCGAGCTTGCCGGCAAGGGCAAGGCGGGTGAGGTCTGTCGAGAAATTGTCGAGCATCGGTGTCTTGGACTTCGGCTTTTCTTCCGTTGCCGTGGTACTGGTGGAATGGGTTCCGGCCGCTTCACCGCCTTTCCGCTTCTCTTCTTCTTCATAGTCTTCGTCGGGAAGTCCTACGCCGTTGGTGACGTGAAGCAGGGATTGCATCTCTTCGTAGTTCATGGCGTCGGCCTCCAATACCTGTTTCGCACCGTTGTTCGCCGCGTCGTGCATGATGGCCAGCAACAAGTGCTCCTCCCCGACCTGTTGGCTGCGCTCGAAGCGTGCCTCCAGTACGGCCAGTTTCAAGATGTTGTTGGTCTGCGGTGCGAGCAGAATGTCCGCCACATTGGCGGGCATGCCGGCAGAGTCTCTGCGGACGCGCCGTTCCAGCCGCTCCTTCACCGACTTCCTGTCGATGCCGAGACGCTGGAACACGCCGTTGGTGGCCCCTTCGCGGAGGCGCATCATCCCCAACAACAGGTGTTCGGGAGCCACGCTACGGCAGGAGAGCCGCGACGCTTCTTCGCGCGAGAAAGCGAGTATTTCGGATATTTTTTCTGAAAACTGATTGATCATAACTCACAACAATTGCAAACGTCATGCGCTGTTTTCCGCCACCGGGGACACCGTTATACGATGCCGCGCCCGTGGCAGTTCTTGAATTTCTTGCCCGATCCGCAGGGACAGGGGTCGTTGCGTCCGGGCAACTTGTCTTTGATGATGGGAGTGCGGGGCTGTTGGGCACGTGTGTCCTGTGCTGCCGCAGCACGCTGGTGACGGTCTACCATCTGTTCCTGTTCCAGACTGGGCTTGTTTTCCATATACTGCTGACGGGGACGCTGGTGTTCCGCCCGGGCCTCTTCCACCTGTTGCTGCTCCAGAATAGAGGCGCGCATCAGAACAGACACGATGCGGTTGTTCATCTCATTGATCATGTTGTCCCAAATCTTGGCACTCTCCAGCTTGAAGATCAGCAGCGGGTCTTTCTGCTCGTAGGATGCGTTCTGTACGGAATGGCGCAGTTCGTCGAGTGCGCGGAGGTTTTCCTTCCATGCCTCGTCGATGACATGGAGCAGCATTTGCTTCTCAAACTCCTTGACGATGGACTTGGATTGGGTTTCGTAAGCCTGCTTCAAGTTGCACGAAATCGGATAACTCCGTCGGCCGTCCGTCAGCGGCACAAGGATGTTGGTGTATCTGTCGCCTTGTTCGGTGAACACTTTCTCTATGATGGGGTGGGCTATCTCGCAGATGCGTCCCGTCTTGCGCTCGAAGGCTTCCATCACGCGTTTGTAGGCCGCCTCCTCCAACTGATCCACGGGACCGGCCTGCAACTGTTCTGCAGTGAACGGCACTTCCATGGCGAACAGACGGATAAACGCCTCGCGGCATCCTTCGTAGTCGTTTTGCTCGATGGTGGTCGCCACACGGTCCCAGAGCATATTGGCAATGTCCATGCCGATGCGCTCGCCCATGAGGGCGTGGCGGCGCTTTTCGTAGATGACCGTTCGCTGGCGGTTCATCACGTCATCGTATTCCAACAGGCGTTTACGGATGCCGAAGTTGTTTTCCTCCACTTTCCGTTGAGCGCGTTCGATCTGCTTGCTCATCATGGGACTCTCGATGCGTTCGCCTTCCTTGAAGCCGAGACGATCCATGACGGATGCGATACGTTCCGAACCGAACAGACGCATCAACTTGTCTTCGAGTGAGATGAAGAATACGGAAGAACCCGGGTCACCCTGACGGCCGGAACGTCCGCGCAACTGGCGATCTACGCGGCGGCTTTCGTGGCGTTCTGTGCCGATGATGGCCAAACCGCCGGCTGCCTTCACTTCCGGTGTCAGCTTGATGTCAGTACCACGGCCGGCCATGTTCGTGGCAATGGTCACTGCACCGAGCAACCGCTCTTCCACGTGCTTTGTGCCGTCTTCGCCGACAATCTCCACGCGGCCCAGCGTACTGCGGCCTGCTTCTGCCACGATGTCGGCCTCTTTGTGGTGGAGTTTCGCGTTGAGCACCTGATGGGGAATCTTTCGCATACTGAGCATCCTGGAGAGCAGTTCGGAAATTTCCACCGAGGTGGTGCCCACCAATACGGGGCGACCGCTGTTGCGCATGGCCTCGATTTCCTCTATCACCGCATTGTATTTCTCGCGTGCCGTCTTGTATATGCGGTCGTCCATATCCTTGCGGATAACCGGGCGGTTCGTCGGGATTTCCACGACATCCAGCTTGTAGATGTCCCAAAATTCACCGGCCTCCGTGGATGCCGTACCGGTCATACCGGCCAGCTTATGATACATACGGAAGTAGTTCTGCAGGGTAATGGTGGCGAACGTCTGGGTGGCGGCCTCCACCTTCACGTGCTCCTTGGCCTCCACGGCCTGATGCAGCCCGTCGCTCCAGCGGCGTCCCTCCATGATGCGTCCCGTCTGCTCGTCGACAATCTTCACCTCGCCGTCAATGACCACATACTCGTCGTCCTTGTTGAACATGGTGTATGCCTTGAGCAACTGTTGCAGGGTGTGTACGCGCTCGCTCTGGATGGCGTAATGGCTGAGCAGCTCGTCCTTCTGGACGACGCGTTCCTCCTCGGAGAGTTTGCTGTCGGCCTCCAGGGCAGACAACTGTCCGGCAATGTCGGGGAGGACGAAGAGCTCCGGATCGTCGACCTGCTGAGCCAACCAAGCCGTACCCTTGTCGGTCAGGTCACAGGAGTTGAGTTTCTCGTCCACCACGAAATAGAGCGGCTCGACCGCTTCGGGCATCCGGCGGTTGTTGTTCTCCATATAGGTGTTTTCCGTATTCTGCATGCCGGCCTTGATGCCTTCCTCGGAAAGGAACTTGATGAGCGGCTTGTTCTTGGGAAGGGACTTGAAGGAGCGGAACAAAGCGAGAAAACCCTCTTCCGTCAGTTTCTTGTTGCCGGTGGACTGTCCTTCGCCGATTTTCTGCTTGGCTTCCGCCAGATACTGCGTGGCGAGTTGCCGCTGGACAGCCACAAGACGCTCCACCAACGGTTGGTATTCCTCGAACATCTGGTCGTCGCCCTTGGGTACGGGACCCGAGATGATGAGCGGTGTACGTGCATCGTCAATCAGCACACTGTCGACCTCGTCGACAATCGCATAGTTGTGTGCCCGCTGCACGAGATCCTGCGGAGAAACGGCCATGTTGTCGCGCAGGTAGTCGAAGCCGAACTCGTTGTTCGTTCCGAATGTGATGTCGCAACGGTAAGCCTGTCGGCGGGCTTCGGAATTGGGCTGATGCTTGTCGATACAGTCCACGGAAAGGCCGTGGAACATATAGAGCGGCCCCATCCATTCCGAGTCACGCTTGGCCAGATAGTCGTTGACGGTTACGACGTGAACGCCGTTTCCTGTCAGCGCGTTCAGGAACACAGGCAGGGTGGCGACAAGCGTCTTACCCTCACCGGTGGCCATTTCTGCGATTTTTCCCTGATGGAGCACGATGCCTCCGAACAGCTGCACGTCGTAGTGCACCATCTCCCATTTCGTGTCGTTGCCTCCGGCCGTCCAGTGGTTGTGATAGATGGCCTTGTCGCCGTCGATGCTGATGAAGTCCTTTTTCGGGTCAGCCGCCAGTTGTCGGTCGAAATCGGTGGCCGTCACCACGGTCTCCTCGTTTTCGGCAAAACGCCGTGCGGTTTCCTTGACAATGCTGAACGCCTCGGGCATGGCTTCGTCGAGTGCCTTTTCATAGATGTCAAGCACTTCCTTTTCGAGCTTGTCGATTTTTGCGAAGATGTCGGCCCGGTCTTCGATGGGTGTCTCTTCAATCGTGCCCTTGAGACGTGCGATTTCCTCTTTCTGTGTGTTTGCCGCATTCTGGATGCGCTGTTGGATGTCGCGGGTGCGTTGACGCAGCTGGTCGTTGTCCAGCTTCTGGATTTCGGGATAGACCGCCTTCACCTGTTCCACCAAAGGCTGGATGAGTTTCATGTCGCGGGTCGACTTGTTGCCGAAGAGCGATGTCAGTATTTTCGTTAAGTTCATAATCTAGATGTATTGTTTGTCCTTAAATAAATATATGTGTGTGTGAAAACGCTTGCAAAGTTACGAATAATATTCCGTATAGCTGCAAGATGACTGCGATTTGTTGGCCGTTCGCCTCAGAAAAGAGGAACGGCAGCACACGCATTGGGTGCTCTGATGCGTATGGTGCGGGCGATGGCTGGCGCAATGCGGTCGGCCGTGACGGGTGTCTGGACACGTTCCGAACGGACTCCTGCACCATAGATGATGATGGGGAACGGCACACAGGAGATGCGCGATACGGATTTCTCGAACGTCTCCTCATTGACCAGTTGCCACCCCGGTGTCACTTCAACCATCAAATCGCCACTTTTCTCCACGTTGAATCCATTATGCACAGATTCAAGTAAAGGACTGTCGCTCGTCAGTAATTGATTTGCTGTATATACGTTACGGATTCCTGCGATTTGCAGCAGAAACTCCTGTGAGCGTTTTGCCAAATCGCCCAGATCGATGTTCTTCTGGCGCAACGTCTGGCGGTTGAAGAAGATTTGGTTGCGGTAGCAGTGCTCGATGTATTGGGCCTGTCCGAAGATGGCACCGAGGTACATGTTCAGGAGGTTGACGGTGCGGTGGAGATAGAACGAACCGGTGGGAATCCGGTAGCGCACATTCGTTGCGTTGTCTTTATCCTTGTCCTCCACATAGGCTGTTCCGGAAATGACGAAAAGCACCTGGTCGCGGCTCAACTGCCCCTCGATGCCGCGGATAAGGGCGGAAAGGCTCTTGTCGAGCCCGATGTACGACTGCGCGGAACTGCCGGCCTCATACGTGAGGTTGAGCAGGTCGGTGTTGTTGTCTGCCCCCATTCCTGCCTGCTTGATGCAGTCCAGTGCAATGGTCGTGATTCCGCTGTTCACATCCGTTCCCGGCGTGTTCTGTCTGGAATAATTGGAAAGCCATTTGTCCTGGGGCTGGTAGTAGGTGGATGTTGCCCAGTAGTTGTTGTTGATCCAGAGGACTCCGTCGGCAGCATGGCCGGCGGAAAGAATGGCCGCATCGGCAGACGGTGCGAACGAATAGACCTTTCCAGCCCCGTCGGTGGCCACCTTCAGTTCGTCTCCAATGGTCGATGTGCGGATGTTTCCGGGAGAATAGGCACTGTTGTCTGCGCTGATGCACTGTTGTGGGCGCAGGGTCTCCCTGTCGAGCCATTCCAGCCCCGTAATGCCGTGGTAGTAGGGCGAAGTACCGGTCTGCACGGAAGCGATGGCCGATGCGCGGTCTACGGGACTGAAGTTATAGGAACCGTTCATGAACACCAGTCCGTCCTTCAGCAGCCGGTTGAAGCCGTCTGAGCCGTAGAGTGGGGCATAGGATTCCAAAAAGTCCGTCCGCAACTGGTCTATGTGGATGTTCACCACCAGCCGCGGCGTCTGAGCCTCGGCGGTCAGTCCGAGCAGACTCATCAGTGTAATGTAGAAGTATCTGTTCTTCATTGCTACGATTGCTGTTGTTTTCTGAACGGCACCCGTCCTCTTCCCTCTCCGTTTCTCAGATGCAGGACAATCTGTAGGAGCAAACACAGTGCCAAACTCCAAACTCCTTCCGCATAATGCTGCCAGAAGCCGCCGAGGAGGAAGAAGGCCAGCAGCACAGCAGCCACATACCAGTAACAGGTCTTTCTCCGGCGGATGACCTTATGTATAAAGAACAGCGGCAAGGGGTTGAACAGCAGAATCTGGAGATTGAGCGTGGTGGTCGGATGCTCGGAAAACAGCATCACGAAGAGCAGCACCCCCACCAAGGACAGGAAGGCGAGCAGCAGGATGTCCCAAACCAGCAGGGTGCGCCGTAAACGCCACTGCACGGCGAAGAGGAGAAGTGCCAAACCGCTGACAATCACTGCACAGGCGGTCGGCGATAGGGGGAATCCGGACATGGACACCTGCACACCCGGCTCAACGGCCACCCGCCGCTCCTTGACCAAGGGACGGTATGTGCCGTCAGCAAACACACGGGCGTGGTCGAAGTCGTACATCAACCGGTGGGGCAGAAACTCCTGCTGCTCCCGGGTGGTCTTCAAGTCGGCGCGGATGCCCAGCAATATGTCATTGCCGAAGGTGGCCCACGGATGACGTTTTGTCATCTCCCGAACCATCTCGCGGTAAGTGGGACTGGTGTCTTTGTGCGGTTCTTCATAGACCAGTTTTCCGGAAAGGGACTGCTCGATGATGTCGCGCGCCTTGGTGGTGCAGTTGTTGTAGAAGTAGTTGTAGCGGTACACGCGGTTGGTTTCCTTCAGGTTTTCCGAAAGGGCGTTCCTCAGCCGCTCCGTCTCCTCCCGTGTCAGGTTGAGCACCTGTTCTGTCACCTTACTGCCAAAACGTCGGTATTCCGCCTGAAACAGCGCGTAGGGATAGACCCCCAATTCGTAGTCGGTCCATCCTAGGACGAAACGGCCGACAAAGAAGGGCTTGCGGAAATCAAAGACCCCGTAGTTGAACGCGACATCAATGCCCTGCGGCCGCAGTTCGTGGTAGCGTATGGCCGTGTGTCCGTACAGGCTGTATATTTCTTCGTGGGGCTGGCAGGTCAGCAGGCTCACCTCCACCGAGTCCTGCGCCGACGCGGGCAGAGCCACTGTCAGCAGGAGTGCGGCAACCCCCTTCCGAAGAGCATTAAAAATGTTTTCTAAATGTTTCACGATGCAAAATTAGCCCATATTTTCCACTTATCGTGCTTTTATTTCGTTTTTTTTCGATAATTTTGCACGCCGTAATCGAAAAGATAAACCAACGGATCAATGAAGAAACTGTTTTTTTCTGCCATACTCTGTATTGCCGGTGTTGCAACGGCAACGGCGCAGAGCGGCACCAATTCTCCTTATAGCCAGTATGGATTGGGCATCCTCTCGGAACCGTCGCAGGGCTTCAACCGGGGCATGAACGGTCTCGGCCTCGCTTTCCGCAACGGCCACGAGGTCAACGTGCTCAATCCGGCCTCGTATTCGGCTGCCGATTCGCTCACCATGATTTTTGACGTGGGTGTCTCCGGGCAGGTGACGAACTTCAAGGAGGGCAACACCAAGGTCAATGCCAGAAATGCCAACTTCGAGTATGCGGTGGCTCTGTTCCGCGTCATGCCGCGGCTGGGCGTGAGCCTGGGCATCGTGCCGTTTACCAACGTAGGATATTCCTATTCCCGCACGGATGTGGCCAGTGCTTCGCTTTATAGCGTGGAGACGCACAGCGGCAGCGGCGGACTGCGCGAGGTGTATGTCGGAACGGGATGGGAACCGTTCAAGGGACTGTCTGTCGGTGTCAATGCCGGCTACCTGTGGGGCGACCTCACCCGGTCTGTCACCAACACCACCAACCAGTCGGCAGCCAACACGCTGAGCCGTGTCTATTCTGCCAGCATCAGCGGCTACAAGCTCGATTTCGGTGCACAATACCAGCAGGCTCTCGGCAAGAAGGACGTGCTGACCCTCGGCGCAACCTTCGGACTGGGACACAAGCTGAGCGGCGATGCCCTGCTCGTCAATGCCAACACAGACACCCAGAACAGTGTGTCTACACAGGATACGGCCTGCGTCGCCAATGCCTTCAAGCTCCCCATGACCGTGGGAGTCGGCCTGTCCCTGTGCCACAACAATTCCCTGACCGTGGGTGCCGACTACTCCCTGCAACGCTGGTCGTCCATAGATTATCCCCAGTTTACGGGCAGCGAGTACAAACTCGCCAGTGGGTTGCTGAGTGACCGCCACAAGATGACGGTGGGGTTCGACTGGATTCCGAGTGTCTCGGCCAACTGGACGGGGCTGAACCTCAAGAACCTGCTCTCGCATACGCACTACCGCATGGGTGTCTCCTATGCTACACCTTATTACAAAGTGAACGGGCAAGACGGCCCCAAGGAACTCAGTGTGAGTGCCGGTATGGGCATCCCGTTGGTCAACAAATGGGGCAACCGCTCGGTGCTCAACGTCAGCGTGCAGTGGGCACGGCAGTCTGCTACCAATCTGATTACGGAAAACACGTTCCGCATCAATCTCGGCATCACGTTCAACGAACGCTGGTTTGCCAAGTGGAAAGTGGAGTAAGTTTCCGGAGTTCCGTTTTCTAACGTCTGTAACTCAAAAGCAAATTGATGTCAGACCATATCCATCGTCATTCCGGCACACGGGCAGGCTTCATGCTTGCCGCGCTGTGTTTCGTGGGGTTGGGGGCTTGCCAACAGCCTAAGGACCACACTGCCCCGGCTGTGCGCGAGCGCGACTCCGTCTCGATGATGACGAGCTACGGTGTCAACACGCTCATCAGCGACTCGGGTGTCATCAAGTACCGGATTGTCACGGAGCGGTGGGACGTGAACACGGTGAAGAATCCCAGCCGTTGGACGTTTGAAAAGGGCATCTTCCTCGAACAGTTTGACGAGAAGTTTCATGTAGAGGGATACATTCAAGCCGACACGGCCTGGTACTACGACCAGAAGAAGCTGTGGGAACTGCGCGGAAGGGTGCGCATCCGCAATGTCAACGGACTGGTGTTCCGCAGCGAGGAACTGTTCTGGGACGGCCTGGCCCACGAGTTCTACTCCCACAAATTCTCCAAGGTCATCACCCCGGAACGCGAGATGCAGGGCACCTTCTTCCGCAGCGACGAGCACATGCAACGCTATGAAGTCACCAACAGTGTCGGGTCGTTCCAGAAATCGGACATGGACGGGGAAAGCCAGACCACCGCACCTGCCGGCAACGCCCCCACGGCTCCCGACACCACACTGAACCAACAGCCGCCGCGGCAACCGGCCGTCAAGCGTGCTGCAACCACCAAATACCGACAACCATGACTCATCTGATAGTAGGAATCCTCATCACCATGGCCTTCTCCGCCTTCTTCTCCGGCATGGAGATGGCCTTCGTCTCCAGCAACCGGCTGAGGGCGGAGATGGAACGGGAGAAGAACGGACTGGCCGACCGGGCCATCGCCTTTTTCTACCGCCACCCCAACGACTTCGTGAGCACCATGCTGGTGGGCAACAACATCGCCCTCGTGGTCTATGGCATCCTCTTCGCTTCCATCTTCGACCGGACGCTGTTCGCGCCGCTCAACGACGGAAGCCGCGTGACAGCCGACACGCTGCTGTCCACCATCGTCATCCTCTTCACCGGGGAATTTCTGCCCAAGACCATCTTCAAGGCCCGCCCCAACCAGATGCTGCGGATTTTTGCCGTACCGGCCATGGCCTGCTACGTGGTGCTGTTCCCCGTGTCGCGCTTCGCCTCCGCCCTGTCGAACGGACTGCTCCGGCTCTTTGGCCAGAAGACCGGCAACGACAGTGCCGGACAGGCTTTCACGAAGGTGGACCTCGACTATCTGGTACAGTCCAGCATTGACAATGCGCCCGACGGGAAACAGATTGAAGAGGTGAAGATTTTCCATAATGCGCTCGATTTCTCCGACACCAAGGTGCGCGACTGCATGGTGCCCCGCACGGAGATAGAATCCGTAGACCTCGAAAAGGCCACGATGGAACAGCTCAAGAACCGGTTCATCGAGAGCGGCCACTCCAAAATCGTGGTCTATCGGACGGACATCGACCACATCATCGGCTACGTCCATTCGTCCGACCTTTTCCGCATGAAGGGCAATCCCGACAACGCCGTCTCCGCGCCCATTCCCGACGCGCTGGTCCGCGAAATGCCCTACGTGCCGGAAACCATGGCGGCCAGCAAACTCATGCACACGTTCCTGCAGGAGAAGAAGTCGCTCGCCGTCGTCATCGACGAGTTCGGAGGCACGAGCGGACTGGTGTCGCTGGAGGACATCGTGGAGGAAATCTTCGGCGATATTGAAGACGAGCACGACAATATGCACTACGTGGCCAAACAGTTGGCCGACGGCGAATACATGCTCTCCGCCCGGTTGGAGATTGCGAAGGTCAACGAGCTGTTCTCGCTCGATTTGCCCGAAAGCGACGACTACATGACGGTCGGCGGACTGATTCTTCACGAATACCAGAGTTTCCCGAAACTGAACGAGGTGGTCAAAATCGGGCGTTTCGAGTTCAAAATCGTGAAAAATACGATGACAAAGATAGAACTTGTGAGGCTGAAAGTGGACGAATAGCGCGTTTATCGTTACTTTTTCCGCATTATCTTTCGTCAAATGATGATTTTTTACTAACTTTGTGCGCCGAATATGGAAACATTGAACAATAACAAAAAATAAAAATAAACAAAAACAATGGCAGCAATTGGAAAAATCAGAAGCTGGGGACCCGCCCTCGCCACCGTGATCGGACTGGCTCTCTTTGCTTTCATCGCCGAAGAAATGTTCCGCTCTTGTGAAGCAACCAACAACGAGAAGCGCCAACAGGTAGGCGAAGTGTTAGGTAAGAAAGTTTCCGTACAGGACTTTCAGGCAATGGTTGACGAATACCAGGAAGTCATCAAGATGACCCAGGGGCGCGAAAGCCTTTCCGATGAGGAACTCAACCAACTGAAAGACCAGATCTGGCAGGAAGTGGTCAGCACGACGGTGATTCAGAAAGAGGCCGAGAAACTGGGCTTGACCGTGACCGATGCCGAAATGCAGAACATGCTGAAGGCCGGCACAAGCCCCATGTTGGCTCAGACGCCTTTCATCAACCAGCAGACGGGACGCTTCGACGTGACCCAGCTCACCAAGTTCCTCGACGAGTACAAGAAAATTCAGGCCCAGCCCCAACAGCAGCAGGTGGCCGAGCAGTACAAGAAAATCTACGACTACTGGAAGTTCATCGAGAAGCAGTTGCGCCACCAGACGCTCATGTCGAAATACCAGGCTTTGCTGGGACATTGCCTCCTGTCGAACCCCGTGTCGGCCAAGATGGCTTTCGACGGCAACAACATCGAGAGCGACATCCAGCTGGCCGCCATCCCCTATACTTCCGTCAAGGACAGCGAAGTGAAGGTTTCGGAGAGCGACCTGAAGGACAAGTACAGCGAGATGAAGGAAATGTTCAAGCAGACGATTGAGAGTCGCGACATCAAGTACGTTGACTTCCAGGTGCTCCCCTCCGCCAAGGACCGCGCTGCCCTGAACAAGACCCTCACCGAGGCCAAGCAGAAGCTGGAGGCCGGTGTCGCCCCCGCAGAGGTGGTGCGCAAGGCACAGTCGCAGGTGGCCTACAACGGCCTCGCCGTCACCAAGCGTGCGCTCCCGTCGGACGTTGCCGCCAAGGTGGACTCCATGGCCGTGGGACAGACCTCTGCATTGTTCGAGACCACATACGACAACACACTGAACGTCATCAAGCTCGTGGCCAAGGTGGAACAGCCCGACTCCATCGAGTTCCGCATGATTCAGGTGGCCGACGCCAAGCAGGCCGACAGCGTGTACACCGCCTTGAAGGGCAATGCCGACTTCGAGACGCTGGCAAAGAAATACGGACAGACCGGACAGAAGAACTGGATGACCTCCGCCATGTATGAGAGCGCACAGACGCTGGATGCCGACACCAAGGCATACATCAAGACACTGACCACCGCCGCTGTGGGCGAGATTGTAAAGCAGGATCTCTCGCAGGCCAACATCGTGCTGCAGGTGACCGACCGCAAGGCCGTCACGACCAAATACGATGTTGCCGTCGTGAAGCACACCATCGACTTCTCCAGAGAGACCTACAACGCCGCCTACAACAAGTTCAGCCAGTTTGTCAGCGAGAACAAGACCTTGGAGGGCATGGAGAAGAACGCCCAGAAGTTCGGTTTCCAGGTGCTGGATCGTCAGGACATCGTCAACTCCGAACACTATGTGGCTGGCGTGCGTTCCACGCGTGAGGCCATGAAGTGGATTTTCGATGCCAAGGCCGGCGACGTGTCTCCGCTTTATGAATGTGGAAACAACGACCACATGATGGTCATCGCCCTCACCAAGATTCACCCTGTGGGCTACCGCAGCCTCGACGAGGTGAAGGATATGGTGCGTCAGGATGTGGTTCGTGACAAGAAGTTTGAGGTGGCCGCCGCCAAGCTGAAGGGCGTGGCTTCGATTGCCGCCGCCAAGCAGAAGGGGGCAGTGGTCAGCACCGTCAACCAGATTACTTTCTCGGCTCCCGCCTTCGTCCAGAGCACGGGTGCCAGCGAACCCGCACTGAGCGGTGCCGTGTCCGGCGTGAAGCAGGGACAACTGTCGAAGGCTCCCGTCAAGGGCAACGGCGGCGCATACCTCTTCCAGGTCACCAAGCGCCAACAGCAGGCCGGTGCCAAGTTCGATGCCAAGCAGCAGATGGCCATGCTCCAGCAGATGGCCATGCGTGCCGCAGGCCGCTATATGCAGGAACTCATCCAGAAGGCCGACGTAGTGGACAACCGCTACCTGTTCTTCTGATTCCCTTTCCAGAGAAACAAACCCGTCAGGCACCGTACTTCCAAGACGAGTACGGTGCCTGAAACCAATCAAAACTAAAACAAAACAAAACCATGAAGCAATTCAACGACAAGAACTTTGTTCTCGACAACGAGGTGGCCCAGGACCTGTTCCACAACCATGCGGCCAAAATGCCGATCATCGACTATCACTGTCACCTGAATCCGGAAATGGTGGCCAACGACCACCGGTTCAAGAGCATCACGGAGCTGTGGCTCGGCGGCGACCACTACAAGTGGCGCGCCATGCGCACCAACGGCGTAGACGAACGCTACTGCACCGGCAAGGACACCAGCGACTGGGAGAAATTCGAGAAATGGGCGGAGACCGTGCCCTACACGCTCCGCAATCCGCTCTACCACTGGACCCATCTGGAGCTGAAGACCGCCTTCGGCATCGAGAAGCTGCTGTCGCCCAAGACCGCACGCGAAATCTTCGACGAGTGCAACGAGAAACTGTCGCATCCCGAGTTCTCCGCACGGGGACTGATGAAGCACTATCATGTGGAATGCGTGTGCACCACCGACGACCCCGTCGACGACCTCCACAACCACATCGAATACGCAAGGGCTAAGGCGACCGAAGACCCCATGATGATTCCCGCGTGGCGTCCCGACAAGGCCATGAACATCGAGAAGCCGGAGTTCGGCGCGTATATCCGCCAGTTGGAACAGGTGAGCGGCGTGACCATCACCAAGTTTGCCGACATGGTCGACGCACTCAAGAAACGCCACGACTTCTTTGCCGCCAACGGCTGCAAGCTCTCGGACCACGGCATTGAAGAGTTCTACGACGAGGACTACACCGACTCGCAGATTGAGGTCATCTTCGAGAAAGCCCTGCGCGGCCAGCAGCTCTCCGTGATGGAAACGCGCCAGTACAAGAACTGCTTCCTCACCGTGATGGCCGAGATGGATGCCGATGCCGACTGGACACAGCAGTTCCACTACGGAGCCATCCGCGACAACAACACCAAGATGTACAACGCGCTGGGTCCCGACACGGGCTTCGACTCCATCGGCGAGTTCAATACCGCCAAGGCCATGTCGAAGTTCCTCAACAAGCTCAACATGAAGGGTAAGCTCACGCGCACCATCCTCTATACGCTCAACCCCTGTGCCAACGAGGTGATTGCCACCATGCTCGGCAATTTCCAGGGCGGCGAACCCGGAAAGATTCAGTTCGGCTCCGGCTGGTGGTTCAACGACCAGAAGGACGGCATGGAACGCCAGATGAACGCCCTCTCGGTGCTCGGTCTCCTCAGCCGCTTCGTGGGAATGCTCACCGACAGCCGTTCCTTCCTCAGCTATCCGCGCCACGAGTACTTCCGCCGCATCCTCTGCAACATGCTCGGCAACGATGTGGAGAAGGGACTCCTGCCCGACGACCGCGAACTGCTCGGGAAGATGGTGGAGGACATCTCCTACAACAACGCACGACAGTACTTCAAGTTCTATTGATAAAAAACAAAAGAGAGAAGCCGGCTGTCCAGAAAACGACAGCCGGCTTTCTTACTGATAGGATGAGACGGGGCATACTGGCAATGTTAGGGGTTCTTTTGCTGACACAAAATCTGGTCGCGAAAGAGCCGCATGAGCAATATACGCTTCAGCACTACGATGAGCACAACGGGTTGGCTCAGCGTTGGGCCACCCGGATTATCCAAGGCCACGACGGTTATATATGGGTTTCGACCTGGAACGGTCTGGATCGTTTTGACGGCTATGAGTTCGTCAATTTCAAATCCATCGACAAGGGAGGATATGGATTGCCGACCGACCGCATCTCGGATATATGGAAACTGAAGTCGGGCGATTTGCTGTGCCTCGTAGACTACAAACTCTTTGTCTTCAACACCAAAAGCTACCAGTTTACCAACATCCTGGAGCAGTTGGAAAGGAAGAACCACACTCAATACCTGATAGAATACGTTTATCCTCAGAACAATGGCACAATTTGGACCATTTGTCAGAACGGACAGCGTATATCCATGGAAGAAAGCAACTTGCAAGAAACGGCAAGACTAAGACAGCGGACAGACTTTCCTGACCGTCCTGTTGCACCAGTGCATTTCGTTTCTTTGCCGGGACACCAGATGAAAGATGCCGAATACTGCATGACCGACAGAAGTGGAAACGACTGGTATCGCAGCAACTACGGCATTTACAAGGCTCACAAGTATGTCCGTCAATATGAGCCGCTTCCTGTCCCAAACGAGAATCAGGCGAGATGTTTTTTCCAGGACTGTCAGGGAAGGTTGTGGGTCAGCGGCAAGGAGGACAAGTTCCTGATGCTTTTTGATGCCCATCAGAATTTGTTGGGATATGTGAATCCGGATGGCAAGTTGACCAAAACATACTGTTCGTTCGGTGCAGCCGTCTACAGTATGTTTCAGGACAAGGACGGAACCATGTGGTTGGGAACCAAACCCGACGGCTTGTTCAAGTTGAAGAGCCGGGGCAACGCTTTCACGGTGGACAACTATAGGTACGAGCAGAACGGCAAGTCCATCAACGAGAATTCCATATACGACATCAAGGCTGATGCTTATGGGCGGATGTGGCTGGCTTCGTTCTCACGGGGCGTTCTGTGCTTTGATCCCCAATCCGGACGGTTTCATTCGTTCGACAATTCTACCTATGACACCTTTTCCCTTGCGAGAGACCTGATTATCACCAAGGATCATGTGCTTGTGGTGGCAACCACCGGCGGTTTGCTGGTGGCAGACATCAGCGGCAAGGACCTGAGCAGAGTGAAATTCCGCAAGCATGTGCACGATTATCGCCGTCCCTCCAGTTTGAACAACAACGCTACCATGTCCCTGTTCCAATCCTCCAAAGGCACTATCTATGTGACTACGGAAAGTGGCGGCATCAACCGGATGTTGGGCACAGACCTGTTGGCCAATCAACTGGAGTTTGAACATCTGGACCTTCGGAACAACTTCCCGTCGGATGTTGTCCTTTCCATGTTTGAGTACCGCAACGAACTGTGGGCGGTGTGCAACAACATGTTGGTCAAGATTACGGCAGACGGTGATTACGAGCCTTTCGATGTGGGCTTTTTCCAGAAGGTCTTCCGCTATTCCGATGCCAGACCGGTGTGCCTTGGCCATGGGAAATGGTTGTTTGGCCTGCTCTCCGGAGCCTTTGTCCTTGATTTGGACCATCTGCACCGGAGCGATTACGTTCCCCCATTGGTCATCACGGGTTACGCGGTCAACGGCCAGCATACGGTTCATGTGGGTGTAGGCTGCGACACGCTCCGGCTCCGGCCTTCCGAACGCAACGTAAGCATCCATTTTGCCGCACTGGACTTTACGGCATCCGAACGTCTGGAATATGCTTTCAATGTAAACGGAGGCGTATGGAATCCGCTGCAGAAGAACCATGTTGCCACGTTTCTGGACATGAAGCCCGGTACATATCGGCTTTGCATCCGTTCCACCAACCACGACGGCGTTTGGGTGAATAACGACAAGGCGTTTACGATTGTGGTGGAGCCTACCATTTGGGAAACCACCCTTGCAAAGGTGTTGTATGTCTGCCTCTTCCTGCTGTTGGTCTGGGGCGGCATCCGCGTCTGGCTGTACGTCAGAAACATCAAGACCAAGAACAAACATCTGGAGGCCTATCTCGCCATCATCAATGCCCGAAGTGAAAATGACGGCCAGACGGATGTTGCGGAAAAGGAAGAGCAGGAAATGCAAATCTTGGAGACGGCGCAGATTCTGGCATCCGACGACGCTTTCATGAAGCGCGTCGTGTCCTTCGTGGAAGCCCACCTCGGCGATGCGGACGTCAATATCGGGGACATGGCCGATGCGGCAGCCACCAGCCGTTCGGGACTGAACCGGAAGATGAAGGCCATTCTGGGCATTACGCCCAAGGACTTTCTGTGTGAGGTGAGAATCCAGAAAGCCTGCCAACTGCTCAAGGACAAGACTCTTCCCGTCAACGATGTCGCCTATCTGTGCGGTTTTTCCGACCCGAGATACTTTAGTCGCTCATTCAAGGCGAAAATGGGGAAGACCCCTTCCGAATATCGTCAAAGTGTCAGCTAGTTACGCATGGGTGGATGGACAGACTTCCACCCATGTGCATTTTTGTGCACAGCCTGTTCTTTAATGCGTTTTTGCACAAATTTCCACCTATTTGGGTCTTTTTTACACAAAGATTACCGAGAATCGCTGTAACTTTGCAGTCGACAAACTACTTATTATTTCATATATATCAATCAAACCTAAATGAACAGACAATGAATTTGAAACGTTACCTTTTGTTATCGTGGACCCTCGCAGGAGTGTGGGGGGGCGCGCAAGCCAAGAACGGGTCTTTTTTCAATGCCGTGGTGGCAAAGGACGGTTCGGGGACTTACACCTCGGTGCAGGCCGCCGTTGATGCCGCTCCTTCCGGGCGCACCGCTCCCTGGCTGATTTTCGTCAAGAACGGAGCCTACGAAGAGCAGGTGGTCGTGCCGGAAGACAAGCCCTTCATCCACCTCATCGGACAGGACAAAGACCGGACAGTCATCCACCTGACCCTGAATGTGGGTGGGGAATCCAAGGAACATGACTATGCAGCCAAGAATGTCTATTGGGCAAGTTCGGTGCACAATCCCCAGAGTCCCAATTACAAGTATGAGGGCAGCGTGGTCACGGTGAAGGCCGCCGACTTCTTCACCGAGAATATCTCCTACGTCAACGACTACGGCGTGGCCGCCCAGAACGGTCCGCAGGCCTTGGCCATGAAGCTGCGCAATGACCGCGCGACCTTCCACAACTGCATCCTCCGCTCTTTCCAGGACACCTGGATGACCTCCACTGCTGATGCTCACCGCCTCTACGTGAACGGTTGCCGGATTGAGGGTGCGGTGGACTATTTCTATGGAGGAGGGGATGCGCTGGTCGAAGAGTCTACTTTTTATAATGTGCGGAGCGGCTCCGTCATCGTAGCTCCGTGCCAGACCAAGGCGAAGTACGGCTATGTGTTCCACAATTGCACCGTGGACGGCAACGAGCAGGCTGCAGACGGCACCGTGACCTTGGGTCGTCCCTGGCACAACACCTGCAAGGCCGTCTACATCAATACGTTGGTGAAGATTCCCCTGGCTCCGGAAGGCTGGAGCAATATGGGCACCATTCCCGGCTTGTTTGCGGAATACAACAGTGTTGATGCAGACTGCAAGCCTTTGGACCTGACCACTCGCAAGACCGAGTACGTCACGTTCGACGGACGCAAGGGGAGCTGCCGGTCCACCATCTCGTATGTGGAGTCCCTGCAATACACGTATGAAAACATCATCAGCGGCACCGACCGTTGGAATCCCAAGGCCATGATTGCCCCGCTGCCGTTCCCCCGGAATATTCGGCAGGAGAAGAATCGCCTGATGTGGGATGCCGTGTCCGGAGCCATCGGCTATCTGCTTGAGGCCGACGGCCAGATTGTCGGGATGCCCGACACTTCCCAGTTCGTCTTGAAGAAGAAGCCCAAGGGTGGGGTGGTGCTGATTCGTGCAGTCAACCGGTACGGCTCTCTGGGACAACCGTCCGCCTGCTATCTCTAAAAGCTATAAAAAAGCTATCCAACAACACTCAAAACAATAAAAACTTTTATGAAAAAACTATTTACTAACACAGCAGCCAAATGGGTGCTTCTGGCCGCCATCTCCTTCTCCAGTATCGGGATGTCAGCCCAAAAAAGAACAGTCACTGGCATTGTCACTGACAAGAACAACGAGCCGTTGATTGGCGTTACCGTCACCGCGAAGGGCCATGCGGGCAGCGGCGTCATCACTGACCTGAACGGCAAGTACAGTATTCAGGTGGACGGCAATGAGCCGTTGGTGTTTTCCTATGTAGGCTACCTGCAGCAGGAGCAGAAGGCCGGCCGTCAGGGTTCCCTCAATATTGTCATGAAGGAAGACAATGTGGGTCTGGACGAAGTGGTGGTCATCGGCTACGGCTCGGTGAAACGCCGCGACCTGACGGGTTCCGTCGCTTCCGTCAAGGGAGAGAGCCTGGCCAAGATGCCCGTCAACAACGTGGCGCAGGCTCTTCAGGGCAAGCTGGCCGGTGTCAACGTCACATCGGGCGACGGCCGTCCCGACGCTTCGGTCTCCATCCGTGTGCGTGGCGGCGGTTCCATCACCCAGAGCAATGACCCGCTGTTCATCGTGGACGGCTTTCCCGTGTCGAGCATCGACAACATCCCCGCCTCTGAAATCGAGAGTGTCGACGTGCTGAAGGACGCTTCCTCCACAGCCATCTATGGTGCACGCGGTGCAAACGGTGTCATCCTGCTCACCACGAAGAAGGCGCAGGGCGGCAAGGTGAAGGTCTCTTACGACGGCTACGCCCAGGTGAAGTCTGTGGCCAAGACGCTGGAGACACTCAGCGCCCAGGACTACGTCCTCTTCGGCTGGGGCTACGCCACTTCGCGCGGTGAGGCCAGCGGCGACGGCTTCGCCAAGTATTTCGGCCTGGGCAGTAAGTACGGCAACCATTACGCCGACTACGCCAACGTCACGGCCCACGACTATACCGACGACCTGCTGCGCACGGCCTGGAGCCAGAGCCACAACGTGTCGGTGAGCGGCGGCAACGACAAGACCCGTTTCACGACAAACGTCAGCTATCTGAGCGACGAAGGCGTCAAGATCAATTCCGACCTGCAGAAGTTCTCCGCCTCCTTCAAGCTGCAGCAGCAGTTGCTGAACAACCTGCGTCTGGACTTCGACTTCCGCTACACGGAGAAGAACACCAATGGCCACGAGGGCATTGTCAACGGCCGCGGTTCCGAAATCTCGGGAGCCTACAAGTACAAGCCCATCGACAATCCTCTGGGCGGCATTGACTACACGCAAGTGACGGGTTGGGGCTTCGGTGTCGACAACATCGACGAGTCGCACAACCCCTACGAACAGGTGATGGATGTCACGCAGAAGAACAAGTCGCGCAACCTGCGCGGCAGTGCCGCACTGAACTGGGAAATCGTGAGCGGACTGAGTGCACGCAGCGAAATCTCCATGTCACGCGGTTCGTCCACGGGCACCTATTTCCACAACGGCTACGGCGACGGTCTGAAGACGGCCACCCTCTCCAGGGGTACCAGTCAGGGCCTGCGTTGGCTGAATACGCTCACCTATGACTTCGAGCTGGCCGACATCCATAAGTTCAACATCATGGCAGGCCACGAGCTGATCAAGAACGAAAGCGAGTCCTCCTCCTTGTCTGGCCGCGGCTATCCCGACAGCTACGACTACGAGACGGCCATCGGCCTGATTCACAACGCCACGGAGTCGTTCTCCGCCACCAACAGCATCGGCGTGCCGACGCGCACCGTGTCCTTCTTCGGGCGTTTCAACTACAACTTGCTCGACCGCTATCTCTTCACCTTCACCATGCGTGCCGACGGCAGTTCCAAGTTCGCACCAGACAACCGCTGGGGCTATTTCCCCGCTGCGGCGCTGGCCTGGCGCATCACGGAGGAGCCTTGGATGCAAGGCACCAAGGACTGGCTCTCGAACCTCAAGCTCCGCCTGTCTCTGGGTACTTCCGGTGCAGACAACATCAGCTCCAACCTCTGGCGCGAGACGTGGAAGACCATTGGCGCCGGCAGCAACAACGTGATGATCAACGACGAGAAGACCCCGTACTACGCTCCGGAAGGTCTGCTGGCCAACGACAAGCTGAAATGGGAGACCACCATCTCCCGTAACGTCGGTATCGACTACGGCTTCCTGGACGGCCGCATCAACGGTAGTCTGGAGCTGTACTGGAACACGACCAAGGACTTGTTGATGGCCGTGCCCATCGACAACACGACGGGCTATTCCTTCCAGTACCAGAACTTCGGCAAGACCAGCAACAAGGGTGTCGAGCTGTCCGTCAACGTGGATGCCATCCGCACCAAGGATTTCAAGTTCAACATCGGTGCCATCTACAACTACAACCGCAACAAGATTGACGAGCTGACCAATGCCGACCAGTATCTGTACTCGTCCTACTGGGGCTCCTCCTCGCTGCGTCCGACCAACGACTATATGCTCGTGGAAGGCAAGAGCATCGGCGTGGTGCGCGGCTTCAAGTCTGCCGGCTTCTACACCGTGGACGACTTCAACTATCAGAACGGGCAGTACATCCTGAAGGACGGCGTGCCCGACTTCGACAAGAGCATCGGCTCCAACTACTTCACGCCGTTCAACATTCCGAGCGGCCAGACCGCCTTCCCCGGTGCTGCCAAGTTCCAGGACGTGGACGGCGACGGTCGGGTGACCGAGCTGGATGCCACCGACCTCGGCGAGGTGATGGCCAGAAATACGGGCAGCTTCTCCTTCAATTTCCAATACAAGGACTGGGACTTGAGTGCCAACTTCAACTGGGTGTTGGGTGGCAAAATCTACAATGCCGTGGCCATGATGAACGAGTCCGGTCAGGAGTACAGCGGTATCGGTGCCCAGCGTCTGGCCTTCATCAAGGACTCCTACAAGGTGTACAACGTGGATAAGAACGGTGAGCTTTATGCCGTGACCACCCCCGACGAACTGAACAGCTTGAACGCCAACGCCAAGTATCCGTTGGCCTACCACCAGTCCGGCATCGTGACCGACGAGTTCCTGGAGAACGGCTCTTATCTCCGCCTGCAGAACATCACGCTCGGCTACAGCCTGCCGAAGAAGGTGTTGAAGAACTGGCACATCAGCAGCCTGCGCGTCTACGCCACGGCCACGAACCTGTTCACCCAGACCGGCTACTCCGGCGTAGACCCCGAAGTCAATGCCTACACCACCGGCTCCTCCAGCTTCGTGGGCGGTCTCCGCATCTTCCCCACGCTCAACATGGACTGGGGAGCCTATCCCCGTTCGCGCACCCTCACCGTCGGTGCCAACATCACCTTCTAACCCACGTACAGATCCAATAAAAAACAGAAAACTCAACTATGATGAAAAAGATAATTATGCAGACCCTGGCCGTTGCAGCGCTCATGGGCACGGCCGGTTGCACGGACTATTTGGAAACCAAATCCCCGAGTGTCGTTGACAAGGACTTTGTGTTCTCCGACATCGAGTCGGCCCGCCAGGCCCTCTACTACGGCTACCAGTCGCTCCACGATAACTCCAGCCTCCACTCCGTCGGCTTCTTCTGGACTCCCGTGTGGGGTTCGGACATTGAAGACGCACAGGACACCTATTCGGAGGGCAGCTCCAGCTGTCTGGAGAAGACGTTCTACCCCGGCGGCACGGAGAAATACAATATCAACAGCGGTGAGGGCACTGAGGTGTTTACCATGTGCTACAAGACCATCGCCATCTGCAACTCGCTGATCAACTCCTTTGAGGAGAAGAGCAACTTCAAGGACATCATGTCCGGCGAGGCCAACGAGATGTCCGATGTCTACGGCCAGGCCGTGGCCCTGCGCGCCACCATGTATTGGGAGCTGACGCGGTGGTACGGCGACGTGCCCCACTCCTTGGTGACGGGAAAGCAGGCTGAGGGGCTGACCTCCCGCTTTGCCATCCTCGACTACCACATCCAGAAGCTGCGTGAGGTGGAGCCCCACATGTACCGTGTGGGCGAGAGCAGCCACCGCGCTGACGTGATGAACCGCACCTACGTGCAGGGACTGATTGCGCGGATGTGTATGTACGACGGCGGCTACGCCACCCGCCGCACCGACCTGGGCAGCGACTTCTACGTGGACGGCGACGGCAACAAGCTGACCTTCGAGGACTGGAGCGTGGAGAAGAGCGGTGCCGTCTACGGTCGGCGCAGCGACTGGCAGAAACTCTACAAGATTGCCCAGGAATACTTGCAGGAGGCCGTCAGCAACCACGGCACGATAGAACTGCACCTCACAGACCCGCGCTCCAAGGGAGCCAACGGACAGGAGTACAGCAACCCGTTCCAGTATGCCTTCCAACAGATGCACGGCGGAGCAGCCGAAGGGCTGGCCGACGAGAGCGTCTACGAGATTCCCTTTGAATACAAGAACGGTTCCGCACGCCCGGCCTACATCGGCCGTCCCTCGTCCGGCTCCAACGGCGGCGCACCGTGCATCGCCTGCGGACAGGATCGCGTGCAGGTATGGTTCTACTACGGAGCCTACGACCCGAACGACAAGCGGCGCGACGCCTCGGTCAGCGTGACGGGCAGCGATGGTGTCGGCAACGAGCAGATCCAGTCGTTCAACCGCTCTGACTGGGGCAAGGGTAGCGGCCCCGGCACCAACAAGTGGGACTGGAACCGCATCGCACAGCCCAACACCCAGGCCTACGGCAACTCCGGCATCAACGTCTCCTATATGCGCATCTCGGAAATCTATCTGATGCTGGCCGAAGTGTACGCCGCATTGGGCGACGATGCCAACGCCAGGAAGTATCTGGCCGTTGTCCACAACCGTAACTTCGCCGGTGGTGTTGACCCCAATTTCGATGCCTACATCAACCAGTGCGGCTCCGTGCTGAAGGCCGTCATCCAGGATCGCGCCTTCGAGTTCCTGGGCGAGGGTGTGCGCCGCTTCGACCTGATCCGCACGGGCATGCTGCCCGAGGCCTGTGTCAACGTGCGCAAGTTGATGACCGCCATTGTCGACGGCGTGACCCGCGACGGCTACTACACCTTCGACAACGGCAACCAACTGCCCGCCTACATCTGGACCAAGATGGTGGATGCCAAGACCCAGTACGGCTACCGTCTGACCGCCGACACACCTGCCGGCAAGGAGGACGACCCGGTGCTCTATCCCGGATGGCGTGGACAGAACGACGACTGGTCGACCGTCTATCCCAAGGCACAGTTGGGCAAGACCAACGTAGCCATCAAGGGACTGTTCCGCTACATCGCCCCCGGCAGCGAAGAGGCGCGTGCCCTCGAAGCCGACGGCTACGTGCAGACACCGTGGGCTGTGGACATGGCCAAGTACAAGGATTCCTATGCCACCAAGCTGCTGGCTGGCTACAGCGACGAGGACTTCGCCTCCAAAAATCCGCCCATCTGCCTGCTGCCCCTTACCTACCAGGTGCTGACCACCTCCCACATCACCAACGGATACGGCTTCAAACAGCAGTAAGACCGTCCGTGTGACAAACACAAGCAACAGATTGATAAAATATTTATGGTTAGTTATTTCTAAGAAAACAAACTACTTGGAAATTATCCGACAAGGGAGTGCGTGAGCATTCCCTTGTATTCTTTTCTACACCCCCTCACCCCACGACGCGTCATCTTCACCCCGAACACCGAAAATGTAATTATGGAAAGAAAAATGAGGGCAAAAGAAAAGAGGGGGCGTCTTCACAGATAGCCCCCTCACGAGGAAAATGATAAATATAGATTAATTACGTTGTGTGCGCAAAGGTACGGCTTTCGGGCGACACGCCAAACTTTCCGTGTAATTTATACACGTGCGTTAAGGCTTTTTAGTACGGGGGGGGGTAGTATTAGCTTTCGTTAAGCGCAGGCGGAATCTTCCCTGCGCGTTGTTTCAAAGTATATTTCGTAAAAGTTCGGAAATATTTTGCCGCCCTGCCGGGCAGCAAATGGGTGATAGGGTAAATTAGCGGTTTTTGTTTGGCCATTCCGAATATTAGTGCTATCTTTGCACACGAAAGTCCCTTGGAAAACGTGCATGGTGCGACGAAAAGTCCCTTGGAAAACGTGCACAATATAATGGGCGGACGGTGATAAATCGTTAAAGTACAGGATGTTCAAACGGAAAATGTACGTTGATAGAGGTAAAGGCAAACAACGGCAATACCAAAAGCGTCAGGACCGTCCTCGACCACCCCGAAAAGTACCACGTGGCGCAGGCCGTCAAACTGGGAGACGTGAACGTCGGTGTCGGGAAAGACATGCTGGTTCTCCCATCGTATATGGCGTTTCTGCTTGACGAGGCGTAGGCGTATGTATCACATGGTAAAAATGAAGTGAATCATGGCAAAGAAACAAGGAACACTGCTCGTGGCAGACGACAACCGGAACATCCTGACCACCGTGAGGATGCTCACCGAACCGCTGTTCGAACGCATCGTCACCGTGGCCAATCCCAACGCCATCCCGGCCAAGCTGAGGGAGGAACACCCCGACGTGGCGCTGCTCGACATGAACTTCTCCAGCGGCATCAACTCGGGCAACGAGGGACTCTACTGGCTCCGGGAAATCAAGCGGCTCAGCCCGAAAACCGAGGTGGTGCTCTTCACCGCCTATGCCGACATCCAACTGGCCGTGACGGGCATCAAGGAGGGGGCGGCCGACTTCATCGTCAAGCCGTTCGACAACGGGAAGATGACGCAGACGCTGCTGGAGGCCAGGGACAAGAGCCGGGGGGCGGACAACGCCGCAGGAAAGAAAGGCGGAACGACGTCGCCGGGCGGAATGTATTGGGGGGAGAGCGAAGCGATGGTCGCACTGCGCCACACGGTGGAGAAGGTGGCGGACACGGATGCGAACATCCTCATCACGGGCGAGAACGGTACGGGAAAGGAGGTGCTGGCCAATGAGATACACCGTTTGTCGGCGCGCAACGGAAAGAAGATGCTGCCCGTGGATATGGGAGCCATCACCGAGACCCTCTTCGAGAGCGAGCTGTTCGGCTACGTGAAGGGCGCGTTCACCGATGCCAAGGCCGACAAGCCCGGCAAGTTTGAACTGGCCGACGGCAGCACCCTCTTCCTCGACGAGATAGGAAACCTGTCCTACGGGCTCCAGGCCAAGCTCCTCACCGCCCTGCAGCGCAGGAGCATCGTGAGGGTGGGGGGTTCGACGCAGATTCCCGTAGACGTGCGCCTCGTCTGTGCCACCAACCGCAACCTGCAGCAGATGGTGGACGACGGTGAGTTCCGGGAAGACCTGCTCTACCGCATCAACACCATCCACCTCGAACTGCCTGCCCTGCGGCAAAGGAAGGCGGACATCGTGCCTCTGGCCAACCGCTTCCTGCGCCAGTACGCCGACCTCTACAACAAGGCAGGCATCCGCCTCTCGGACGAGGCTGCGGAGAAACTCACCGCCCTGCCTTGGTACGGCAACATCCGTGAACTGCAGCACGCCGTGGAGAAGGCCGTGATCCTCTCCGACGGCGGCATCCTCTCCGCCGAGGACATCGACGGCGGCAACCAGACCCGGAGGGAGAAGCCCATGGAGGAGGTGCAGACGCTCGACGAGATGGAGCGCCGCATGATAGAGAAGACCGTCAAGGACTGCGAGGGCAACCTCTCCGTAGTGGCGGCAAGGCTCGGCATCTCCCGGCAGACTCTCTACAACAAGCTCAAGCGGTATGGACTATAGACTCGTCGTCATCATCGGACTGGCCGTGGTGGCGGCTGCGGCCTATCTCCGCCTCTACCGCCGCTATCGCCGCAACATCAAGAAGGTGCGGTTCCTCTTCGATGCCGTGGACAATGTGGACTTCTCCTTCAACTTCCCCACCGACGGCGTGTCGAAAGACGACCGCTCCATCAACCGCGCCCTCAACCGCATCCGGCGTTTCCTGCAACATACGAGGGAGGAGCAGATGGAGCGCGAGAAGTATTACGAACAGATACTGGATGCCGTGGACACGGGTATCATGGTGGTGGACAGCCGCGACAACGTCCTCCAGCACAACCATGCCGCCCTCCGCCTGCTCGGCACCGATGTGCTGACCCACCTGAACCAGGTGCGCAGCCAACTCAAGGACGACCGCCTCTCGAAACACGAGACGCAGGCCATGCTCAAGGAAAAGCACGTGCGCATCATCGCCCTCAGCGACGTAAGCAATGAACTGAACAACAGGGAGGTGGACTCATGGATTAAGCTCATCCGCGTGCTGACCCACGAGATCATGAACACCGTCACACCCGTCACCTCGCTCAGTGAGACGCTGCTGAAAGCATTGGATTCGGATGTGGCGGAAGACCCGTCCGCAGAGCAGGCAAGATTGAAGCAAGGCCTGGCCACCATCCACCAGACCGGTACGGAGCTGCTCTCCTTCGTCAACAACTACCGCCGCTTCACCCACGTGCCCCAGCCTCAGCCCACACTCTTCTACGTGAAGCCGTTCCTCGAACGGATGGCTCTGCTCTGCAAGCATGAGGTGGAGATAAGCGTCGATCCGAAGGACCTGTTGGCCTACGCCGACGAGGGCCTCATTGCCCATGTCGTCACCAATCTCCTGAAGAATGCCGCCGAGGCGATACAGGAAAAGGAGGCGTTCATCCGCGTCGCGGCCTACGCCAACGAACAGGAGGCCGTCATCATCGACGTGACCGACAACGCTGGCCTCATCCCCGACGACATTGCCTCCCACATCTTCATCCCCTTCTTCACCACGAAGCCGGAGGGGAGCGGCATCGGCCTCTCCCTCTCCCGGCAGATCATGCGCGTGAGCGGCGGCAGCCTCTCCCTCCATCAGGACAGGCATCTGGGGCTCACCACCTTCCGCATCCTCCTTCCGTAAACGCACTGGAACAGATGTTAAATCTTGGAAAAGTGTAGAAATTTGTGCGTTTTTACCTTGGAAAAGTGTGTTAAAATGCTTAATTTTGCCTTGGAAAAGTGTAGTCTATAAGGTATAATGGTATGATACATAGAAAAATTGATGCGTTTTTTGATTCGTTTTTCCAAGAAACGGACAAGGCATTACTCGTCACGGGAGCCAGACAGATAGGCAAAACGTATTCTGTCCGTGAGGCTGCCAAGCGCAATTTCGACAGCTTCATAGAAATCAACTTCATCACGTCACCCGAAGCAACAGGCATCTTTCGGGGGGCAAAGGACGTGGACGAAATGCTGTTTAGGCTGTCGGCTTTTGTGAACCAGCCACTAATCAAGGGGAAAACTCTGATTTTCTTTGATGAAGTCCAGGTCTACCCCGAAGCCGTTACCTTGATTAAGTCGTTGGTGGACGAGGGGAGTTATCGCTATGTGTTGAGTGGCTCGCTGTTGGGCATTGAGCTCAACGACCTTCGCTCGGAACCTGTCGGCTACATGGATGTCAAGGAAATGTATCCCTTGGATTTGGAAGAGTTCTATACTGCGATAGGCATGGCGCAACAGATCTTGGACACACTTCGCCAATGTTGGGAGGAAAAGAAACCCGTGGATGAGTTTGTCCACAAGCGCCTGATGCAGGCTTTTCGTCTTTATCTGGTGGTGGGCGGTATGCCCCAGGCCGTGCAGTCCTATCTGGACACGAACAATCTGCAAAGCGTTGTTGCCATCCAGAAAAGCATCCTTCTGGAGTATCAGCGCGATGTCATGAAATACAAAAAGGACGACAACAACCAACGGCTCTATATAGAGGACATATTCAAGTTGGTGCCTTCAGAACTGAACGCCAAGAATAAGCGTTTCATCCTCAAGAACCTCAACGAAAAGGCCCGTTTCGCCACTTACGAGAACAGTTTCTTGTGGTTGCGGGATGCTGGTGTGGCATTGCCTGTCTATAACGTGGAAGACCCCAAGGTGCCGTTGGTGTTGGCCAAGACGCGGAATCTCTTCAAGTTGTTCCAAAGCGACGTGGGCTTGTTGACTTGCCAATTTACGGGAGGCATCCAACTGCGTTTGTTGGACGATGCGCAAGCCATCAATTTCGGTTCCGTCTACGAGAATGTGGTGGCGCAGGAACTGAAAGCCCATGGCTTCGAATTGTATTATTACAACAGCAAGCGCAAGGGGGAACTGGACTTTGTCGTAGAATACCATGGGAGAGTCTTGCCGATAGAAGTGAAGTCGGGCAAGGATTACGAACGGCATAATGCCTTGTCCAATGTGCTTGCTTCCCCGGAATACGACATCCCCGAGGCATTGGTGCTTTGCAATGGCAACGTGAAGGTAGACGGCAAGGTCGCTTACGTACCTGTCTATATGCTGATGTTCTTGGAGAAGGAGACTGCGGTAGCGATAAAATACAGGTTAGACTTGTCTGATTTGAAAGTATAACAAATCATGACAGGCAGAGGCGGTCTTACCCCTGCCTGTCATGGTTCTAAAGCTGGTCGTTCACGGCATCTACCACCTGACCGTCGAAGAGGTTGATGGTGCGGTTGGCGTAGGCGGCATCGTGCTTGGAGTGGGTCACCATCACGATGGTGGTGCCCTCCTCGTTC
>CAVJNH010000013.1:0-29601 GCA_963651005.1 Oscillibacter sp. MSJ-31
TTCAAACATTATTCGTAACTTTGCAGACAACTTGCACTTGCTGGTTGACTCTGCGCTCAGCAAAGAAAGCAAGTTTTCTCTGCATTCGCTGCTCCAAAATTTGGAATTTCTCTCACTTATTCGTACCTTTGCAACGGAGATTATCACCGCAAGAATATGATAAGCAAGAATGTACAGGATATGATTCCGAAGATTCAGGGATTCTTGGGAACGCAACCTATAAAGAAAGCATGGCTCTTTGGCTCGTGTTCACGAGGTGAAGAGACACCAAACAGCGATGTCGACATTCTTGTGGAGTATGACCGTAAGAACACTCGGATTTCCTTGATGAAAATGGCAGGCATCATGCTGGACCTGGAAGATTTGCTGCATCGTAAGGTGGACATGATAGAGGCCAATTGTCTTCTGCCTTTCGCTCAGGAATCCGCCAATCATGACAAACTTTTGATTTATGAGAGAAAAAGTTAGGGATAGAGGGCGTTTGGAGCATATTCGGGAAGCCATTGAAGGAATTGAAGAATTTCATGCCCAATATACTTTTGAAGATGTAAAGAAAAACAAACTTATCTTTTACGGGTTTACGAAGTTTATTGAGGTGATTGGTGAAGCCGTCTATATGCTGACCGATGATTTTTGTAATTCCCACCCAGAAGTGAATTGGCGGCAAATTGCCAAGATGCGCCATGTATTGGTGCATGGCTATTATACCGTAGAACCGGAGAGCCTTTGGGACACCATAGAGGTGGATTTACCAGAGCTGAAGCCTTGGATAGAGAGGTATTTGGCTGAAACAGAATAAGACTCAACGGTTAGCCTCGCAGGCCAGTGAGGTGTTAGAGTAAAGAAAGTTGGAAAAGTGGCAGAAAATACCCGAAATAGGGTTGGAAAAGCTCCACTTTTAGGCTGAAAATAGGTTGGAAAAGTGGCAGAAAACGCCAGGAATTGAGTTGGAAAAAGTAATTTGATATGCTTAACCGTAAGATATACAGCTATTTGAGAGACTTCTATAAAACAGAGAAGAAGACTCTTCTGGTTTCCGGTGCTCGTCAGGTAGGCAAGACCTTCGCTATCCGAAAGGTAGGCAAGGAATGTTTTGCCCATGTCGTGGAGGTGAATTTCCTCAATAATCCGAAGTATAGGGATGCTTTCAAGACCCCGATGGACGCAAAGGAAATCCTTTTGCGCCTCTCGGCCTTGACCGAGCAGACACTCGTCCCCGGCAAGACGCTTGTTTTCTTTGATGAGGTACAGGAGTGCCCGGAGATGCTGACTGCCATCAAGTTTTTGGTCGATGAGGGCAGCTACCGCTATGTGATGAGTGGTTCTTTGCTGGGGATAGAAATGAAGGACATCCGGAGTGTGCCTGTCGGATATTTGACGGAGAAGGAAATGTTCCCGCTCGACTTTGAAGAGTTCGCGGAAGCTGTGGGGATGAGCACAAGTGTAATGGCTCACGTCAGGGAGTGCTATGAACAACGCAGGGTAGTGGATGAGGTGGTGCATAACAAGTTGAACGACCTCGTCCGCCTTTACCTCATTGTCGGAGGGATGCCCGAGGCCGTCCAAAAGTATATCGAAACGAACAATCTGCAGACCGTGCGTGAGGCCCAGAGGGAAATCATGCATCTCTACGGTAGGGACATCGCCAAGTATGACCCCAAAAATAAATTGTATATCAAGGACATCTTTGACTTGATTCCTTCGGAACTGAATGCCAAGAACAAACGCTTCATCTTGAAGGCACTGAATGAAAAGGCTAAGTTTGAGCGTTACAAGAACTCTTTCCTGTGGCTGGCTGATGCGGGGGTGGCTCTCCCCACGTATAATGTGGAGGAGCCAAGACTGCCGTTGAAGTTAGGCGGACAGCGCAATTTGTTCAAGTTGTTCATGAATGATGTGGGGCTGTTGGCGAGCCAGTATGCAGCCAATATCGCAATGGAATTGCTTACAGGTAAGGCGGAAATCAACTATGGTGCCATTTATGAGAATTTTGCGGCGCAGGAATTACATGCTCATGGTTACAATCTTTATTACTTCAACAACAAGAAACAGGGCGAACTGGACTTTGTCGTAGAGGATAGGGGCAAGGTGTTGCCGATAGAGATCAAATCGGGAAAAGACTACAAGCGTCACAACGCACTCTCCAACGTGATGGGCAATGAGGAGTATGACATAGCTCGTGCCATCGTATATTCCAATGGAAACGTCGAAGTCGTTGGCGGTATTCTCTATTGTCCCATTTATATGCTGATGTATCTTGTGCCCGAAACATGGACAGAACCAGTCTTTAGATTCCAACCCATCTGAAAGAGGTTCTGGAGACGCTTTCCCATTGTCCTATTGATGTGGTAAGAATCCATAAAAACGGGGATTCTTCTGGTTTTCGTCGGAAAACATCTGGGGATTCTTCTGGTTTTTGACGAAAAACATTTGGCATAAAAGGCGTAATTTTGCACCCACAAAGCAACTGAAATATGGGGACAGAAAAGGTTTTTAGTCGTAAGTTGTATGACAAGATGCTGGATTGGAAACGGACGAGGGACGGTTCTACGGCTCTGCTCATCAAGGGTGCGCGATGGGTGGGGAAGTCCACCATTGCCGAAGAATTTGCCCGTCGTGAATACGAAAGTTATATACTGGTGGACTTTGCCGATGCTCCGAAAGCGTTGTGGGAGGCTGTGGACAACATTGCTGACCGCACTAATTTCTTCATACAGTTACAGTTCATCTACGGCGTGAGGTTGTATGAGCGCAAGTCTGTAATCATTTTTAATGAGGTGCAGAAATGTCCCAAGGTACGGGAGGCTATAAAGTATTTGGTCAAGGACCACAGGTATGACTATATTGAGACCGGGTCATTGCTTTCCATCAGAAAGAACACTATCGGCATTGTGATACCGAGCGAGGAAACGCGCCTCACGTTGTATCCGATGGACTATGAGGAATTCCGTTGGGCTTTGGGGGATGAGGCGACTGTGGGCATGTTGCGGGAATGTTTCATGGAAAAGCGTTCGTTGGGTGACGCGACCACGAGGAAATTGTTGCGGGACTTCCGCCTGTATATGCTCGTGGGAGGGATGCCTCAGGCTGTGAGCACATACATAGAGACCAATAACCTTGCCGAAGTGGACAACAAGAAGAGGGAGATATTGGAAGTCTACAACGGTGATTTCTTGAAGATAGACCCCTCGGGTAAGATTTCAAAAATGTTTGGTATGATTCCCGCTCAACTCAGCAAGAACACGTCACGTTACCAGAAAACCAGCGTATTGGGGAAAAACGAATCGGGAGCCATGGTCTCGGAGTTCCTCCGCGATATGGAGGATAGTCTTACTGTAAACTTTGCCCACCATTCGGACAATCCCAGCGTGGGGTTGCCGGCCCATACGGACTACGGCCAATACAAAATGTTTGTGGGCGATACCGGGCTGTTCATCACATTGGCCTTTTGGGACAAGGAGGTGACCGAGAACATCATTTATCAGAAACTGCTCAGCGACAAACTTTCGGCCGATTTGGGGTATGTGTATGAAAACGTCGTGGCACAGATGCTCGTGGCTTCGGGAAACAGGCTCTTCTATCATACATGGCGTTCCAAGACATCCAACCACAGCTATGGGGTGGATTTCCTCTTGTCGCGCGGAAACAAGCTGTGGCCGTTGGAGGTGAAATCGTCTGGCTATCAAACGCACAAGTCGTTGGATGAGTTCTGCAGAAAATATTCAGAACACGTCAGCAATAGATACTTGGTCTATACCAAGGATTTGCGAAAAGACGAAGAGACCATACTCTTGCCGACATTTATGGCCATGTTCCTATAGCAAGGTTGTTTCCTGTTGTGAAGGGAAAATCGCCTGTTAAGGGAGCCGAGGAAGATGCTTCGTAGTAAAAATTTATAGGTTTTTGGACAGAAAGTATAGTGATTTGTGGCTTTCTGTGTGTAACTTTGCGGCCGATAAACGCATTGAAAACCGAAAACTTAAAAGCCAATCCATGACAATGAACAATAGAAAAGAGAAGCTGATGGCGTGGGCGTTGTTGTCTATGGCAGTTCTGCCTGTGTCCGCTCAGACGACTGCCCCAGTGGGAAACCAGTGGCAGACCCCTGTGTCGCAGATGGAGCAACTGGACCGTGGCGTGGTGGCACTGCCGGCCAAGGACAAGGGCGTGTTCCTCAGTTGGCGGATGCTCGGAACGGACAGCCCGACGGTGTGCTTCGACGTGGAGCGCGACGGAGCTGTCATTGCCTCGCAACTGTCCGTCACCAACTACACCGACCCGAAGGGCACTTCCGACAGCCGCTACCGCATCATTACCTACCAGCAGGAACCCAAGATGGATGCGCCTGCGCCAAGGGAGGTGTCGAAGACCGTGCAGCCCTGGGCCGACCTTTACCAGTCGCTGCCCCTCGACCGTCCGCAGGGCGGAACCGCTCCCGACGGCAGAGCCTATACCTACAGCCCCAACGACTGTAGTGTGGGCGACGTGGACGGCGACGGCGAGTATGAAATCATCCTGAAGTGGGACCCTTCCAACTCCCACGACAATGCCCACGACGGCTATACTGGCGAAGTGCTCTTCGACTGCTACAAGCTGGACGGCACCAAGATCTGGCGCATCAATCTGGGCAAGAATATCCGCGCCGGTGCCCACTACACCCAGTTCCTCGTCTACGACTTCGACGGGGACGGCAAGGCGGAGATGGTCTGCAAGACCTCTGCCGGTTCGGTGGACGGGCTGGGCCGACCGGTGAGTGAGGCGGCTACTGACAGCGCCATCCGTGAACTGGACAACGCCGCCGACTATCGCAACGAGCGTGGGCGCATACTGACAGGGCCGGAACTGCTCACCGTCTTTCAGGGCGAGACAGGCAAGGCGCTGCACACCATGTGGTACAATCCCAACCGCGCCTTCGGCGTGGGCACACAGGTGGCTGAAGGGGAAGGACTTGAAAACGGATTCCCTGCCTATTCCTCCGCGTGGGGCGACCACGCGAACAAAGGCAACCGCGGCGAGCGTTACCTCGCCTGCGTGGCCTTCCTCGGCGGGGCGGACCAACGCCCCAGTGCCGTGATGTGCCGCGGCTACTACACCCGCGCTTACCTCTGGGCGGTGGACTTCGACGGCAAACGGCTCCAGACCAAATGGCTCCATGCCTCCGTCTCTACAAAGCAGCCCAGCGCATACGGTCAGGGCGCACATAATATTGCCGTGGCTGACGTGGACGGTGACGGTTGCGACGAGATTACCTATGGATCAGCCGCCATTGACCACGACGGCACCCTCCTGTATTCCACCGGTCTGGGGCATGGCGACGCGCTGCATCTGGGCGACCTGAACCCCGACCATCCCGGACTGGAGGTGTTCATGGTGCACGAAGCGCCGCCCTACGGTTCAGACCTGCGTGATGCCAAGACGGGGGAGATTCTCCTGCGCACCACGGGGGCGGAAGACACCGGACGCGGCATTGCCGCCGACATCGATGCGACCCATCGTGGCTGTGAGTTGTGGAGCCTGGACACCCCCGGCGTGAGAGACATCAAGGGCAACAAAATCGGGGCGACCTGGCCTGCCGTGAACTTCCGCATCTATTGGGACGGCGACCTGCAGGACGAGCTGCTGGCCAATCTGGGCAGCCCCCATTTCGCCCCCTATCTTCAGAAATGGAACGGCAAGGAGGCCGTGGCCTTGCCGTTGAGCAACGGCAAACAGCTCCACGAGATGGGGCACTCCGTGAGTTGCAACTGGTCGAAGGCCACGCCCAACCTGCAGGCCGACCTCTTCGGCGACTGGCGCGAGGAAGTCATCTACTGGGACGCGAGCGATGCCGCCCACCTCAACATCTTCACCACCAATACGCCCACGGACTACCGCGTGCCGACGCTGATGCACGACCACGTGTACCGGATGGGTGTGGCTTGGCAGAACGTGTGCTACAACCAGCCGCCGCGCCTCGGCTATTACCTGCCTGACCATGCGGTTTCCTTTGCCCAGGTGGCCGGGCCGATGGAGGACGTGAACCGGGTCATCGACAATACGGTCGACAGTCTGAACAAGGCCATGACGGCACGTATCATCCCCGGCACGAGCCGCAAGGGCAACAACCCCGTGCTCTTCCTCATCGGCAACTCCACCATGCGCAACGGTACGCTCGGCAACGGCAACAACGGACAGTGGGGCTGGGGCTACTACGAGCATGAGTTTTTCGACGAGAACAAGATAACGGTGGAGAACCAGGCCCTCGGAGGCATGAGTAGCCGTACTTTCTACAACCGTCTCTGGCCCGACATCCGCAAAGGCATCCGCAAGGGCGACTGGGTCATCATCTCCATCGGCCACAACGACAACGGCCCCTACGACAGCGGTCGCGCCCGTGCCAGCATCCCCGGCATCGGCAAGGACTCGCTCAACGTCACCATCAAGGAAACGGGCGTGAAGGAGACCGTCTATACCTACGGCGAGTATATGCGCAAGTACATCAACGACTGCAAGGCCCTCGGCGCACATCCCATCCTGATGTCGCTCACCCCTCGCGACGCTTACGACGAGCACGACAAAATCGTGCGTGTGGACAAGACCTTCGGCCTTTGGGCCAAGCAGGTGGCGGAACAGGAGGGCGTGCCCTATGTGGATTTGAACTCCATCTCTGCCGACAAGCTCGACCGTTACGGCCACTGGAAGGAGAAGTACCACTTCTTCACCGACCACATCCACACCTCCCGCTTCGGGGCGATGATGAACGCCCGTTCGGCGGCGGAGGGACTGGCCGAGAGCAAAGACCCCAGTCTGGCTCCCTTGCAGGCGATGATGAAGAACGTGGCCTTGCCTGTGGAGGACTTCACGAGAGATCCGGGCAAGCCGGTGGTCTTCTTCACCGGCGACAGCACCATGAAGAACGCCGACAAGGAGGAGGACGGTATGTGGGGCTGGGCTTCCCAGGCTTACACCATCTTCAATCCCAAGAAAATCACCTGCGTGAATGCCGCCAAGGCAGGGCGCAGTACCCGATCTTTCCTCAACGAGGGCCGGTGGGACAAGGTGTACAACAGTCTCCAGCCCGGCGACTTCGTGCTCATCGAGTTCGGCCACAACGACATCTGCTCCATCACCGACAAGAAGATGCGCGGTTCCATCCCCTCGGCCAAGGACACCTGCCACGTCTACCGGATGGAGGAGAACCGGCAGTATGAGGCGGTCTATTCCTTTGGCTGGTATCTGAAGAAGTTCATCCAAGACGTGCGCGAGAAGGGCGCAACCCCCATCCTCGTTTCCCTGACTCCCCGCAACGAGTGGCCTAAGGGAAAAATGGAACGCCGCAACGACACCTACGGAAAGTGGTATCGCGAAGTGGTGGACGAGACGGGCGTGGCCTTCCTCGACCTCCACAATATCGCCGCCGACTCCTACGACAAGATGGGCCAAGAGAAGGTGAAAGCCTACTACAAGAAAGACCACACCCACACCTCGCTCAAGGGCGCGAAGCACAACGTCCAGTGCGTGGCCAAGGGCTTGAAGAAAATGAAGAGTCCGCTGGCGAAGTATTTGAAATAAACCATTTTTGAAATAAAGACATGACAACAAAACACCTGTTATTCGCAAGTCTATTGGCGATGGTTTCCTTTGCCGAGACTCATGCCCAAAGTGTTGAGATAGATTTGACCCAACCGCAGCCCGTCTATTCCGCCGAGAACGGCAAGGGCTACGACATCGTGAGTGCGCACCAGAAGAAGGGCAACGCCCCCTTCTTCTATTCGGTGAAGGTGGCGGACGGCAACTATAAGGTGACCGTCGTGCTCGGGTCGAAGAAGAAAGCCGGACGGACGGTGGTGCGTGCCGAGAACCGTCGGCTGATGCTCGACGAGGTGAGCACCCGGAAAGGCGAGTTCAAGACCTTTTCCTTCATCGTGAACAAGCGCAGTCCTTACATCAACGAAAAGATGAGCGTGAAGACCAAGCCCCGCGAGAAGGACTACTTCACTTGGGACGAGAAACTCACCCTGGAGTTTACAGGGGCAGCCCCCACGGTGAAGAGCATCAAGGTGGAGCCGGACACGACAGCCGTGACGCTTTTCCTCTGCGGCAACTCCACGGTGGTAGACCAGTTTTCCGAACCCTACGCCAGTTGGGGGCAGATGATTACGCGCTGGTTCGGCCCCGAGGTGGCGGTGTCCAACCATGCGGAGAGCGGACTGGCCACCAGTTCCTTCCTGTCTTCCAACCGTCTGGACAAGGTGCTGGCGATGATGAAGCCGGGCGACTATGTGGTCTGCGAGTTCGGCCACAACGACCAGAAGGAGCGGTCTGCAGGCGCAGGGGCGTGGTACAACTTCTCCTACAATCTGAAAAAGTTCATCGACGAGGTGCGCAAGAAGGGCGGCCACATCCTCTTCGCCACGCCGACCCAGCGCCGCTTCTTCGACGAGGCCACCCACAGCAAGATACAGGAGACGCACGGGGAATATCCCGATGCCATGCGTGCCGTGGCCCGGCGCGAGGGTGTGCCCGTCATTGAGCTGCACGACATGACACGCACCTTCTTCGAGACACTCGGCTACGAGGGCAGCAAGCGGTCACTGGTGCATTACCCGGCCAATACCTTCCCCGGCCAGACCAAGGCACTGGCCGACAACACCCATTTCAACCCCTACGGTGCCTACGAGGTAGCGAAGATGGTGGTGATGGGCATGAAACAGCTCCGTCTGCCGATAGTCCAGTACCTCCGATCTGACTGGCAGAACTTTGACCCGGCGCAGCCCGACGACCCGGACCGGTTCGTGTGCTATCCGTCCGTGCGGCAGGACGTGACGAAACCCGACGGCAATTAATGTGTAACATTTTAGCACTTAGATATGAATCATCAGAAACAGATTCTTGCATTATTCTTGACGGCAGGCTTGGCGTTGCCCGGTCTTGCCGCGGTGCGTGACACCATCAACATCAACAGCGGCTGGCAGTTCCATCGCGGAGCGGTCGGCCAGGTGGAAAACCTGAAGACCTTCAAGGCTACGGACGAGGTGGTGAACCTTCCCCACGACTTCCTTATCGGGCAGGACTGGGTGGCTCCCGATGCCAGTGAGCGTCCCGACAACAGCGACGCAGGCAGCAATGTGCGCAGTCGGCTGAGTCCCCGCGGCTTCAAGGAGATGGGCACGGGCTGGTACCGCTATGAACTCACGCCGAAAGCGGAATGGAAGGGTCGACGTGTCCTGCTGGATTTCCAGGGCATCATGCTCGTGGGCGATGTCTATCTCAACGGCCAGCGCATCGGCGGTACGGACTACGGCTACCTTGGCTTCGACCTCGACGTGACCCCACTCCTGAAGTGGGGCGAGGTGAACGAGATTGCAGTCCGGGCAGACACAGGAAAGCCCAACAACTCGCGCTGGTACACCGGCGGCGGTCTCTACCGCGACGTCAACCTCATCGTCACCGGCAAAGACCTCTATTTCCCGCGCCATCCGCTCTTCATCCGCACGGTGGACAACCGCGAGGTGAAGATTCGGGCGAGCATCGTGAACCGGCAGCAACTGGACAAGGGACAGAACAAGGCTGCACTGCCTGTACAGGTGCGCATCCTCGATGCCGAAGGTCAGGTGGTGGCCGAACAGAAGAGCAACCTCGACTTCAACGCCAAGTGGCGCGACCGGGAGTATGAACTGCCCAGCATCCAGTTGGACAACGCCCAGATCTGGTCTTGCGACACACCTTATTTATATACGGCGGAGGTGACGCTCTACGACAACGCAGGAAACATTGCCGACCAAATCAAAGAGCCTTTCGGCGTGCGCACCATTGAGATGAATCCGCAGCAGGGACTGCTCGTCAACGGAAAAAAAGTGCTCTTGAAGGGCTACGCCAACCACCACACGCTCGGTGCATTGGGTGCTGCGGCCTATCCGCGGGCCATCGAGAAACGGTTGAAGATGATGAAGGCGTTCGGCTACAATCACGTCCGCACGTCGCACAATCCTTACAGCGAGGACTTCCTCAAGATTTGCGACCGTCTGGGCATCCTCGTGGTGGACGAACTCTACGACAAATGGCTGACGCAGTATGCCGGCGGCAGAGTGGAGTGGGAGTGCCTCTGGCAGAAGGACATTCCGGAATGGGTGACGCGCGACAGGAACCATCCCTGTGTCGTGCTGTGGAGCTTGGGCAACGAGCTGCAGCAGTACAGCAACCTGCCCTTCAACGACTGGGGCGTGACGGCCTATAAGCTCCAGAAGGAATTGCTCCACCGCTACGATGACACGCGGCTGACCACCGTGGCCATGCACCCCCGTTACCGCAACATCGAGACGGACAGTATTCCTGCCGATCTGGCGGTGGCCACGGAGGTGAACTCCTACAACTACCGCTATATGTACTTCCCCGGCGACATGAAACGCTATCCGGAGAAGATGTTCTACCAGAGCGAGGCCAATGCCAGCGGCATGGGACCGAACTTCTTCGAGATGGATCTGGACCGGGTGCTGGGGCTGGCCTACTGGGGAGCCATCGACTATCTGGGCGAGAGCCTCGGCTGGCCGGCGAAGGGTTGGAACCAGGGCGTGTTCGACCTCTCCCTGCAACCCAAGCCCGATGCCTATTTTGTGAAGAGCATGTTCAGCGACGACCCCGTTGTCCGCATCGGCATCATCGAGAAGTCCGCAGGCAACACCCAGTGGAATGGGGTCAACGTGTCTGTGGGCAAGCTCTCGGAAAACTGGAACCGCGAGGCCGGCGATTCCGTGTCGCTCTACACCTACACCAACGCCGACGAGGTGGAACTCTTCCTCAACGGCAAGAGCCTCGGCGTGAAGCAGAACAGCAGCGACCCGAAACGGCGCAACCGCATCCATTGGGAGCATATTCCTTACCGGTCCGGCACACTGACCGCCGTGGCGAAGAAAAACGGCAAGGTGGTGGCGCGTCACCAGTTGGAGACTACGGGCGAGGCCGTGGCCTTGAAGCTCGTGCCCGATGCCGAGACTTGGCGTGCCGACGGCCAGGACTTGATGCACGTCCGGGTCTATGCCGTGGACAGGAAAGGCCGGAGGGTGCTGGACGTGAAGGATAAGAAAGCCTTTGACCGGCTGACCTTCACGGTGGAGGGCAACGCCGCCATCGTAGCTGTGGACAACGGCAACATCGCTTCCGACGAACTCCACATCGGCCAGACACAACAGGTGAAGACCATCCAGCGCAGTCTCTTCCAAGGCTCTGCCCTCGTGATTCTGCGGGCTGGCGACCAGGCCGGCAAGGTGGAACTGCGCGTGGCAGGCGATCTGCTCAAAGCCCGGAAAGCGGCGTTGCAGACCGAATAGAAACCAACCGTTGGGTTACGGCAGAGCCGGGTACTTCCGCATCCAACCGTCCCAGCGCAGGCGCAGCACACCGAAGAACGCTTCGCCGAAAATGCCGCCCGACATCTTCGAGACCCCTTCACGGCGGTTGACGAAGATGACGGGCACTTCTTTGATGCGGAAGCCGATCTTGTAGGCCGTGTACTTCATCTCAATCTGGAAGGCGTAGCCCTTGAAGCGGATTTTGTCCAGTTCGATGGTCTGCAGCACGCGCCGCTTGTAGCATTTGAAGCCAGCCGTGGTGTCGCGGACGCTGAACCCCGTCACCATCCGCACGTATTTCGAGGCGAAATAGCTCATCAGCACGCGCCCGATGGGCCAGTTGACCACGTTCACGCCGCTGACATAGCGGCTGCCGATGGCCACGTCGTAGCCCTCGTCGGCACACGCGGCATAGAGCCGTGGCAGGTCGTTGGGGTCGTGGCTGAAATCGGCATCCATCTCGAACACGTAGTCGTAGTTGTGCTCCAACGCCCATTTGAAGCCGGCGATGTAGGCCGTGCCCAGTCCCAGCTTGCCGCTGCGCTCGATAAGGAACAGGCGGTCGGCAAACTCGGTGGCGGCGAGCCGGCGCACGATGGCTGCCGTGCCGTCAGGCGAACCGTCGTCGATGACCAGGATGTGGAACGACTTTTCCAACGCGAACACGGCGCGGATGATTTTCTCGATGTTCTCCTTCTCGTTGTAGGTGGGGATGATGACGATGCTGTCGCTTGGATTCATAGTGGTATGGGGTTTTTATTGTGGAGTTTCTTCGGTCAGGGGGCTGAGCAACTGGATGGCGGCGGCCACGGAAGCCACGTCGTCGACGAGCAGTGAACGCTTGCCCTTGGCGTCGCGCAGATGGCATCTCTTGGGTTGGGCCACGGCCAAGTCGAGGATGCGCCCGAAAGCCGCGCTCTGGTAGAAGGGGCTGTCGGGGTTCGACACGAAATGCAGGGAGAGCCGTCCCTGTCGGAGGATGATCTTCTCGCAGCCCAACAGGCAGCCCAACCGTCGCAGGGTCACCACGTGCATCAGTTCGAGGGCGGCCGGCGGCACCGGGCCGAAGCGGTCTTCCATGCGCTTGCGGTAGGCGGCGAGCTGTTCGTCGGTCTGCAGGTTGTCCAGTTCGCGGTAGAGCAGCATGCGCTCGCTGTCGGAGGGCACATACTGATCGGGGAAATAGAGTTCGAGGTCGCTCTCCAGCGTGCAGTCGGAGACGTAGGGGCCGTTGCTGCCGAAGGCTGCTGCCGCGTCCTTCCCGTTGTCCTTGGCCAGTGCCGGCTCTTCGTTCTTCAGTTCCATCACGGCCTGTGTCAGGATTTTCTGGTAGGTCTCGTAGCCCAGGTCGGCGATGAAGCCGCTCTGTTCGGCTCCCAACAGGTTGCCTGCGCCGCGGAGGTCGAGGTCCTGCATGGCAATCTGTATGCCGCTGCCCAGGTCGCTGAAGTTCTCCAGGGCTTCCAGCCGGCGGCGGCTCTCCTGCGGCAGGTCGGCCAGGGGCGGAGCCAGCAGATAGCAGAACGCCTTGCGGTTGCCGCGCCCCACGCGGCCGCGCATCTGGTGCAGGTCGGCCAGTCCGAAATGGTTAGCCCCGTTGATGATGATGGTGTTGGCGTTGGGAATGTCAATGCCGTTCTCGACGATGGTGGTCGACAGCAGCACGTCGTAGTCGTGGTTGGCGAAGTCGAAGATGGTCTGTTCCAGTTCGCTAGGCTGCATCCGTCCGTGTCCGATGGCCACGCGCGCGTCGGGCACGTGGGAATGGATGAGGTCGGCCACGCGCTGCAGGTCGTTGATGCGCGGATTGACGAAATAGACCTGTCCGTTGCGCGACATCTCGAAATTGATGGCATCGGCGATGATTTCCGGTCCGAAGGTGTGGATTTCGGTGTGGATGGGGTAGCGGTTGGGCGGCGGCGTCTGGATGATGCTCAGGTCGCGCGCCCCGAGGAGCGAGAACTGCAGGGTGCGCGGAATGGGAGTGGCCGTCATGGTCAGCGTGTCGACGTTGGTCTTCAGTTGGCGCAGCTTCTCCTTGGTGGACACGCCGAACTTCTGTTCCTCGTCGATGATGAGGAGGCCGAGGTCGTGGAACTTCACGCTCTTGCCGATGAGCTTGTGTGTGCCGATGATGATGTCGACCTTGCCGTCCGCCAAGTCCTGCAGCAATTCCTTGGTCTGCTTGGCGGAGCGGGCGCGCGAGAGATAGTCGACGCGCACGGGCAGGTTCTTCAGCCTGTTTTTGAAGGTCTGGTAGTGCTGGTAGGCCAACACGGTGGTGGGCACGAGGACGGCCACCTGTTTCGAGTCGCAGGCCGCCTTGAAAGCAGCCCGTACGGCCACCTCGGTCTTGCCGAACCCGACATCGCCGCACACGAGGCGGTCCATCGGGCGCGCCTGCTCCATGTCGGCCTTCACGTCGTTGGTGGCCTTCAACTGGTCGGGCGTGTCCTCATAGAGGAACGATGCCTCCAGCTCGTGCTGCATGAAGCTGTCGGCACTGAAGGCGAAGCCGCGCTCGCGCCGCCGCTGTGCATAGAGGTGGATGAGGTCGCGCGCAATGTCCTTCAGCTTGTCCTTGGTGCGCTCCTTCAGCCGTTCCCACTGGCCGGTGCCGAGCTTCGAGAGGTGGGGCGGCGCACCGTTGTCCTGCGCCTTGTATTTGCTGACCTTGTAGAGGGAATGGATGGACACGTAGACGGTGTCTCCGCCGTTGTAGATGATTTTGATCATCTCCTGATAGCCGCCCTCCTGCGGCATACGCACCAGTCCGCCGAACTTCCCGATGCCGTGGTCTACGTGGACTACGTAGTCGCCCGGCTCAAACTGCCGGATTTCCTTCAGCGTGAGCGAGACCTTGCCGCTGCGTGCCTGGTCGGAGCGCAGGCTGTACTTGTGGAAGCGGTCGAAAATCTGATGGTCGGTGAAGATGCAGAGACGCAGGTCGTGGTCGATGAACCCGGCGTGGACGGTTTTCTCCACGGGAGTGAACGGCAGCGCCTCCTGTCCTTCCTTGTCGGAGAAGATGTCCTTCAACCGCTCCAGTTGCTTGACGCTGTCGGCCAGCACGTAGATGCGGTAGCCCTTCGACAGGTAGTCGGCAAGGCTCTGCCGGAGCAGGTCGAAATTCTTGTGGAACAGGGGCTGCTGGATGGTCTGGAAGCGGAGGGTGGCCTGTGGCACTCCGGTGGCGTGCTTCCCTATCTCGATGCGCTGCAGACCGCTGACGGCCTCGGTGAACTGTGATCCGGTGAGGAGCTGCACCTCCTTCCGCAACTGTTGCAGCGTTTCCTGCTGCTCCATCTCGGTCTGCCCCTCCATGCGTTCCGTCACGGCCTGCGACGAGAACCCTTCGCGGTAGATGCGGTCGATGGCATCGTGGACGAAGGGTAGGTCTTTGGTGACGAGCAGGGTGTCGGCAGGGAGGAACGAGAAGAAGGGCACGCGGTCTTCGGCGGCTGAGGTCAGCTCGGGCACAATCTGTATGCTGTCGCGCCGTTCCCTGGAGAGTTGGTCGGCCACGTCGAAGGTGCGGATGGAGTCGATGTCGTCGCCGAAGAAGTCGATGCGGAACGGGTATTCGCAGCTGAAGCTGAACACGTCGAGGATGGATCCGCGCAGGGCAAACTGCCCCGGCTCGTAGACGTAGTCCACCTCATGGAAGCCGGCCTCGCGCAGTTGTGCGGTGACGGCAGCCGTGTCTGCCTGCTGTCCCTGCTTCAGCGACAGCGTACACTCGCCCATCTGGCGTTGCGGCACGACCAGCTCGGCCAGTGCCTCCGGGTAGCTGACGATGAGGGCGTGGCCGTCTTCCGCCGTGCAGCGGCCCAGCACCTCGGTGCGCAGAATCTCGTTGGCCGCGTCGCGCTGCGCATATTTGACGGCACGGCGGTAGGAGGACGGGAAGAACAGCACCCATTCGTTGCCCAGCATCTGCGTCAGGTCGTGGTAGAAATAGCCGGCTTCCTCCTCGTCGTTGAGCACGAACAGCGTGTCGGGCAGCAGTTTCCGCCGTTCCATGGCGGCAAACAGCACCGGTGCAGCCGAGCCCGTCAGTCCTTCAAGAAAGAGGCTTCTGACGCTCGGGTCGGACAGGCTCTTCGCTGCGGCTTCCACCTGTGGGGCGACGGAAAGGAGTTCCGTGAGTTCTTCTATCTTCATTCCTTCTGGGCGGTGGGCGTTATTTGTTGTGGATGAGGTTCATGAACTCCTGGCGCGTCTTGGCCTGGTTGAAGGCTCCGCAGAAGTCGCTGGTGGTCGTGATGGCGTTGCGCTTCTCCACGCCGCGCATCTGCATGCACATGTGTTTGGCTTCGACCACCACCATCACGCCGAGCGGATGCAGGGTCTGTTGGATGCACTCCTTGATTTGCAGCGTCATGCGTTCCTGCACCTGGAAGCGGTGGCTGTAGATGTCCACCACGCGGGCAATCTTCGACAGTCCGGTGATGTAGCCGTTGGGGATGTAGGCCACGTGCACCTTGCCGTAGAACGGCAGCATGTGGTGTTCGCACAGGGAGAAGAAGTCGATGTCCTTGACGATGACCATCTGGCTGTAGTCTTCCTTGAAGAGCGCGTCGGTCAGCACCTTGTGCGCGTCCATCCCGTAGCCGCGCGTCAGCACCTGCATGGCCTTGGCCACGCGCATGGGGGTCTTGAGCAGTCCCTCGCGTTCGGGGTCTTCGCCGAGGAGCGACAATATGTTGTGGTAGTGGTCGGCCAGTTGGTCGAGCCCTTCCCGGTAGTATGCTGTTTCTGGGTTCATTCAGTATTGAACGGTTATGGTTCCTTTCACGATGGTGGCCTGCTTGTAGCCGAGCTTCTGCAGCTCGACCATCATCTGCCGGGCCTCCTCGTAGGTACGGTAATTGCCCACGCGGCAAATCCAGCGCGGGGAGTAGAAATGCACGTAGACGGCCACCTGCGGGAAGAGTGCCCGGATGTCGCTGCGTGTGCGTTCGGCGGCCTGTCTGTCGCGCCGCGAATTGCCTCCGGCAAAGGCTTGCACGCGGTAGCCGGTCATCTTCCGGATGTTGCGCGTCTCCTTTTTCGGTGTGTCGTCGGGCGCAGTTTCCGCCGGATTCGTCCTCGGAGCGGCCGGAGCGGCCTTCTGAGGGGTTGGAGTGGTTTTCGGAGTGGTCGGCGCGGCGGCAGAGGCATTGCCCTTGTCGGTTGCCGGTTTGGCCGCCGGCTTGTCGCTGAGGTTGACCAGCCGGTCGATCTCCTGACTGTGGTGGATGGTGACGGTGGCCTGTCCTTCCACCTTTTTCTGTATGCGTTGCGTAAAAGACTGTGCACCGGCATGGAGACCCATGCCGATACACAGAATCAGGGTGACAATCCAACGGTCACGACGAAGAGTCTGATGCTTCATCTGGAGTCCGGTTGGCGGTTGTCTTACTTCTTCCAAGCGTCGATGATGCCCTTGAAGTCGGCGCATTTCAGCGAAGCGCCGCCGATGAGGCCACCGTCGATGTCGGGCTTGGCAAAGAGTTCGGGGGCGTTGCTGGCCTTGCAGCTGCCGCCGTAGAGGATGGTGGTGTCGTCGGCCACGGCCTCGCCGTACTTCCCGGCCACGATGGAGCGGATGTAGGCGTGGATTTCCTCGGCCTGCTCGGCTGTGGCGGTCTTGCCGGTGCCGATGGCCCAGATGGGTTCGTAGGCGATGATGATGTTGCGGAACTCCTCTTCGCTGAGGTTGAACACACTGCCTTCCAGCTCGGCCTTCACCACTTCGTTCTGCTTGTTGGCCTCACGCTCTTCGAGGGTCTCGCCGATGCAGAAGATGACCTTCAGCCCGTTCTTCAAGGCCAGCAGCACCTTCTCCTTCAGGATTTCGGGAGTCTCGCTGTAATACTGGCGGCGCTCCGAGTGGCCGAGGATGACGTACTGTGCTCCGGTGCTCTTGACCATCTCGGCACTGACCTCACCCGTGTAGGCACCCTTCTCTTTGTCGGCGCAGTTCTCGGCACCGAGACCGATCACGTCCTTGTCCAGCACCTGGGCCACCGAGGCCAGATGGATGAACGGTGTGCAGATGATGACACCGCAGTGGGGTTTGTCGGCAGCGAGTGCCTCGTTCAGTTCCTTGGCTAAAGCCACACCGTCTTGCAGGTTCAGGTTCATCTTCCAGTTTCCTGCTACAATTTTTTTTCTCATTTTCGTTTGACTTAAAAGTTTATGGAATTTGTTTGCTTTGCTTTTGCGTCTTGTCCATCGCGACCACGCCCAGAGCCGGTCGGCCACGGCCAGCAGGAACAGTGGGAGCACGTACCACAGCACGATGTCGAGTATCTTCCGCGGAACGGAGTTCTCGGGCATCCGGCCTATCTCCAGCTGCTCCAGCGGTCGGTTGGCCTGCTCGTCGCTGAGCTGCGGCAGGCTGTTGTGGCTCCATTTGCGCACGATGGTGCCGTCCTTCAGCAGCAGCAGTCCGGGGTTGCTGCGGATGACGGTCTTCAGCACGGTCTCGTCGGCCTGGAAGAAGGGGTATTCCGCTCCGGTCATGTCGCGCCAGCGGTCAATGGCCTTCCCGTCGCTGGCGGTCAGTCCGTAGAAGCGGTAGCCGTGGTCGCACGCATATTCGTACAGCTCGTTGATGCGGTCGAACTGGCTGTCGTCGGCCTGCTCCAGATGGGGCGCGGCCAGCAGGAAGAGGTAGCCCTTCGCCTCCAGCAGTTGCCGGGTGAGGTCGTCGCCGGTGGCCCGGTCGCTGATGCAGAAGTCGTGGATGGGCGGCACGTAGCCCTCGGTCAGTTGCCGCGTCTGGGCTTCGACGAGCGTCCATGTCGAGTCGGGGTAGTGGTCGATGTCGAAGGTCTGCCGCTTGCCGTCCTTCTCCATGAGGTAGGTGGTCTCGAAGGTGGGCTGATCGGCTCCCTCGGGAATTTCCATGCCCTTGAGGATGTTGGCTCCGACGTGGTATGGGCGGAAGTCGAACAGCGGCAGGTCGTAGAGCGACCAGGCCGAGACGGCGAGGATGAAGAGCATGGAGTAGTTGGTGACGATCCACTGGTTGGCCCGGGACACGAAGCGCATCTGCTCCAGCGGCCAGCGGCGCACGGCGGCGGCGCAGATGAGCAGCACCACGTTCTTCGCGAGGGTCTGTCCGTTGGTGAGGGTGACGGCATCGCCGAAACAGCCGCAGTCGCTGACGGGATTGGCCACGGCCAGCCACAGCGTCAGCAGCGTCATCGCGCCCATCAGACAGAGCACGAGCAGCGACACCAGCCGCCGCCGTATGGCAAAGAGCAGGCAGATGCCCAGTCCGAACTCCACCGCCGACAGGAGCACCGACGCGCCCAGGGTGAGGAAGTCGGGAACGGCAGTCCCGAGGTGCATCGCCTGCAGATAGTCGGCTATCTTGTATTGCGTGCCCAACGGGTCTACGGCCTTGACAAATCCGGAGAGGATGAATGTCACGGCGAGCAGCAGGCGGGCGGCGTTTACGGTGAGAGTCCTTATCATTTGGTTTTATTGTTCGCTCAACTTGATGGCCCCGAAGACCGCGTAGTTGATGATGTCCATGTAGTTGGCGTCGATGCCTTCGCTGACGAGGGTGTCGCCGCCGAGGTCCTCAATCTCCTTGATGCGTTCTATCTTGGTGAGGATGAAGTCCGTATAGCTGCTGACGCGCATGGAACGCCAGGCTTCGTCGTAGTCGTGATTCTTGCGTATCATCAGTCGCAGCACCTCGTCGGCGTAGCGGTCGTACAGGGCAAGGGCTTCGTCGGGCTTCATGTCGACGGTGTCGGAGAAGCCGTGGCTGAGCTGGATGAGACCGACGATGCCGTAGTTGATGAGGGCGATGAACTCGGGGCGGATGCCTTCGTCCACCAGGGCCTCCTTCTTGATTTCGAGGGAACGGATGCGCTTGGCCTTGATGAAGAGCTGGTCGGTGAGCGACTGCGGGCGCAGGATGCGCCACGATGCGCCGTAGTCGTGCAGTTTCTTGGCGAACAGGGTGCGACATTCCTTCATCACCTGTCCGAACTGGGTCTCTGTCGTGTGGCTGTCGTTGGTCATAGTTCCTTCTGTCTTTTGTGGATATACTTGATTTTCGCGCAGGCCACGTCGAAGCGGTTCTGGAGCGAGTCCAGACGGGCTTTCAACTGGTTGGCCGTGCGGTTGTGTTGCTTCCATACCTCCACGTCGTCCTTCTCGTCGGCCTGTTGTTGTTGCTGGCGGACGGCCTCGTAGGCCCTTCCCACGGCCTGCAGCAGGGAGTCGGTCACGGCCAGTTCCTTCTGCGTGCGCAGCAGTTCGGCCTGCTGCCACAGGCGGAGAGCCTCCTTGCGCTCCTCGATGGCACGGGGGTAGCGGCTGCGCAGGGTGTCCACCGTGGCGAGCACGTCGTCGTAACGCTGTTCGCTGAGGGCGGTGCGCGCCTCGTCGAGCAGGGCTTTCGCCGGGTCTTGGGTCTTGCCGCAGCCGGCCATCAGCAGGGCGGCACAAAACAGGGTTGTCAGTTCCTTCTTCATTACAAGGTGCAAAGTTACAAAAAAATGTGCAATGAACGACCGAAATAGGCAAAATTTGCGTACCTTTGCACGCAACAAAGCAGAAAAACATACAATCATGAAACTATATTCCGACGCGGCACTGGCCAAAATCCTTGACCGGCCGATATTCCGGCAAATCAGTGCGGCGGCCGACGAACTGGGGCTGGAGTGCTACGTGGTGGGCGGCTTCGTCCGCGACATCTTCCTCGAACGTCCCGGCAACGACATCGACGTGGTGATCGTGGGCAGTGGCATCGCCGTGGCCCGGCGGCTGCAGGAAAAACTGGGCAAGAACCCCAAGACGGGCCACTGGCGCGCCCGCCTCTCCGTGTTCCGCAATTTCGGGACGGCGCAGGTGAAGACGGGCCACATGGAGGTGGAGTTCGTCGGGGCACGCAAGGAGAGCTACAGCCACGACTCGCGGAAGCCGGTGGTGGAGAACGGCACGCTGGAGGACGACCAGAACCGCCGCGACTTCACCATCAACGCCATGGCTATCTGCCTTAACAGCAAGAGGTTCGGCGAATTGGTAGACCCGTTCGACGGCATTGCCGACCTGCAGGACCGCATCGTCGCCACGCCCCTCGACCCGGAGGTGACCTTCTCCGACGACCCGCTGCGCATGATGCGCTGCGTCCGCTTCGCCACCCAGCTCAACTTCCAGATTGAAGACGAGACGTTCCGCGCACTGGAAAACATGGTGGACCGCATCAAGATTGTCAGCGGCGAGCGCATCGCGGTGGAACTCAACAAAATCATGATGGCTCCGCACCCCAGTGTCGGCTTCGAATACCTGCAACGCTGCGGCCTGCTGCAACGGCTGCTGCCCGAGGTGGCCGCCCTCGACATCGTGGAGAAGCGGGACGGACGGGCACACAAGAACAACTTCTACCACACGCTGGAGGTGCTGGAGAACGTCTGCCGCCACAGCGACAACCTCTGGCTGCGGTGGGGCGCACTGCTCCACGACATCGGCAAGACGCAGGCCAAACGCTGGGAACCCAAGGCCGGATGGACGTTCCACAACCACGACTACCTCGGCGGACGGATGGTGCCCGCCATCTTCCGGCGGCTGAAACTGCCGCTGGGCAACGAGATGCGCTTCGTGAAGAAGATGGTGGAGCTGCACATGCGCCCCATCGTCATTGCCGACGAGACCGTGACGGACTCCGCCGTGCGCCGGTTGCTCAACGATGCCGGCGACGACATCGGCGACCTGATGACCCTCTGCGAGGCCGACATCACGTCCAAGAACGAGGTGCGCAAGCAAATCTTCCTGGAGAACTTCCGGATGGTGCGCGAGAAGCTCGCCGACCTGCAGGAGAAGGACTACAAACGGCTGTTGCAGCCCGTAATCGACGGCAACGAAATCATGGAACTCTTCCACCTCAAGCCCTCACGGGAGGTGGGCGCACTCAAGCAATGCCTGAAGGATGCCGTGCTCGACAACCGGGTGGAGAACGACCGCGAACCGCTCATGCAACTGCTGATGGAAAAGGCCGGAGAGATGGGACTCGTTGCCCGGAAAACCGAAACTCCTTGACCAGAGAACCCAAACGCGCTGCCCGGAGAAAAACAACGCGCTGACCGGGGAGGAAAAGACCTATGCCGAAGCCTTGTGCAGTTTGCGCAGGGCTTTGTTGCGTATCTGCCGCACGCGCTCGCGCTTCAAGTCCAGTTCGCCGGCAATCTCCGCCATGGTCATGCGGTCGGAACCCAAGCCGAAATACCGCCGGATGACCGCCGTCTCGCGCTCGTCGAGCAGGTGGATGCGCTGTTCCAGCTCCTCCTTCAGCAGGTCGTCCTCCATCTGTGCGTCGGCCCGCTGCGCGTTCCGGTCCTCCAACACGTGGAGCAGCGTGTAGTTGTTGCGCGACCCCGCGGGAATGCTCTCGTCGGTCGACTTCACCGTCACCTCCCCCGTGACCCGTCGGATGGCCGCCTCGATGGCCGCGCGGATGTAGGGTGCGGCGAAGGTGACGAAAGGCTTGCCCCGTCCCGGGTCGAACTTCTCCGCCGCCTTGATGATGCCGATGGTGCCCTCGCTCACCAGGTCGTCCGTGTCCAGCAGTTCGCACGAGTATTGTCTGGCCAGTGTCACCACGTAGCCCATGTTCTCTGTTATCAGTTTTTCCTTGTCTGTCATAGTCGTTCTTTTTTTCTCTGCCGAGCGCGTTTTTTCTCTCTGCCGAGAGAGTGAGATTTTCGCCTCTTTGCCCTTCTGTCCGGGTGCAAAGGTACGAACTCTTTTCCATTTCTGCAATAGTTTGCCGCCGGGACGTGCGCCATTTGTCATCAGTTTGTTCTAAAGTAGTGGATTAAAGTACGTTGCAAATGTGGTATTAGGAGGTGGAGAATGAAAAGGTGTCATTTGGTGTCATTTGTCATTTGTCATTAAGGATTTCGGGAAATGAATTTCTCTCACGTACCTTATATATAAATATTTATTAATAATGTATATTACCCTTTCGCATTTCCATTTTTCTTAATGACAAATGACAAATGACACTTGACACCACCGCCATGAACTTGGCAAGCGAAAAACAATCTGTATAACAGGTGGTTATGTTGAATTTGTACACAAGCCGGTGTCAAATGCTTGGTTATTTCGCAAAAAAAGCGGACTGCAACGCGAAGTTGCAATCCGCCGGATTCATTTCATGTGGTTGGACTGTCGTCGGGACTTTTGCAGCCCCGAGGCCGTCAGGCGATGGTGATGGAACGGGCCACCTTGCTCTCTTCCTTCTTGGCCTTCGGCATCACCACGGTGAGAATACCGTTGTCCACCTTGGCGGAAATCTTCTCCTTGACCACATCCTCAGGCAGCGTGTAGGTCTGCTGGTAGTTGCTGTAGCTGAACTCGCGGCGCAGATAGTGCTGCTTCTTGTCCTCTTCCTTGTGCTCCATCTTGTTCTCGATGGCCACGTGCAGGTTGCCGTCGTCGGTCAACTGTACACGGCAGTACTCCTTCTTGATGCCCGGCACAGCCATTTCCATGGTGTACTCATTCACATCTTCCCTGACGTTGACAGCCGGAGCGGTTGTCGTGTTGCTGGCCGTAGCCTCGTTGTTGAAGAACTCGTCGAACACTGTCGGGAACCAACTGTTTTTGAACATTACTGGTAACATAATCATACCTCCTGATTTTTTGTTGTTGTTTAATTTTGTTTTCTAATTCATCGGATGCTTCTGCTTTCGCTTCCGCATTCACCGAGGGTAGACGCAAGACTTGTGCCAAGGGAACGGCCTGCGACAAAATGACACAAGCGTATGACAATCTGACAATTTACGCCGGACTGCGCCACGGACGGACAGGCTTCAGCCATAGATATAAAGATTGTTAAATATGGGGCGGATAAATGGGAAGTAACGCGTTTTTTTTCGTAACTTTGCACGCTGAAAACCGGACGTATTGTTTCAGTTTTCACGCAGACAGGTTTATAGACAGGATTATAGAATAGTTTAATTAAATAGGTATGAAAAGTAAAAATGTCATTATCATTGCGGCCTTTGCTGCAATCGCAACGTTGACTTCGTGTGGCGGAAGCAAGAAGGGCGGAATGCCCAATTTTGCCGACGACGAGTACGCCGTGAGCACCATCGGCACTTCCAGTGCCACCTTGCAGACCACGTATCCGGCCACCATCAAGGGTATTCAGGATGTGGAGGTGCGCCCGAAGGTTTCGGGATTCATCACCAAGGTGTTTGTCCACGAGGGACAGACCGTGTCGGCAGGACAGCCTCTGTTCTCTATTGACAGCGAGACCTACCAGGCTGCCGTGCGCCAGTGCCAGGCTGCGGTCAACACCGCCAAGGCCCAGTTGAACACGGCCAAGCTGACCTACCAGAACAACAAGAGTCTCTATGATAGTCACGTCATCGGCGAATACGAGCTTTCCACTGCCGCCAACACCCTGGCCACGTCCGAGGCACAGGTGGCACAGGCCGAGGCCGCACTGGCTTCCGCCAAGGAGCAGTTGGCGTGGTGCTCCGTGAAGAGTCCTGCCGCCGGTGTGGTGGGCAGTCTGCCCTTCAAGGTGGGTGCGCTGGTGAGCGCGTCCGGCCAGGCACTGACCACCGTCTCCAACATCAGCACCATGGAGGTGTTCTTCTCCGTGTCCGAGTCGCAGATCCTGAGCATGACGAAGGACAACGGCGACATCCAGGCAGCCATTGCCGCCTTCCCGTCCGTCCAGCTGCAACTGGCTGACGGCACCGTCTACGACCAGCCGGGCAAGGTGGTGAAGATGAGCGGCGTGATTGACGCGTCGACGGGTGCCGTGTCGCTGATTGCCCACTTCGCCAACCCCGGCAAGCTGCTCAAGAGCGGCGGCGCAGGATCCATCCTCGTCAACGCCAGCGACAGCAGCGCCATCGTCATTCCGCAGGAAGCCTGCTCGCAGGTGCAGGACAAGATTTTCGTCTACACCGTGGGCAAGGACAACAAGGTGAAGTACAGCGAGATTACGGTGAATCCGCAGAACGACGGCAAGAACTACATCGTGACCTCCGGTCTCCGTGCCGGCGACCGCATCGTGGTGAAGGGCATCACCAAGCTGACCGACGGCCAGCAGATCAAGCCCATCACGCTGGAGCGTTACAACCAGAAGATTGCCGAAGCCGCCAAGCTGGCCGAGTCGCAGGACAACGCCCACGAGTTTGCAAAGACCATGAGCGGCAAATAAGTGTGTGACGGATAACTTATAAATCAAAGAGATTATGACCTTTACAAACTTTATAAAACGCCCGGTACTCTCGACGGTGGTCTCCATCTTCTTCGTCCTGCTGGGCACCATCGGGCTGATTTCGCTGCCTATCGAGCAGTACCCGAATATCGCGCCGCCGACCATCTCGGTGTACACCACCTATCAGGGTGCCGATGCACAGACGGTGCTGAACTCCGTGATTGCCCCGTTGGAGGAGAGCATCAACGGTGTGGAGAACATGACCTACATGACCTCCTCCGCCTCCAACTCCGGTACGGCCAGCATCACCGTTTACTTCAAGCAGGGCTCCGACCCGGACATGGCTGCCGTGAACGTGCAGAACCGCGTGTCGCAGGCCCAGTCGCTGCTGCCGGCCGAGGTCACCAAGGTGGGTGTCACCGTGACCAAACGCCAAAGCTCCAACGTGATACTGTACTCCCTGACCTCTGAGGACGGCCGCTACGACGACCAGTTCGTGACGAACTACGCCCTCATCAACGTCGTGCCGCAGTTGAAGCGTATCAACGGTGTGGGCGACGTGCAGAGCCCTTCCACCCGCAGCTACTCCATGCGTATCTGGCTGAAGCCGGAGAAGATGAAGGAGTTCGGGCTGATTCCCTCCGACATCTCCGCCGCCCTGGCCGAGCAGAACATCGAGGCTGCACCGGGTAGCTTCGGCGAGTCCACGGATATGCAGTATGAATACACCCTGCGCTACAAGGGTCGCCTGCAGACACCGCCGGAATACGAGAACATCCTCATCAAGAGCAACACCTCCGGACAGACCCTGCGCCTGGGCGAGGTGGCCAAGGTGGAGTTGGGCGGTCTGACGTACAGCGTCAACCTGCTCAACAACGGCCAGCCGGCCGTGATGGGCATGGTGCAGCAGATTGCCGGCTCCAACGCCACACAGATTGCGACCGACGTGAAGAAAGAGTTGAAGGAGCTGAGCAAGAGCTTCCCTCCGGGTCTGGAATACACCATCGAGCAGGACATCACGGAGTTCCTCTTCGCCTCCATCGAGGAGGTCATCTACACGCTGTTCATCACCCTGGTGCTCGTGTTCATCGTGGTGTACATCTTCCTGCAGGACTTCCGCTCCACGCTGATTCCTATGATTGCCGTGCCTGTGGCCTTGGTCGGCACGTTCTTCTTCCTCTGGGTGTTCGGCTTCTCCATCAACCTGCTGACGCTGTCGGCCTTGCTGCTGGCCATCGCCATCGTGGTGGATGATGCCATCGTGGTGGTCGAGGCCGTCCATGCCAAGCTGGACCAGGGCTACAAGAGTGCGCTGACGGCCTCCATCGATGCCATGAACGAGATTTCCAGTGCCATCATCTCCATCACCCTCGTGATGTCTGCCGTGTTCATCCCCGTGTCGTTCATCGGCGGCACGTCCGGCTACTTCTACCGGGAGTTCGGTGTGACGATGGCCGTGTCCATCCTGATTTCCGCCGTCAACGCCCTGACGCTGTCGCCTGCCCTCTGCGCCATCTTCCTGAAGCCGCACGAGGAGGGAGAAACGGAGAAGAAGCTGTCGCTCGTGGACCGCTTCCACGCCGGATTCAACTACCAGTTCGAGAAAATCACCAACAAGTATAAGAAAGGTGTACAGTGGCTCATCGGCCACGGTCTGATTGCCGGCGGCATCGTGACGGCAGGTATTGCCGTGATGGTGGTACTGATGAACACCACCAAGACGGGACTGGTGCCCGACGAGGACACCGGTACGCTGTTCGCCTGTATCTCCACCGCTCCGGGCACGACGCAGGAGCGCACTTCCGAAATCGTGAAGCAGGTGGACAAGATGCTGGCGGCCAACCCCGCCATCCAGCGCCGCGAGGCCATCATGGGTTACAGCTTCATCGGCGGTGCCGGTTCCAACCAGGGAACCATCATCATCAAGCTGAAGCCCTTCGACGAGCGTTCGGGCGGCTTCTTCCACCGCATCAAGAGTGCCCTGACGGGCGGCGGCATCGAGGCGTTGTTCGTCAACCCGATGGAGTCCACCTCCGTGCTGGGCATGATTTACAAGCAGACGGCCACCATCAAGGATGCCCAGATTCTGGCCTTCGGTCCCCCGATGATCACCGGTTTCTCCGCGCAGAGCGGTATTACGATGACCATGCAGGACAAGACGGGCGGCGACCTGAACCGCTTCTTCACCAACGTGAAGACCTTCCTGGCCGAGCTGAACAAGCGGCCGGAAATCCAGACCGCCCAGACGCAGTACGACCCCAACTATCCGCAGTACATGGTGGACGTGGACGTGGCCAAGACCAAGCAGGCTGGCATCTCCCCCTCCTCGGTGCTCTCCGTGCTGCAGGGCTACCTTGGCGGTCTCTATGCCTCCAACTTCAACTCCTTCGGTAAGCTCTACCGCGTGATGATTCAGGCCGGCCCCGAGAGCCGTATGCGCCCGGACGACCTCAGCAAGATTTACGTGCGATGTGCCGACGGCACGATGAGCCCGGTCAGCGAGTTCGTCAACCTGCGCAAGGTGTACGGCCCCTCCAACATCACCCGTTTCAACCTGTTCACCTCCATGGACGTGTCGGTGACGCCCAACAGCGGCTATTCCACCGGTGACGGCATGAAGGCCATTGCCGAGGTGGCCAAGGAGACGCTGCCCGAAGGCTACAGCTACGAGTATTCCGGACTGACCCGTTCCGAGGCCGAGTCCAGCAACTCTACCGGACTGATCTTCGCCCTCTGTATCGTCTTCGTCTATCTGATTCTGAGTGCCCAGTACGAGAGCTACATCCTGCCCCTGTCCGTGGTGCTGTCCATCCCGTTCGGTCTGGCCGGTGCGTTCGTCTTCACCAACCTCTTCGGCCATTCCAACGACATCTACATGCAGATTTCGCTCATCATGCTGGTCGGCCTGCTGGCCAAGAACGCCATCCTGATCGTGCAGTTCGCCCTGGAGCGCCGCCGCACCGGTATGGCCATCAAGTACTCGGCCATCCTGGGAGCCGGAGCACGTCTGCGTCCTATCCTGATGACCTCTCTGGCTATGGTCATCGGACTGCTGCCGCTGATGTTCGCTTCCGGTGTGGGCAAGAACGGTAACCAGACGCTGGGTGCTGCCGCCGTGGGCGGTATGCTGATAGGCACGCTGCTCCAGATATTCGTCGTGCCCGCCCTGTTCACGCTGTTCCAATGGCTGCAGGAGAAGCTCACTCCGCTCCGCTTCGAGGATGAGGAGAACGAGGAAGCCGCCGCCGAACTGGCCCAGTATGCCGAGGCCGCAGCCCGCAAGAAGAAATAAGGCGGACTCCGGAAGTGTAGAACCATAACCGAAAGAAAAAATGAAAAAGAACATCACATACATCATATTGTGTCTGGCAACCCTCTCGCTGAGCGGTTGCAAGACACTCTACGGGAAATACCACCGGCCGGAGGTCACGGCCAGCGGACTGGTGCGCGACTCGGCCTCCATCGCCGACACCCTCGTGGCCAGCGACACGGCCTCGTTTGCCAACATTCCCTGGCGCAGCGTCTTCACCGACCCGCAGTTGCAGAGCCTCATCGAGCAGGGGCTGGCACACAATCCCAATCTGCTCAACGCCGCCCTCAACGTGAAGATGGCCGAAGCGCAGCTGACCTCGGCAAAGCTGGCCTTCCTGCCCTCGTTCAGCCTCACTCCGCAGGGCACCCTCTCCTCGTGGGACGGGGCGAAACCCAGCAAAATCTACAGCCTGCCCGTCAGTGCGAGCTGGAGCATCGACCTCTTCGGCAACCTGCTCTCGCAGAAGCGCGCCGCACAGGCCGCCCTGCTGCAGACCAAGGACTATCAGGTGGCCGTACAGACCAACCTCATCGCCAACATCGCCAACCTGTACTACACGCTCTGTATGCTCGACAAGCAGATGGAAATCATCACCGAGATGGAGCAGTTGACCAAGGAGACCTGGGACATCATGAAGCTGCGCAAGGAGGCCGTCCGCGGCATCCGATCCACCTCCGTCCAGGCCACGGAGGCCAGCTATTATGCCGTGCAGACCCAACGGGTGGACTTGCAGCGCCAGATCCGTGAGACGGAGAACTCGCTGAGCCTCCTCATCGGACAGCAGGCACAGACCATCCGCCGCAATCCGCTGGAGCAGCAGAGCCTGCCCACGAGCTTCTCCACCGGCATCGGCATCCAGCTGCTGGGCAACCGCGCCGACGTGCACGCCGCCGAGATGTCGCTGGCACAGTGCTTCTACGGTGTGGAGACGGCGCGCAGCCGCTTCTATCCCAGCATCACCATTTCCGGCAGCGGAGCCTTCACCAACAGCAGCGGTCTGGGCATCGTCAACCCGGGCAAGTGGCTGCTGTCTGCCGTCGGTTCGCTGGTGCAGCCCGTCTTCCAGAACGGCAAGCTCATTGCCGGACTGAAGGTGGCCAAGGCCCAGTACGAGCAGGCTTACAACACCTGGCAGAACGCCATCCTCACGGCAGGCAGCGAGGTGAGCAACGCCCTGGTGCTCTACAACGCCTCGGCGGAGAAGAGCGTCATCGAGGGCAAGCGCGTGGCCGTGCTGAAGCAGAACGTGGAGGATACGAAAGCCTTGATGGCCAGTGCCGGAAGCACCTACATCGAGGTCATCACCGCTCAGACCAGCCTGCTCAACGCCGAACTCAACAAGGTGTCGGACGACTTCTCGAAGATGCAGGCCGTGGTCAACCTCTACTATGCGTTGGGCGGAGGAGCACGGTAATGTTTAGTTACTAATGTTTAATGTTTAGTTATTATGGCAAGTAATATCAGTCCCAAGGCCGACATCTCGCCCAAGGCGAAGATCGGCGACAACTGCAAGATATATCCCTTCGTCTACATCGAGGACGACGTGGAGATTGGCGACAACTGCACCATCTATCCCTTCGTCAGCATCCTCAACGGTACGCGGATGGGCAACAGCAACAAGGTGTTCCAGGGAGCGGTGATTGCCGCCCTGCCGCAGGATTTCAATTTCCATGGCGACGAGAGCTTCGTGGTGCTCGGCGACCACAACACCATCCGCGAGAATGTGGTCATCAACCGCGGCACGTATGCCGGAGGAAAGACCGTGCTGGGCA
>CAVJNH010000013.1:29611-40721 GCA_963651005.1 Oscillibacter sp. MSJ-31
GGGCAACCGGAACTTCCTGATGGAGGGTGCCCACATCTCCCACGACACGGTGGTGAGCGACGGCTGCGTGTTCGGCTACGGCACCAAGATTGCCGGCGACTGCGTGATAGGCAACGGCGTGATTTACAGCACGTCGGTGGTGGAGAATGCGAAGACCCGCGTGGGCGACATGGCCATGATACAGGCCGGAACCACGTTCTCGAAGGACATTCCTCCCTACATCATCGCCAGCGGCAAGCCCGTGAAGTACAGCGGCCCGAACAACGTCATCATGGAGGCTGCCGGCTTCGACGCGCGTGTGCGCAAGCACGTGGCCAACGCCTACCGTCTGGTGTTCCACGGCCAGACCTCCGTGTTCGATGCCGTGAACCAGATCCGGGACCAGGTGCCCGACGGGGCAGAGGTGCGCAACATCATCTCGTTCATCGAGGGCACGCAGCTCGGCATCATCTCCAAGCTGTGAACCTGTGAAGCGTAAAAAAGAGTAAGACCTTTCCGGAAGTCCCCTGCCGCCTAATAACTGGCCGTGCAGGGGATTCCTGCGTTGATGACCCGGTCGCGGATGGCGTCGAGCTGCTGGTGCGTGGCCTTCAGCAGTCCCTGCGCCGGGGTCTCGCGGTCGATGGTGTAGACCATCACCTGCTGCGGGCCGATGGCTTTCACCGCCTCCAGCCACGGGGCGACGTACTCCTCGCCGGTGTTGTCCACGCTGTCGCCGTCGCACGTGCCCTGCATGAACATGGTCTGGATGATGATGTGGCCGTGGAACGCCTTCATGCGCTCCACCATCTGCTGCACGTCGTAGGTGCCTGCCGGATGGTCTACGCGACGGATGTAGCCGATGTCCACCGTGTCGAGCTTGAGGATGTTGTCGTCCACCTTCATCAGCGCGTCGTGCACCGACTGGCGGTGGATCATTGTCGAGTTGCTCAGCACGCAGATCTTGGCCTCCGGGCAGTACCGGTCGCGCAGCAGCCGCGTGTCGTCGATGATTTCCGGGAAATGGGGGTGGCAGGTCGGCTCGCCGTTGCCGGCAAAGGTCAGCACGTCGGGCAACTGTCCCTCGTCCTTCATGCGGCGGAGCGTGTCCTCCAGTTTGTCCTTGACCTGTCCGCGGGTGGGGAGGGGGAGCGAGGGGCGGTGGTCTTCATTGAAGCCACATTCGCAGTAGATGCAGTCGAACGAGCACACCTTGCCGTCGGCCGGCAGCAGGTTGATGCCGAGGGAAACGCCCAGTCGGCGGCTGTGTATGGGGCCGAAGACGGGGGAAGGGTAGATGACCGTACTCATGATTCAATCCAGATGTTTTGTTATCGGTTGCAAAATTAGCAAATAAAACGCAATTTGTTTTGCATTCTGACTGAATTGTTGTAATTTTGCGCCAAATTTGGCGTATTACCGACTTATGGGAAAAAAGGCAAAGAAAAGAAAGGCTTCAGGAGGCCGTCGGGGCATGCAGGGAGTGACGTTGTGCATCAGCACCGCCATGGTGCTCATCCTGCTCGGAATGGTGGTGTTCTCCGTGCTGCTGGCGCGCAACCTGTCCACCCACATGAAAGAGAACCTGACCGTGAGCGTCATGCTGAAGGACTACGTCACGGTGAACCAGGGACACCAGCTCTGCCGCGACCTCTACCACCAGCCGTGGTCCCACCATATCGACTACATCAGCAAGGAGCAGGCCCAGCGCGAGCAGGTGAAGGAGCTGGGCAGCGACCCCTCGGAGTTCTTGGGCTTCAACCCGTTTCCCGCGACGCTGGAGATTTGGCTCAATGCCGACTACGCCAACCGCGACTCCCTGCGCGCCATTTCCAAGGCACTGCGCAAGGACGCGCGCGTCAGTGACGTGGCCTACATGGAAGACCTCGTGGACCAGGTCAACTACAACCTCAGCCGCATCAGCGCCATCCTGCTGGCACTGGCCGTGCTGCTCACCTGCGTGTCGTTCTCGCTCATCAACAACACCGTGCGCCTGAGCGTCTATTCGCGCCGCTTCCTCATCCACACCATGAAGCTGGTGGGAGCCTCGTGGGGCTTTATCCGCCGGCCGTTCCTCTGCCACGCCATGGGTGTCGGGGTCATTGCCTCGCTGCTGGCCATCGCCGTGCTGGGCGGCTGCTTCTACGGGCTTTATGTCATGCAGCCCGGCATCCTCAACGTCATCACCTGGATGGAACTGGCCGTCACCGTCGTTGCCGTGTTCCTGTTCGGACTGCTCATCACGGCACTGTGCGCCTGGTTCTCCGTGAACCGTTTCCTGCGGATGACGGCAGGGCAACTCTATAAAATCTGACAAACACACCATCATTTCTGCAAACAACGACAATTATGGATAAGAAAAACCTCGCTTTCGACCGCGTCAACTATCTGCTTCTGGCAGTGGGCATGGCCGTCGTCATCATCGGCTTCCTGCTGATGAGCGGCAGCGGCTCCACCGTGGAGACCTACGATGCCGACATCTTCAGTACCCGCCGCATCACGGTGGCTCCCATCACCTGCCTGCTGGGCTTTGTCTTTATGATGTATGGGGTCATGCGCAAGCCCAAGGACACCGATTCTTCTGCACACGAAACGACGGAGGGCGGCAAGCAATGAACTGGCTGGAAGCACTCGTACTCGGGCTGATACAGGGACTGACGGAATATCTTCCCGTCAGCAGCAGCGGCCATCTGGCCATCGGCTCCCACCTGTTCGGCATCAACGCCGAGGACAACCTGACCTTCACCATCATGGTGCACATCGCCACGGTGCTGAGCACGCTGGTGGTGCTCTGGAAAGAGATAGACTGGATTCTGAAGGGGCTTTTCCGCTTCCGGATGAACGCCGAGACCAAGTATGCCCTCAACATCGTCATTTCCATGGTGCCCGTGGGCATCGTGGGCGTGTTCTTCAAGGACAAGGTGGAGGCGGTGTTCGGATCGGGACTGCTCATCGTGGGCTGTATGCTCGTGGTGACCGCCCTGCTGCTGACCTTCTCCTATCTGGCCAAGCCCCGTCCGCGCGAAGACATCAGTCCCTGGCACGCTTTCATCATCGGCCTCAGCCAGGCACTGGCCGTCCTGCCCGGCCTGTCCCGTTCCGGCACCACCATTGCCACGGGTCTGCTCTTGGGCAACAAGAAGGAGAAGATGGCGCAGTTCTCGTTCCTCATGGTCATTCCCCCGATTCTGGGAGAAGCCCTGCTCAGCCTGCTGAAGGGGCTGCGCGGCGAGGAGGCGCTGGGCGGCATCGATGCCTTCCCCATGTTTGTGGGCTTCATGGCCGCCTTCGTGTCGGGCTGTCTGGCCTGCAAGTGGATGGTGGACATCGTGAAGAAGGGCAAGCTCATCTACTTCGGCGTCTACTGTGCCGTGGCCGGTGTGGCTACCGTTATCTATTCGCTCATATAACATTCTAACAAGAAGGAACGATACATGAACTTCACCCAAGGAGCAGTCATCTGCATCGACAAGCCCTACCGTATGTCGAGCTTCGGTGCACTGGCTCATATCCGCTATCTGGTGTCGCGAAAGATTGGTGTGAAACGGGTGAAGATGGGCCATGCAGGCACCCTCGACCCCCTGGCCACCGGTGTGCTCATCCTGTGCACGGGCGGCAAGACCAAGGAGATAGAGCACATGCAGTACCACTCCAAGGAATACACGGCCACCCTGCAGCTGGGAGCCACCACGGCCAGCTACGACCGCGAGCACACGGTCAATGCCACCTATCCCACGCGCCACATCACGCGCGAACTGATAGACCGGGTGTTGCCGCAGTTTCTGGGCGACATCCGGCAGGTGCCGCCGCAGTATTCGGCGGTGAAGGTGGGCGGCGAACGGGCCTACCGCATGAAGCGCAACGGCGAACACGTGGAGCTGGCCGCCAAGACCGTGCACATCGACGAGATAGAGGTCACGGACTTCGACGCGCAGCTCATGCAGCTCTCCCTGCGCGTGGTGTGCGGCAAGGGCACCTACATCCGTTCCCTGGCACGCGACATCGGACGCGCCCTGGGCAGCGGAGCTTTCCTCACGGCACTGCGCCGCACCCGTCTGGGGGACATCCGTGCCGACGACTGCATCCGGGTGGACGACTTTCCGGCTTGGCTGGCCGCGCAGGAGATTGAAGACCTCCGGAGGAAATAGGAGGCGTAAGCAAAGAAGAAAAAAAGAAAAAAACGAGATACAGAAGACTATGAAACTGTCACAATTCAAATTCAAGTTGCCCGAATCGCAGGTGGCACTGGAGCTGCCCCACAAGACGTTCGAGAACGAGGACGGCACCGTCGACAAGGTGTACCGCCGCGACGAGTGTCGGCTGATGGTGGTGCACCGCAAGAGCCAGACCATCGACATCTGCAAGAAAGACGCCGAGGGCCACGATACCGAAGAGCCGCTGCTCTTCCGCGATATCATCAACTATTTCGACGAGGGCGACGTGATGGTGCTCAACGACACGAAGGTGTTCCCTGCCCGTCTCTACGGCACCAAGGAGAAGACCGACGCGAAAATCGAGGTGTTCCTGCTGCGTGAGCTCAACGAGGAGCTGCGCCTCTGGGACGTGCTGGTGGAGCCTGCCCGGAAGATACGCATCGGCAACAAGCTGTTCTTCGACGAGGACGGCCCCATGGTGGCCGAGGTCATCGACAACACCACCAGCCGCGGGCGCACCCTGCGCTTCCTCTACGACTGCCCCCACGAGGAGTTCAAGCGCGAGCTGTTTGCCCTCGGCTCCGCTCCGCTGCCCCGCTACATTGTAGACCGCCGCGAGCCGAACCCCGACGACAGCGAGAACTTCCAGACCATCTATGCCCGCCACGAGGGAGCCGTCACCGCTCCGTCTGCCGGACTCCATTTCAGCCGCGAGCTGATGAAGCGTCTGGAAATCCGCGGCGTGGAGTTCCCCTGCGTCACCGTACACTGCGGTCTGGGCTGTTTCGACAACATCGAGGTGGAGGACCTGACCAAGCACAAGATGAACTCTGAGCAGATGAAGGTGGAAGCCGAAGCCTGCCGCATGGTCAACGCCGTCAAGCAGGCCGGAGGACGCATCTGCGCCGTGGGCATCTCCACGCTGCGTGCCACGGAGACCGCCGTGGGCACCGACGGCATGCTGAAGGAGTTCGACGGCTGGACCAACAAGTTCCTCTTCCCCCCGTACAACTTCAATCTGGCCAACGCGCTGATTGCCAATTTCTACCATCCCGAGTCCACCATGATGATGGCCACGGCGGCCTTCGCCGGCTACGACCTGACCTGTCAGGCTTACGACATCGCCCTCGCCAACGGCTTCCTGTTCGGCTGCTTCGGCGACGCCATGCTGATTCTCGATGACTGACGCAACGGCTGACGCTCCGCTCCACGAGGTGTATCTGGCCTTGGGTTCCAATCTGGGCTGTCGCCGGGAGATGCTCGACGAGGCCGTCCGGCAGATAGACCATCGCGTGGGCAGGGTCGTGCGGCGTTCTTCATGGATAGAGACGGAGCCTTGGGGCTTCGAGTCCGCCCACCGCTTCCTCAACGGGGCGGTCTGTTGTCTCACGCGCCACACGCCCCACGAGGTGCTCCGTCTCACACAGGCCATCGAGCGCGACATGGGACGGGAGCGCAAGACCGGCGGCGACCGTGCCTATGCCGACCGCACGATAGACATCGACATCCTGCTCTACGACCGTCTCCACTTGGAGACCCCCGACCTCACCATCCCCCATCCCCTGATGGAGCAGCGCGACTTCGTGATGGTGCCCCTGCGCCAGATACTGCCCTGATGCGCGCGGCCCCCGATATTACGCAAAAGAAAAACTCACCGACCTTCGCAGGCCGGTGAGCTTCCGTTGAAAATAAATCTTTTCTTCTGTGTTAACAATCAATCATTAACTTTTGTACTTTCAGATCTTGCTGTATGCTTTTACTTTTTTACTTACGTAGTCCGAGTGCCTTGATAAGCTCGCGGTAGCGCGTCACGTCCTTGTTGTAGAGATACTTCAGGAGCTTGCGGCGGCGACCCACCATTTTGGTCAGGCTGCGTGCGGTGCCGAAGTCCTTGCGGTTCTTCTTCAGGTGCTCGGTGAGGTGGCTGATGCGATAGGTGAACAGGGCTACCTGGCTCTCAACGGAACCCGTGTCGGTGGCCGACTGTCCGTGCTTCTCGAAGATTTCCTTCTTCTTGGCTGAATCTAAATACATAATTCGTTTTTTGATGATTAAAATGTTTGATATGGTTGACATCTTTCGGACGCTCCCCGTCTTCATCACGGCGGCTCGCCTCCTCAAATGCGGGTGCAAAGGTACGTGTTTTTTTCCGAAAAGCAAAAGGAAAAGCGGAAAAAAGTCCGCGATGGGGTAAAAAACGTTAAAAAGCAGGCGCGAAGCAACGATTAGTTGCGGAAATGTATTACTTTTGCGTCCGGTTATCTGATTATCAATGCCAATAATTAACAAAAACGACAACAACTAATTCATTAACAAAGAAACAACAAGACAAACTATGGAAAGACAGCAGACAGGAAGCAAATCCTATTTGATTTCGATTGTGATGGTGGCCGTGCTGGGCGGCCTTCTGTTCGGTTACGACACGGCGGTGATTTCCGGTGCCGAGAAGGGGCTGCAGGCCTTCTTCATGGGTGCCGACGACTTCACCTACACCGATTTCTGGCACGGCTTCACGAGTTCGAGCGCACTCATCGGCTGCATCATCGGCTCGGCCATCTCGGGTCTGCTGGCCACGCGCTGGGGGCGCAAGCGTTCGCTGATATTCGCCGGCGTGATGTTCTTCGTGTCGGCGTGGGGCTCCATGTACCCCGAGACGATGGTGCTGCCGGAGGGCAAGCCGACGCTGACGCTGCTCGTGGTGTTCAACATCTACCGCGTCATCGGCGGTGTCGGCGTGGGTCTGGCCTCGGCCGTCTGCCCCATGTACATCGGTGAAATCGCGCCCAGCCGCATCCGCGGTATGCTGGTGTCGTGGAACCAGTTCGCCATCATCTTCGGCCAGCTGGTCACCTATTTCGTCAACTTCTTCATCCTCGGCGACCATATCGCCCCGGCCATCGCCAGTGTGGGCGGCGGCATGAACGAGCTGCTCAACGGAGCCGAGGCCGCCTGGGCCATCGAGTCCGGCTGGCGTTATATGTTCGGCTCCGAGATGGTGCCCGCCGGTCTGTTCGCCATCCTCATCTGCTTCGTGCCCGAGACCCCGCGCTATCTGGCCATGATAGGCGAAGACGCCAAGGCCGAGCGCATCCTCGCCAAGATCAACGGGGCAGGGGAGGCCCGCCAGATCCTGCAGGACATCAAGAACACCGTCACGGAGAAGCGCGAGAAGCTGCTGACCTACGGCGTGCTCTGCATCTTCGTCGGCGTGATGCTCTCCGTGTTCCAGCAGGCCGTGGGCATCAATGCCGTGCTCTACTACGCGCCGCGCATCTACGAGGCCATGGGCTTCGACAACCCGATGATGCTCACCGTGTTCAACGGCGTGGTCAATCTCGGCTTCACCTGTGTCGCCATCTTCACCGTGGAGAAGCTCGGCCGCAAGCCCCTGCTCATCGTCGGTTCGCTGGGCATGGCGCTGGGAGCCATCGGCGTGGCCTGCACCTTCGGCAACGAACAGCTGCAGTTGCTCTGCATGATTTCCATCATGGTCTATTCCGCCTCGTTCATGTTCTCGTGGGGCCCCATCTGCTGGGTGCTCATCGCCGAGGTGTTCCCCAACACCATCCGCGGCGCAGCCGTAGCCATTGCCGTGGCCTTCCAGTGGATTTTCAACTGGATTGTCTCCACCTCGTTCGTGCCCATGGCCAACAGCTTGGGCTACTGGTTCACCTACGGCCTCTACGGTGTCATCTGTATCCTTGCCGCCCTCTTCGTCTGGAAGCTCGTGCCGGAGACCAAGGGCAAGACGCTGGAGGACATGACGCGCCTGTGGAAGGAGCGGAAATGACATTCCGGCAGACGGAAAAACAATGCAGAAAAGACAGGAATACTATGGCACTGAAGTTATATCCGATAGGCATACAGACCTTCGAGGAGATTATCAACAGACAACTCCTCTACATCGACAAGACGGAATACATTTACCGCATGGCCCATAGCGGCGGCAAGCATTTTTTCCTTGGGCGGCCACGCCGTTTCGGTAAGTCGCTCCTCGTCACCACCCTGCAAAGCTACTTCGAGGGGAGAAAAGACCTATTCAGGGGACTGGCCATCGAGCAGCTGGAGAAGGAATGGACGGAATATCCCGTGCTCCACTTCGACCTGAGCGGAGGAAAGCACATGGAGAAGGAGCAACTGGAAAGATACCTCGCGTTTATCCTGCAAGCTGAGGAGAAAAAATGGGGCATCACGCATCCACAGATGGATGCCAACAGCCGCCTCATCGACCTCATCAATACGGCCTACGAGAAGACAGGAAAGCAGGTGGTGGTGCTCATCGACGAGTACGACGCGCCGTTGCTGGACGTAGCTCACGAGGATACGCAGTTGGACACCCTCCGCAACATCATGCGTAACTTCTACAGTCCGTTGAAGTACAGCGAGGCCAAGCTCCACTTCGTCTTCCTCACCGGCATCACGAAGTTCTCGCAGCTCAGCATCTTCAGCGAACTGAACAATATCAAGAACATCTCCATGGACGAGCCGTATGCCGGCATCTGCGGCATCACCGAGGAGGAAATGCTCACGCAGATGTCGGAAGACATCGACCTGCTGGCCGAAAAACTGAAGCTCACGAGGGAGCAAACCGTTGAGCGGCTGAAAGCACAGTACGACGGCTACCACTTCACGTGGCCCTCGCCCGATGTGTTCAACCCGTTCAGCCTGCTGAACTGCTTCGCCGACGGCAAGCTGGATGACTACTGGTTCGGTTCGGGCACGCCCACCTACCTCCTCAACATGATGCGGAAGTATGACTTTCTGCCGACCGATTTGGGCGAGAACGCATGGGTGGGCAAGAAACAGTTCGATGCAGCCACGGAGACCATGACCACCATCATGCCGCTGCTCTACCAGAGCGGCTACATGACCATCAAGGACTATGACGAGGACAGCAGGCTCTACGAACTGGCAATTCCGAACAACGAGATACGGGTGGGGCTGTTCGGTTCTCTCCTGCCCCATTACCTTGACCGCAACTCGGCGAAGGGTAATACGGCCATAGCCCGAATGTCGGTATTGATCCGCCAGAACAAGATGGAGGAGGGGCTGCAGCTGCTCGCCGACTTTCTGGAGACCGTGCCCTATTGTGACAACACCCATTACGAGGGGCATTGGCAGCAGACGCTCTACATCATGTTTGCCCTGCTCACCCACTACCGCATCCTCGTGGAGCCGCACACAGCGAAGGGTCGCATTGACCTCACCCTGGAAACGGCAACGACCATCTACGTGATGGAGCTGAAGTTCAACAAGAGCGCGGAGGAAGCCTTGGCACAGATTGAGGCCAAACACTACGCCGATGCCTTCAAGATGAAGAACAAGCCCGTGGTGAAGGTGGGGCTGAACTTCGCGCTGAAGGACGGCGTGAACACGTTGGAGTGGAAGATAGCACAATAATCATTTCCCTACCCAGAAAAATATTTTTCTTTGGGCAGGGAAATGTTTTTTATAGGGCTTGGCCTCGGCTTCATCGTCGGCCACAGGCCGTATGTCCGTAGCGTCAATTCTCTGGGATGCTGAGGATGCTGAAAAAGTCCTTCCAATACGTTGCTTCTTGATAGGCCGTCAGTGAACCTTCCGGAACATATAGTACGATGTTGTAACCTGTTATCCAAGACTCGTAGGTTTCGGGGAACGTGTGCCTGTCTATGGTCGGTGGTGTCGCAGCATACATATAAAGTGTCTCAATAGCTGTATGGAGGAAAGCATCCCTCCCTATTGTCTCCACCCCATCCCCAATCTCTACAAAGATCAGACTGGAACAATACAGAAAAGCATTATCCCCAATCGAAGTCACGCTGTTGGGAATCTTCACCGAGGTCAGACCGGAGCAATCCTGAAAAGCGCCACGTCCAATGGATGTCACACCGTTGCCAATCTCTACCGAGGCCAGATCGTTGCAATCAGCGAAAGTCCTTTCTCCTATGGATATCACGCTGTTGGGAATCGTCACCGATGTCAGGTTGATGCAATAGCGGAAAGCCTCATATCCAATGGACGTCACGTTGTTGGGAATCTCTATCGAGGTCAGATTGTAGCAATCAGCGAAAGTCCTTTCTCCTATGGATGTCACGCCGTCGGGGATCTTTACCGAAGTCAAACGGTAGCACCGCCAGAAAGCACCATTTCCAATGGAAGTCACCGGATAGGTCTTTTTCTCGTAAGTCACCGATTTCGGGATGACTACTTCCCCGGAATAGTTCTCTCCGTTACGGTCAAGATAGGTCACCGCCAGTGCGGTCTTGTCATCGTTGAATTTGTAGTAAATCATCACTCCGTCAGCGTTCGGTGCTGCAATGTCATACGCGTTGCCATCATTGTCGTCGTTACTGGACTTGGCCTGCGTCACGTTCAGCACAGCCTGCTCGTTGGAGGCGGTGGTCAGATAGAGAGTACACTTCCGTTCCGCTCCGTCGTCGGCTGCCTGTACATGGAGGGTGACCATGGGAACGCCGTCGCTGTTGAGCGCGGTCTGCGGGGTGACGGTCAACCACGTCGGGGCGTTCTTCACCTCAACAATCACGGAGTGGAGTCCGTCGAACGCCATCGTCACGTCGTAGTCATTGTTGGCGACGGTGAGGTCGTAGTTGTACACTTTTTCCGGGTCATCGTCGTCGCCGCAAGACGTGAACACGGTGGTTGTCATGGCGCAGCAAAGGACGGCTGCGAGCATCATCAGAATTTTTTTCATATTTATGTGGTTTTGTGTATCTTGATTATAAATTCATCTGCTTTTATGGTTCAACTTATTCCAAGCTGTAGCCAACACGCTCAAAGGAAACCCATTGGGGGTACAGTCCCCCATAGCCTGCGTCCCTCGCGGTCGCAAAAGGCGACACAAAAAAGCGTGAACCGTCCCGTTGTCCGTTCCACAGTCTGAGGCTCTAGCATTGCCTATCTAAGTTGAACAGACAACGTCAGAGCCCACGCCGATATGAATAATTGGAAAATTAATCACATCCCGGGCATCTACC
>CAVJNH010000014.1:0-39216 GCA_963651005.1 Oscillibacter sp. MSJ-31
TGTCCGCATAGAAGTAATTCCCCTTCACGATTTCGGAGAACGTCTGTATTCCCAAAGGGTATCTCTTTGAAGCCATAACCGTACTTTTGATGTTTCCTGTGCAAAGATACGTGGAATATTTCAGAAAGCAAGCGTTTTTCTGATTATTAACAGTCATTTGATGATGGTTCTTTCGGATGGAGGTCGAAAGGAAGCAAAGGATCATCATTGTTGAAACGGTCGAAATCGGATACATACGAGCGGTCTTGGATGAGTTTATATTTCTCATATTCCCCATAAGCCTTAGCCCTTGCTTCATCTTGCGAAACGGTTCCAGCTCCCGCGTTTACCTCATAGTCCATTGCCGTAAGGAATTGGGCAAGCCGTTTGCGCCAATCTTCCATCGTGGTAATGATATGTCGGCTGGCACGATTCTCGGCTAAGTCGAGGAACGAAGACGTGATACCGTTAAGTTGGTCAAGTTCTGCATCCGACAGATAGTTTTTGGCTACTATCGTGTCAGACTTTTGAACACGCCCGTCCGGTGCTTTCTTCCATGTGGTAAGTCCCATGTGGGGCTGTTCTGCGTCGGCTCTGTTATAGACGATTTCGGCTGCCGTATGGTGAGTAACAGCCAAGTGCATCATGTTTTGTACCATTTTGAAGAACAGTTTGGTACCTTCCGACTTGGCATCATAGTCTGCACTACACTCTGCGTAGATGTCTGTTATCTTCTGGTAGTAGCGGCGTTCAGACGTGCGTATCTCACGGATGCGCTCCAGCAAGTCATCAAAGTAATCCTTGCCAAAATGCTTGCCCTGCTTCAGTCGTTCATCATCAAGCACATAGCCCTTGATGATAAACTCTTTCAACACTGATGTTGCCCATATACGGAATTGTGTCGCTTGGTAACTGTTCACACGATAGCCTACGGCAATGATGGCATCCAGATTATAGAACAAGGGAGTGCGCTCCACGTCACGCTCGCCTTCAAGTTGAACCTGTTGAATTTTTCTACAAGTTGCCTCTTTTGTAAGTTCTCGACTTTCATAAATTTGGGAAAGGTGGTAAGCAACTGTTGCTCTATCCACCCCGAACAAATCTGCCATGCGCTTTTGCGACATCCAAAAAGTCTCGTTGTTGAATATTACTTCAATACGAGTTTCGCCTTGTGTTGTCTTATATAATAAGATATTGGACTCCAACGAGTTCCGGACAAGTTCCGTCGTAGGAACATACTTGGAGAAATATTCCCTTGCCTGTTGCACGAGCGGTTTCTTTCCGTCTGCATTTTCAGCTATAATCATGCAAGCCATACGAGACAAGCGGAAAACATTCACCTTTCGGTATGCCCCACTACCCAGTCTGACCATATCAACCGTTTGGTTGAAATGGTCATCTGTTTCCACACCAATAAACTGCCACACCCCCGACTTTTTGGCAAAACGTCTGTCATATTTGTGTTATTCCGGTTTTTCCCGACGGCAAGGCCGGACATATCGGATTTTTTGTCTAAATTTGCAAGCGGATAAAACGACAGAAACTTAAAACCGACCTACACAATGAACAAAAGCACAAGCGTGTCCCTCGCCGGATTGTCCCTCGCACTGGCACTGCTGTCCCCTGCGCCCTGCCAGGCGCAACTGCTCCCCACTCCCACCCGGGAGTCGAAGCCGGGCGTGCGGTGGTGGTGGATGGGCTCCGCCGTGGATAAGGAGAACCTCAAATGGAATATCGACACCTACGCCAAGGCCGGCATCGGGGCGGTGGAAATCACGCCGCTCTACGGAGTGCAGGGCAACGACCGCAACGACATCCCTTACCTCTCCCCGAAATGGATGGAGATGCTCCGGTTCGTGGAGCAGGAGGACGAACGGACGGGCATAGAGACCGGGATGGCCACCGGCACGGGATGGCCGTTCGGCGGGCCGTGGGTGCCAATCAGCGAGGCGGCCTGCAAGGCGGTGTTCGTGGACACCGTCGTGGACGCGCGGCAGAAACCGGCGGACATTGACTTCAACGTGCCCCAGAAGGAGCGCGCCTACGCCCGACTGAAGCTCGTCAAGGAGTTTCCGGTGGCAGACCACAAGGACAGGAAGCGCGTCATCGCCCTCTACGAGAGCCGCACCCGGCAACAGGTGAAGCGTGCCGCACCGGGCGGCGAGGGCTACGTCATTGACCACTTCGACTCCACCGCCGTGGCCCACTATCTCCAGCACATCGACAGTGCCTTCACGGCCTCGAAGACCCCCTACCCCCACACCTTCTTCAACGACAGCTACGAGGTGTATGGCGCGGACTGGACGCCCACGCTCCTCACGGAGTTTGAGCGGCGGCGCGGATATAAACTGCAGGACAAGTTCCCGGAGTTTCTGGACGGCGATGCCACCGTGGTGAGCGACTACCGCGAGACCTTGGGCGATATGCTGCTCCATAATTTCACGGAGCAGTGGACCCGGTGGGCGCACGAACGCGGAGCCGTCACGCGCAACCAGGCACACGGCTCTCCGGCCAACCTCATCGACTGCTACGCCGCCGTGGACATCCCGGAAATCGAGGGCTTCGGCCTCACCGACTTCGGCATCCAGGGACTGCGGAAAGACCCGGGCAAGACCCGTCCCAACGACAGCGACCTCAGCATGCTGAAATACGCGCCGTCCGCCGCCCACATCACGGGCAAGAAATACACGTCGAGCGAGACCTTCACGTGGCTCACCGAGCATTTCCGCACCTCGTTGAGCCAGATGAAGCCCGACATGGACCTGATGTTCTGCGCCGGAGTGAACCATATGTTCTTCCACGGCACGGCCTACTCGCCCAAGGACGACCCGTGGCCGGGATGGAAGTTCTATGCCTCGGTGGACATGAGCCCCACCAACAGCATCTGGCGCGACGCACCGGAACTGATGCGCTACATCACCAACTGCCAGACCTACCTCCAGTGGGGACAGCCCGACAACGACTTCCTGGTCTATCTGCCCGTGCGCGATATGTGGCGTACCGACACCCGGAACAGGCTCATGCAGTTTGCCATCCACAACATGGGGAAGAAGTCGCCGGAGTTCATCCGCACCATCCTCGACATCGACCGCGCAGGCTTCGACTGCGACTACATCAGCGACAAATACCTCCGCACGTGTACCTACCGGAACGGCAGAATCGTGACCGCTGCCGGCACGCGCTATAAGGGCATCATCATTCCCGGCGACAACATCATGCCGGACGATGTGGCACGCCACCTTGCCGACCTGAAGGCGCAGGGTGCGAAAATCATCCGCGGTGCCGACACCGGAGCCATGGCCGCTGCCGCCCGACCCGAGGGGATGAAGCAGCAACTGGGACTGAAAATCATCCGCCGCACCAACCGCATCGGACACCACTATTTCATCGCCAACCTCACCGACCACGACATTTCCGGCACGGCTGCACTGGCCACGGGCGAGCAACATGGCCTGTGGTACAATCCGATGACGGGCGAATACCACGCCGCCGACTGCTCCAACGAGGGTCTTCGGGTGCATCTGAAGAGCGGAGAGAGCCGCATCCTCCTCGCCTCCAATCTGCCCGTGGGCGAGTGGGACGTGCCCTCCGACATCAAGGACGCACAGCCGCAAGCCCTTGAAGCCGCCGACGGCAAGACCATCGACCTGACCCGCAACACCTGGAAGCTCTCCTTCACGGAAGAAGCCCCGACGGTGGACGAGACCTTCACGCTCAAAGGACTGAAGACCTGGGAAGGGCTGAGCGACAAGGCACAGGCGACCATGGGCACCGGCGTGTACGAGACCTCCTTCAAGCTCTCGAAGGACGACAGCCGGAAGCAGTGGGCCATCGACCTGGGCGACGTGCGCGAGAGTGCCCGCGTCTACCTCAACGGCCAATACGTCGGCTGCGCCTGGGCCGTGCCCTACATCCTCCGCTGCAAGGACGTGCTGGTCAAAGGCAAGAACACCCTCCGCATCGAGGTGACCAACCTGCCGGCCAACCGCATCGCCCAGCTCGACCGACAGGGCGTGAAGTGGCGCAAGATGAAGGAAATCAACGTGGTGGACATCCACTACAAGAAGACCACCTACGAGCACTGGAGTCCTGTGCCCAGCGGACTCCACAGCACCGTGAAACTGATAGAAATCCAATAAACGACAAACGTATGAAGAAACTCATCCTTACCACCGTCTGCGCGTTCGCCGGACTGAACCCGATGGCCGGACAGACCGCACTGCAGCAAGAAATCATGGAAGTGGCCCACCGCACCAACGACTACTTCATGACGAAGTACAGCGACCCCACCATCGACACCTACGTGAACAAGCGGCGCACCAGCAACCTCTGGACACGCGCCGTGTACTACGAGGGACTGATGGCTCTCTACGAGATTGACCCGCAACAGCGTTACCTCGACTACACCGACCGCTGGGCCGACTTCCACAAATGGACGGCGCGGCACAGCAACCACGACACCGATGCCGACAACCAGTGCTGCCAGCAGACCTACATCGACCGCTACGTGCAGACGGACGGCCAGAAAGACCTGAGCCAGGTGAAGGAGAACCTCGACCACCAGATGGGCACGGGCCGCGTCGACTACTGGACGTGGATCGATGCCATCCAGATGGCCATGCCCGTCTATGCCAAGTATGCTCGGTTGACGGGCGAGAAGAAATACCTCGACTACGCCATGAACTCCTACAAATGGACGCGCGACACGCTGGCCGGCGGACTCTTCAACAAGAAGGAGGGGCTTTGGTGGAGAGACAAGGACTACGTGCCGCCCTACAAGGAGCAGGACGGCAGCAACTGCTACTGGAGCCGCGGCAACGGTTGGGTGTATGCGGCCTTGGTGCGCGTGATGCAGACGCTGCCGAAGACGGACAAGAACTACAAGACGCTGAAGAAGGACTTCATCCTGATGAGCCAGGCCATCCTGAAATGCCAGCGCACCGACGGCTACTGGAACGTCAGCCTCGTCTGCCCGGCCAACTACGGCGGACCGGAGATGACGGGCACGGGACTCTTCCTCTACGGCATGGCGTGGGGCGTGCAGCAGGGCATCCTGTCGCAGGCCAAGTACCAGGCCGCCATGGACAAGGCATGGAAGGCCCTCGCCGCCTCCGTCCACAGCGACGGCTTCATCGGCTACAACCAGGGCACGGGCAAAGACCCCTCGGCCGGACAGCCCGTCACCTTCACCTCCGTACCTGACTTCGAGGACTACGGCACCGGATGCCTCCTGCTCGGCGCAGTGGAATACTACAAACTGCAGAACGCGAAAAAGTAACGGCAACATGAAAACATACCTTTGGCTGATGGCCTGCCTGATGGCGTTCGCGCCGTTGGGGGCCGATGCCGCAAAGAAACAGAAGAAGACCCGGCAGGCGCAGACGGAGCTATGGCCCGACGGCACGAAGATGGATGCGTGGTTCAGCAACGCACAGAAGGTCAACGTCGACACGCTTGGCCAAAAGTACGTCCTCACCGACTACGGGGTGAAGCAGGACAGCACCGTCGTCCAGACGCAGGCCATCCAGGCCGTCATCGACCGTGCGGCACAGGACGGCGGCGGAGTCATCGTCGTCCCGGCAGGCACCTTCCGCAGCGGTGCCCTCTTCTTCCGTCCCAAGACACATCTTTATATTGCGGAGGGCGGAATGTTGAAGGGCAGCGACCGCATCGCCCACTTCCCCGTGGTGGAGACCCGCATCGAGGGCGAGACGTGCAAGTATTTCGCGGCCTTCATCAATGCCGACCGCTGCGACGGCTTCACCATAGCCGGCCCCGGCACCATCGACGGCAACGGCTACCACTACTGGGAGGAGTTCTGGATCCGGCGCACATGGAACCGCCAGTGCACCAACAAGGACGCACAGCGGCCACGCCTCGTCTACATCAGCAACTCCAGCCACGTGACCGTGCAGGATGTCCACCTGCAGAACAGTCCGTTCTGGACCAACCACCTCTACCGCTGCGACCACGTGCGCTTTCTGGACTGCACCATCTACGCGCCCACCAGCGGCATGAAGGCCCCGAGCAGCGATGCCATAGACCTCGATGTCTGCCACGACGTGCTGGTGGAGGGGTGCTACATGAACGTGAACGACGACGCCGTGGTCATCAAGGGCGGCAAGGGCACCTGGGCAGACCAGATGCCGGAGAACGGCCCGACCTACAACGTGCTCGTGCAGCACTGCCGGTACGGACGGGTGCACGGCTGCCTGACGCTCGGCAGCGAGAGCATCAAGGACCGCAACATCGTGCTCCGCCACATCCGGGTGGGCAACGCCCAGCGCGTGCTCTGGCTGAAGATGCGCCCGGACACGCCGCAGCACTATGAGTACGTGACGGTGGACCACATCGAGGGCAACGCCGGCAGCTTCCTCGTCGTCCGCCCGTGGACGCAGTTCTTCCAGCCCGGCGACCGCAAGGATATGCCCCTGAGCCAGTGCAACGACATCACCATACGGAACATCCGCATGGACTGCGACAACTTCTTCGATGTGGGCACCAGCGACAAGTACTGCCTCACGGACTTCACCTTCGAGAACATCGACTGCACAGACCGCAAGATGGCCTTCAGCACCGAGGTCATCCCCAACACCGTGGCACGGAACGTGAACATCACGCCACGGGACAGGAGCAACGGACTGAAGACCACCGGCGATGCCGACGGACTGAAATGACCTTTGAAGCTAACGCCTCGAACCCACAACACGCGAGGGGAATACAAAATAAAGTGTGGTTTTATTTTGTTTTTCCCTCGCTTCTTCGTACCTTTGCAGCCGCGTAATGATACGCACTCGAATCGAGAGGAATAACGTTAACGGATAAATATGAATTTTCAAGCAATGAAGATGAAGACAAAGACTGGCTTGAAGCGCGGCATGGTCCTTGCGCTACTGGCGTGGTCTACGATGGCGGCGGTTGCACAGAGCAGCATGACCGACACGCAAGTGATGCAGTTTGTGGCGCGCGAGGCCAAGGCCGGCACGTCGCAGTCGCAGATTGTCACCAAACTGATGCAGCGCGGAGTGAAGATTGACCAGATCCGCCGCGTGCGCAACCAGTACAACAAACAGCTCAAGAGCCACAACCTGGACGGTGCGGCAGACGCTGCCGTGGCAGAGGCCAACGACCGGATGCGCAGTGCCAGCAACAACGGCCAGCAGCAGGAAGTGGTGGACGGCAAGAAGAACACCACGACGGAGAACGAGGTCGATGCCGGCGAGAGCCACAGCCTGGCCGAGCAGGACGTGATGACCACACAGGGTGTGGCCGTCAATGCGAGCGGCAAGCGGGTGTTCGGCCGCGACATCTTCAACCAGCGCGCCCTCTCCTTTGAGCCGAACATGAACATCGCCACGCCGGAGACCTACGTGCTCGGCCCCGGCGACCAGGTCATCATCGACGTGTACGGTGCGTCGCAGAACACCCACCAGCTCACCGTGTCGCCGGAGGGAACCGTCACCGTGCCGGGCTACGGCCCCATCCACGTGAGCGGCATGACCGTGGCCGCTGCCAACGCGAAGATGCGCTCCACGCTCGGCTCGCGCTACGCCAGCAGCAACGTGAAGCTCACCGTGGGACAGACGCGCACCATCCTGGTCAACGTGATGGGTGAGGTGCGCACACCGGGCACCTATACGCTCAGTGCCTTCTCCACCGTGTTCCACGCCCTCTACCGCGCAGGCGGCATCAACGACATCGGTACGCTGCGCAACGTGAAGGTCTACCGCAACGGACGGCAGATTACCGTGGTCGACATCTACGAATACATCCTCAACGGACGGCTGGCCGGCAACGTGCGCCTGCAGGACGGCGACGTGGTGCAGGTGGGGCCGTATGACTGTCTCGTCGGCATCACGGGCAACGTGAAACGCCCGATGTTCTACGAGATGCGGAAGAACGAGAGCGTGGCCACGCTGCTGAAATACGCCGGAGGATTCACCGGCGATGCCTACAAGAAGGCGGTGCGGCTGGTGCGCCAGGCCGGCGAACGCTACTCCGTGTACAACGTCGACGAGTTTGATATGTCGTCGTTCCGCGTGGACGACGGCGACGCCGTGACCGTCGACGGCATCCTCAACCGCTACGAGAACATGGTGGAGGTGAAGGGTGCCGTGTTCCGCCCCGGACAGTACCGGCTGGGTGGCGAGGTCACCTCGGTGCGCGGACTCATCGAGCGCGCGGAGGGCGTGACGGAAGATGCCTTCACCGCACACGCCGTGCTCCACCGCATGAAGGCGGACCGCAGTCTGGAGGTGGTGTCGGTCGACGTGCAGGGCATTCTGGACGGATCTGTGCCCGACATCCCGCTGAAGAACGAGGACGTGCTCTTCATCCCCACACAGACCGAACTGCGCTCCGAGCGCGTCTTCACCATCACGGGTGAGGTGATGTCGCCGGGCACTTACGAATATGCGGACAACACCTCCGTGGAAGACCTCATCATGCAGGCCGGCGGACTGACCGACGCGGCCAGCACGGCCAAGGTCGACGTGTCGCGCCGCATCCGCGACCCCAAGGCCACCGCAGCCACACGCGACATCGCCAAGACCTACACCTTCGCCCTGAAGGACGGCTTCGTGGTGGACGGCGACAAGAACTTCGTACTGGAGCCCTACGACGTGGTGCACGTGCGCCGCAGTCCCGGCTACGTGACCCCACAGAACGTCACCGTGAGGGGCGAAGTGAACTTCCCCGGCGTACACACCATGCACACCAAGAATATGCGGCTCAGCGACATGATAGCAATGGCCGGTGGGACTACCGAGGACGGCTACCTGCGCGGCGCACGTCTGGAACGCCGGATGACCGAAGAGGAACGCGTGCGTGCCAAGAATGTGTTGGCGGCCCTGAACCGGAATCTCGGGGAGCGCGACTCCGTTGCCGTAGACAGCATCATGGGCAACACCTATGTGGTGGGCATCGAACTGGACAAGGCCATGGCCGACAAGGGTGGCGAATACGACCTGTTGCTGCGCGAGGGCGACGTGCTCACCGTGCCGGAGTACAATGCCACGGTCAAGGTGTCGGGCGACGTGATGTTCCCCAACACCATTTCCTTCGCCAGCGGCAAGAACTACAAATGGTACGTCAACAAGTCGGGCGGCTTCGGACTGCGCGCCAAGAAGGGCAAGACCTTCGTGGTCTACATGAACGGTACGGTGGCGCAGGTGGGACACGGCGCGAAGATAGAGCCGGGCTGCGAAATCGTAGTGCCCAGCAAGCGCAGGCGCGACAACCTCTCCTTCGCACAGGTCGTATCCATGGGAACCAGCATGGCCAGCCTTGCGGCCATCATCGCCTCGATAATCTCCATAACGAAATAAAAGAAAGCAACGACTATGGATGAGAACAACAACATGAACCCGGTGGAGGAAGAAAGCTCCATCGACTATGCGGCTCTGTGGGCCGCCGTGAAGCGCCGCAAACGCCTCTATGCCGTTGTGCTGCCCGTGGCGTTCGTGCTGGCCTGCATCTACGCCCTGGGACTGCCCAACTACTACACGGTGCAGGTCAAGCTCGCCCCCGAGCTTTCCTCGCGGAGCCGTACCAGTTCGCTCAGCGCACTCGCCAGCCAGTTTGGCGTGAATGTCGGGAGCGGATCAAGCACCGACGCGCTCTTCCCCTCCCTCTACCCGGACCTGATGAACTCGGTGGACTTCAAGGCCAGTCTCTTCCGCGTCAAGGTGAAGCGCGAGGACGACGACAAGGCCATGACCTACTACGACTATCTGCTCCACGAGCAGAAAGCCCCTTGGTGGTCGGAAGCCGTCGGCGGACTGATGCGCCTCTTCAGCAGCAATGCCGAAAAGAGGGATTCGAAGGTTGACCCGTTCCGTCTGACCCGCAGACAGACGGCCATTGCGCAGGCCATCGATAAGAAGGTGGTGTGCGACGTAGACAAGAAGACCATGGTCATCACCATCGACGTGACCGACCAAGACCCGCTCGTGGCGGCCACCATGGCCGACTCGGTGCAGATGCGGCTCCAGGACTTCATCACCCTCTACCGCACCAAGAAGGCGCGCCACGACCTGGCCTTCACGCAGAAGCTCTACCGGGAGGCCAAGGAACGCTACACCCGCGCCCGCCAGAACTACGCCACGTTCTCGGATGCCAACCAAGACCTGATTCTGGAGAGCGTCAGAAGCAAGCAGACCGACCTGGAGAACGAGATGCAGCTGCAGTTCAACGCCTACAACACGCTGGCGCAGCAGCTCCAGATGGCCGAAGCGAAAGTGCAGGAGGAAACGCCTGCCTTCACCACCCTGCAGAGTGCCACGGTGCCGGTAAGGAAAGCCGGCCCTGCCCGCTCCAGAAACGTGCTCATCTTCCTCTTTGTCGTCTTCCTCGGCACCACGGCCTACATCTTCTATAAGGAAGGCGAACTGAAGAAACTGCTCGGCATGGGTTGAACATCCCCTGACGATAAGAAACAGTGAAGCCGCCCCATGGTCAGGGCGGCTTCGTTCGTTAGTATAGAGACTTCGTTTCTCTGCGTTGCTTTATGTCTCTTGCCGTTGCTCAGTCCTTGATGATGTGCTCCAGCTCGCTGACGTTCCGGTCAATCTCCGCATCGGACACCGTGTAGTTCTGCAGGTCGCCGCTGAGGAACTGCTCGTAGCTCGGCATATCGATGAGGCCGTGGCCGGAGAGGTTGAACAGGATGACCTTGGCCTCGCCGCTCTCCTTGCATTTCTTCGCCTCACGGATGGTGGCGGCAATGGCGTGGCAGCTCTCCGGCGCAGGGATGATGCCCTCTGTGCGGGCGAAGAGCAGTCCGGCCTCGAACGACTCCAGTTGGGGAATGTCCACTCCGTGCATCATCTTGTCCTTGATGAGCTGCGAGACGATCATGCCTGCCCCGTGGTAGCGCAGGCCGCCGGCGTGGATGTTGCTGGGCTTGAACTGGTGGCCGAGGGTGAACATCGGGAGCAGCGGCGTGTAGCCGGCCTCGTCGCCGAAGTCATACTCGAACTTTCCGCGCGTGAGCTTCGGACAACTGTCGGGCTCGGCGGCGATGAACTCCGTGTGGCGTTCGCCGCTGAGATTGTGGCGCATGAAGGGGAAAGCGATGCCGCCGAAGTTGCTGCCGCCGCCGAAGCAGGCGATGACGGTGTCGGGATATTCCCCGGCCATCTGCATCTGCTTCTCGGCTTCCAGTCCGATGACGGTCTGGTGCAGTCCGACGTGGTTGAGCACCGAACCCAGCACATACTTGCAGTGCGGCGTGGTGGTGGCCAGTTCCACCGCCTCGGAGATGGCCGTGCCGAGCGAACCGGGATGCAGTGGGTCTTTGGTGATGACATCCTTGCCGGCGCGCGTCGACATGGAGGGCGAACCGGTGACGGCAGCCCCGAAGGTGCGCATGGCCGACGAACGGTAAGGCTTCTGCTGCATGGTAATCTTCACCTGATAGACGGCACACTCCAGTCCGAAAATCTTGGCGGCATAGCTCAAGGCCATGCCCCACTGGCCGGCTCCGGTCTCGGTGGTCACGTTGGTCGTGCCCTCCTGCTTGGCGTAGTAGCACTGCGGCAGGGCGGAATTGATCTTATGCGAACCCAGCGGGTTGACGCTCTCGTTCTTGAAATAGATATGTGCAGGCGTATCGAGTGCCTTTTCCAGCTCATAGGCGCGCACCAGCGGCGTAGAGCGGTAGAAGCGGTATTTGTCAAGCACTTCCTCGGGAATGTCTATCCACCGGTGCTCCGTGTCCAGCTCCTGCTTGGCACACTCCTCAGGGAAAATATGGGCCAAGTCTTGCCAGGTCAGGGGTTCGTGCGTCTTCGGGTGGATGGGGGGCAGCGGCTTGTGGGGCATGTCTGCCACGATGTTGTACCATTGCGTTGGAATCTCATTCTCCGTCAGGAGAAACTTCTTTTGTTTTGTCATTGTTTTGCGTTTTTAATGATTGAACGTGTGTTTGACGCAACAAAAGTAGTGAAAATTATGAAGAAGAGAAAAGAAAAACCGGAAAAAAGAGGGAAAAAACTAAAAAAAGGCTACCTTTGCACGCGCTATGATGACCGTAACGATAGTTTTCTGCTATTTTTGCTTACTCTTTGCCATCAGCCGATGGACGGGCAGACACGCGGACAACGACACCTTCTACCGGGGCAACCGGCAGTCGCCGTGGTATATGGTGGCGTTCGGCATGGTCGGCGCATCCATTTCCGGCGTGACCTTTGTCAGCGTGCCGGGCATGGTGACGCGCATCGGGATGACGTACCTGCAGACCTGCATGGGGTTCATCCTCGGCTACGTCGTCGTGGCCTTCGTGCTCCTGCCTTTATATTATAGGTTGAACCTGACCACCATCTACGCCTTTCTGGGGCAGCGCATCGGACGGAGGGCTTACCTGACGGGATCCTCGTTCTTCCTGTTGTCCAAGATGACGGGAGCGGCGGTGCGCTTCTATGTGGTGTGCTGGATTCTGCAGCAATGCCTCGTGATGCAGCATCCCGACCGGCTCGGAGCCGTCGGCGAGGGCTGGATCTTCGTCGGCACGGCGGTGGCCATGGTCGCGCTCATCTGGCTCTACACCCGACGGGGAGGCATCCGCACGCTGGTATGGACTGACTCGCTGCAGACGGCCTGCCTCTTCGGCGCACTGGTGCTGATGCTCGTCATGGTCGTCCGACAACTGGGGATGAGCGCAGGCGAGGCAGTCACGGCCATCGCCGACAGCGGGATGTCCCGCATCTTCGTGTTCGACGACTGGATGTCGAAGCAGAACTTCTGGAAACAGTTTTTCAGCGGCGTGTTCATCGTCATCGTCATGACGGGACTCGACCAGGACATGATGCAGAAGAACCTCACGTGCCGATCGTTGCGCGACGCGCAGAAGGACATGACGACCTACGGCATGGCGTTTCTCCCGGCCAACCTGCTGTTTCTCTCGCTGGGGGTGCTGCTCGTCCTGCTGGCGCGGCAGCGCGGCATGGAGGTGCCGGCCATGGGCGACCAGCTGTTGCCGGCCTTCGCCGCTTCGGGCGTGTTGGGGAATACGGTGTTCGTGCTGTTCATCCTGGGCATACTGGCGGCCTCGTTCTCCAGTGCCGACTCGGCCTTGACGGCCATGACCACGAGTTTCTGCGTCGACCTCTGCGGAAAGCCCAATGACGAGCGGCTGCGCCACAGGGCGCATCTGGGCATTGCCGTGGTCTTTGTGGTCTGCGTCCTGCTGTTCCGTCTGCTCAACTCCACCAGCGTCATCGATGCCGTCTACGTGTTGTGCGGCTATACCTACGGGCCGCTGCTCGGCCTCTTTGCCTTCGGGCTGTTCACCCACAGGCAGACCGACGACCGCCGGGTGCCGTACCTCTGCGTGGCCTCGCCCCTGCTGTGCTGGGGACTGGACGTGCTGGTCGGCCAACTGACGGGCTACCGCTTCGGCTATGAGCTGCTGATGCTCAACGGCCTGCTGACCTTTGTCGGCCTGTGGCTCTTCACCCCTCCTTCGCCATCAGATAGCGTTCGGCCTCGATGGCAGCCTGACAACCGGTTGCCGCAGCCGTGATGGCCTGCCGGTAGACGGGGTCGGCACAGTCGCCGGCCACGAAGATGCCAGGCAGTTTGGTGCGCGGCGTACCGTCGGTCTTTTTCAGATAGCCCGCTTCGTCGGTATCGAGCCAAGGGCGGAACAGCTCCGTGTTGGGTCGGTGGCCGATGGCCAGGAAGAAGCCGTCGATGGCAATGTCCACCGGCTGCTCGTCAGGCTCGCCCTTGCGCTTGACCAGATGTGCGCCCTCCACCCCGTCCTCGCCGAACAGTCCGACGGTCTGGTGCTCGAACAGGATTTCAATGTTTTCGGCATCCATCACCCGTTGCTGCATCACCTTGGAAGCGCGGAGGAACGGCTTGCGCACGATGAGATAGACCTTCTTGGCCAGATGGCTCAGATAGAGCGCGTCCTCGCAGGCCGTATCGCCGCCGCCCACCACGGCCACGGTCTTCTTGCGGTAGAAGAACCCGTCGCAGGTGGCACAGGCCGAAACGCCCATCCCGTTGTATTTGCGTTCGTCGTCGAGACCGAGGTACTTGGCGGAGGCTCCGGTAGCAATGATGACGGTGTCGGCCTGGAGTTCGTGGCCATCCTCGTCCCACAGGCGGTAGGGTCTCTCGGAGAAGTCCACCCGGGTGACGGCACCGTCGCGGAGCACGGCACCGAAGCGTTCCGCCTGCTGGCGGAGGTCCGTCATCATCTGGTTGCCGTCCACCCCTTGCGGATAGCCGGGAAAGTTCTCCACCTCCGTGGTCTGGGTCAACTGTCCGCCGGGCTGCAGTCCGCAGTACACCACGGGAGCCAGATTGGCGCGCGAGGCATAGATGGCGGCGGTATATCCGGCAGGGCCGCTGCCGATGATGAGGCATTTTGTCTGTTCCGTTTGCATCGTATGTATAGGGGGAATAAGGGTATGTACAGGGAAAATAAGGGTTAAGTGTCGGGAAACAAAAAAGGCGTGACCATCAGTATATGCAACTACTGTGGGCGCGCCTTTGATTTCTTTCTGTGGAATTTATTTCTTTGCAGCCTTACCGTAGCGGCTCATGAACTTGTCTACGCGTCCTGCGGTATCCACGAGCTTGCTCTTGCCGGTGTAGAAAGGATGGGAAGTGCTCGAGATTTCGATTTTGACCACTGGGTAAGTTTCGCCTTCGAATTCTACGGTGTCGTTGGTCTTGGCGGTAGAACGCGAAAGGAACATATCGCCGTTGGACATGTCCTTGAACACGACGGGGCGATAGTTTTCGGGATGAATACCTTTTTTCATTTTAGTTGTTACTTGTTAATATTGTAAATGCTATGTCTCGCTTTGAGGTTGCAAAGGTACGAACTTTTTGCCAATCAGCAAAATTTTATCCGCTATTTGTGTTAAAAAACACCGAAAGGCGGCTTTCCGCTCGCGTTTCTCATTCTTTTTATATACCTTCGCACCGTCATAACGAATCGCCATGTCCAAAGAAACTGTTACCATCATCGGCATTGCCGGTGGCACGGGATCGGGAAAGACCACCGTGGTCAACAAGATTGTCGAGGTATTGCCGCGCCATTGCGCGTGCGTCGTCCCCCTCGACTCCTACTACAACGACACGACCGCACTGACGGACGAGGAGCGGCGGAAAATCAACTTCGACCATCCCGACGCGTTCGACTGGAAACTGCTGACCGAGCAAATCCGGTGCCTGAAGAGCGGCAAGGCCGTCGAACAGCCCACCTACTCGTATCTCATCAGCAACCGCCTGCCCGAAACCGTCCATATCGATCCGAAGCCCGTCATCATCCTTGAGGGCATCATGACGCTGCACTACAAGAAATTGCGCGACATGATGGACTTGAAAATCTTTGTCGACACCGACAGCGACGTGCGCCTGATCCGCAACATCCGCCGCGATGTCATGGAGCGTGGGCGTACCGTCGACATGGTGCTCGACCGCTACGAGAAGGTGCTCAAGCCCATGCACGAACAGTTCATCGAACCCACCAAGAAGTTTGCCGACCTCATCATCCCCTGGGGACACGAGAACCGCACGGGCATCCATATCCTGAAGACCTACATCGAGGGCATCGTCACCAACGTCTGACCTGCAAGCACACCCATGACCACGATTTACCTTATCCGCCACGGCGAGACCGTCGACAATGTCCGCCAGATCATGCAGGGACAGACACCGGGCAAGCTGAACGCCAACGGCATCCGTCAGGCCGAGACGGTCAGCCGTCGGCTGGCCGCCGAACCCATCGACGTGGTGGTGTCCAGCGACCTGCACCGTGCCGTGGAAACGGCTGAAATCATCGCGCAGCCGCATCATCTGCCCGTCATCACCACGCCCCTGCTCCGCGAGCGCGACTGGGGAGCCTTCACCGGGCGTTTCATCCCCGACCTGAAAGGGCTGACGTGGCCTGACGACGTGGAGAGCGAGGAAGCCCTGATGCAGCGCGCACTGGTTTTTCTGGAATACGCGACAGCCACCTGGCCCGACCGACGGGTGGTGGCTGTGGGGCACGGCATCATCAACAAGGCCATCCTTGCGGTCAATGCCCACTGTCCGATGCGCGAGGTGCAACGGGTGATGAATGCCGAAGTGCGTATGCTATCGGCGTCCGCCGTAACGGTGGCCTCCGCCCGTGCTGCGGCCTCCTTCGTGATTGCTGCTGCCACTGCTGACAGAGCGGGAGGAGCGGCTGCTGAATGACCGACCGCTGTCGGACGAGCGTTTGCTGTCTGCCGAGGAACGCCGACTCTCTACGGAAGATCGTTTGCTGTCGGACGGACGGTTGAAGGTGGCATTTCCACTATTGTTATTGTTGTTTCGGCTGCGGTAGCCGCCCAGCGACGGCTGTGCGTTGCCTTTGCGGTCGGCGTTGGCGCGACGGCTGTTCCAACTGCGGTTCACGGTGGTGCGTGTCGAACTGTTGCGTGCCCCGTGCCTGTTGTTGCGGAAGTCGCCGCGCTCCCAACTGTCCTTCATACCGAAGTGGTTGTGGTGACGGGCAGGCGCATAGACGTGGCGGCGCGGCTGGTACCAACTGCGGTTGCCGTTCATTCTCCAGGAGTGTGTGCCACGGTAGGAAGCGTAGAACACCGGCCGTCCGAAATAGAAGTAGTCGCGCTGCGGATAGTGGCTGTAGACGGCGAAGTGCCAGAAGCCGCCATCCCAGTAGAGCGGACGGAGGAAGTAGGAGGCCGCGCGGTAGAGGCTCAGTTGCCAGTCGAACAGGATATAGGCCAGGTCGGCATTGCGACGCTCCCACCCTACCGCATAGACATCGTCCACGCCGGTCACGCCCATCAGGTAGTCGAGGTTGATTTCATAGACGGCCTCATACTGGTCTTCCGTGAGGTTGAGTTCATAGGCCATCTTGTCCGTCAGAAACAGGGCTTCGTTGCGGGCCTGTTCGTAGCTCATTGCGTTTCCTGTGGCTGCGAATGTCAGCAGGCTCACCAGGGCTATCATCATCTTTTTCATCGTCGTGACATTTTTAAGGGTTATACACGTTTTGTTTCTTGTTCACGGTGCAAAGAAACACATTATTTCCAAGTCTTGCAAAGGTTTTTCCCTAAACTGTCGGGGAAAATCCCTACCTGACGGGGAGGACGGCCCTACCGATAGAAGTCGTCGTCGAAGTCGATGACGACCGGCTGGTCTGTGGTGGAGCGTGTTGGGAGCGACGGTTGGCCGTCGGCATCGTCGTCCGTTTCCGTCGGTTTCTCCACGATGGTTTCGGGGCGGTTGAGCAAGGGGTGCGTGTCGGTCTGGACGGGCGCGAGCGTCTCCTGATAGAAGCGGTCGTAGTCGTCGTAGCTGAAGCGCGTGCCGAGCAGCGGCAGGTTGTCTTCGCTGACGAGCACCCGGCGACAGCCCTTCAGCCGTTCGGCCATCCGGGGGTCTTCATCCAGTCGGCGGGCATACTGCAACGCCTCGTCGTAGGAACGGAAGCCGCTGACGGTGAGGCGGTGGACAGGCCCTTCGTCGCTGACCGTGATTTCGAAGTTGCGCACCAGATAGACGGTGAAGTTGTGGCGCGCCAGTTCATAGAGCAGTTGGTTCCGGTTGACGCTGTCGGGAGGGAAGGCCAGGACAAAGGCGAAGCGCACGTCGCGACGGAGGCTGAGCGTGTCCGTCGCCGCACTGTCCGTCGAGGCCGCCGCCGTGTGCTGTTGCCAGATGTCGCCCACGAGAGACCGGACACCCTGCGGCCTGCGCCCCTGCCGGAGTCCGCGGAGGATGTGGTCGGCCAAGGGGCTGACCTCACTGTCGGGATAATCGTCCGTCACCTGTTGCATCTGTTGCGCACACGCCTCCGTCTGTCCTTCGTGGAGCAGCATCAGGGCGGACACGAACAGGAACTTGGGGCGATGGGCACCGCGCGGAAAGCGGCGGTCCGACCACTGCACGTTGGCGGCAGCCTCCGCATAACGATCCTGACAGAAAGCGGCGTAGGTGGCGGCATAGAGCGAGTCTTCCAGATGCTGTCCGATGCGCTGGTTCTCCGCATAATAGGGACTGGAGAGCAGTTGCGTCCACTCGCTCTGCGGATAGTGTTGCTGCAACTGCCGCAGGTCGTCCGCCGCCGCGTCCTGCCTCCCCTCGCGGAGGTCCATCAGATAGAGATGATACCAGGCCAAATCGTTGGCGGCAGCGTCGGGCCAGCAGTCCACGAGGCGGCGGAACATCCGGCGCGCCAACGGCAGGTGGCCCACCTTGTCCTTCATCAGCACGGCGGCAGACAGGAGCGCGGCCCGCACCGTGTCGTTCCGCCCGGTCTGCAGCGAGTCTCCCCAATGGGCGGCCTGGAGCTGCGGCACCAACTGGTCGAGGAGTGCAGACCGACGGGTCGCCTCCTTATATTCCGGCAGCGTCGCGTCCATTTGTTTCACGGCCTCCCCATAGCACCGCTGCGCATCGGCATAGGCTTCGCGCTGCCAGTAGATCTGCGCCAGTTGCAGGAGCAGTGCCCCTTGCTCTGCGCCACGGCGGACGAAGCGGCGGTGGCCCTCCTCGTAGGAGGCGATGGCCGACAGGGTGTCGCGCTGTGCCAGATGGATGTTGCCGATGGCGTAGTGGATTTGTCCGAGGAAGTCCTTGTTCTTGTCGGCAGAGGCCATGCGTTGCAGTTTGCGCACCATGCCCCGGGCATCGGTGACCGCCGTCACGCGGGTCTGCGCAATCCGTGCCTGGAACTCCAGCTCGTAGGGCGGTTGCAGGCGGATGACGTGGCGATAGGCTTCAAACGCCTTTCTGCCGTTGCCCTGCCGCTGCTCCACCTGCCCGAGGATGTACCAGAGGCGGGCCTTGCGCCTGCGGCGGCGTTCGTGGCAGATGCAGCGCGAGAGCCAGTCGGCAGCCTCGGCATACTGCCCCGTGCGGAGATAGTGGTCGGCGAGGGTGAAGTCCCAGTCGGGCACGGCCTGCTGTGGGATGCCGTCGCGCCGCTGACGGACTATCAGGTCTTCGGTCTCGTAACGCCAGCCCAGCTCCGCATAGCACTTGGCCTGCCAGGCTCGGGCACGCGCCAGGATGACGGGTTGCGTCGGGTAGAGACGGGCCATGTAGCCGAAGGTGGCGGCACCCTCTTCAAACTGCCCTTTATAAAACTGCGCCTTGCCGAGGAGCAGCCAGGCGCGCCACAGGAAGGGGTTGTACTCGCGGCGGTTGAGCCATTCGATGTCGGCCTTGGTCTTGCGCCGTTGCTTGTTCCATTCCGGTCTGCGCTTGATGCTGTGGCGGCGGATGGCCTTCTCCGTCTTCTCTATGGTGCGGTCGAACTGCCGGGTGCCGAGGGTCTGGCTGGGAGGGTTGCCCACGGCGTAGAGGGGCAGCAGCCGGGTGTAGTCGTCGCGGTTGCCCTGCTCCTGTTCCTCGCAGCCTTCGATAAACGCCTGCGAGGCATTGAAATACATGTTGTAACGGGCGTGGAAGCTGTGCCAGAAGCGGGCCTGCCCGGTGTTCAGCCGGGGGGAACACGAGGAAGCCAGCAGGGCGGCGGAGAGCAGCAGAAGCACGGAAGCCACGGGAGGACGACGGCCCTCGTCTGCCCCACCCTCAGATTCCTCCTCGGCAGGAGCTTCTTCCATATCGGCTGCGCGTGCCTTGCTTTTCCGGTGCTCCTCCATCAGACAGGCCATCTTGCACGACCCGTCGTCGTGGCTCATACAGGAAGCGCAGCCGTGGCCGCCGTGGTTCACAGGAGTGTCGTCGTTGTCGCCGACGGACAGCAGGGCAGCCAGCAGTCCCAAGGCGGCAAGGGCAGCAAGGGCGATGAGGAGGAAGCTCATGGCGGCAACGGCGGTTCGGTCAACAGGGCTGGATCAGGAAACCACTGTCGCGCAGGTCGTCCCAATAGCTGGGATAGGACTTGGTGACCACCCCGGGGCTGTTGATGCGCAGGCCGGGGAAGCGCAGGGCGGCAGGGGCAAAGGCCAGTGCCATGCGGTGGTCTTCGTAGGTGTCGATGCCGTCGGCATAGTCGGGTTCGCAGCGTTCGCCGTCCCAGACCAGTTCGCAGCCGTTGATGTCGTGGATGACGAAGCCCAGCTTCTGCATCTCCGCCTTGAGGGCCTCGATGCGGTCGGTCTCCTTGATTTTGAGGGTGGACAGGCCGCGGAAATGGAACGGCACGCCCAGCACGGAACAGGTGACCACGAAGGTCGGGGCAAGGTCGGGCACATTGACGAAGTCGTACTCCAGACGGGGCACATGGTGGCCTGTGCGGCGCAGCGTCACCTGCGTGGGAACGCCCTGCTCCGTCGTGGCGAACTTCGTCTTCACGCCCAGCAGACTGAAGATATAGCGCACGGAGGAGTCGCCCTGCTTGGAGGCATCCATCAGTCCGTCGAGCTTCACCTCATCGTCGTCGCCCGTACTCAAGGCCATCATCTCATACCAGTAGGAGGCACTGCTCCAGTCGCTCTCGATGCTGTATGCGCGGTCTTGGTAGGGCTTGGGAGCCACGGTGATGGTCTCATAGTCCGTCCATTCGGCGGAAGCCCCGAACTCGCCCATCGTCCACAGGGTCAGGTCGATGTACGGGCGCGAGATGATGTCGCCCTTGAGGCGCAGCGTCAGTCCGTCCTTCAGCACCGGAGCGACCATCAGGAGGGCGGAAACGAACTGGGAACTGATGTTCCCGGCCACTTCGAGGAGTCCGCCTTCCAGCCGTTTCCCCTTGATGCGCAAGGGCGGGAAGCCCTCCTCGCCCACATAGCTGATGTCGGCACCGAGATAGCGCAGTGCATCGACGAGCACGCGGATGGGCCGGTGTTTCATGCGGTCGGTGCCCGTCAGGACGTGCTCCTCCCCCTCCTTCACCGCGAGGAAGGCCGTCATGAAGCGCATGGCCGTGCCGGCTGCCTTGATGTTGATTTCATAGGGGTTGTCGCGCAGGGCGGCGATAATCACTTCCGTATCGTCGCAGTCCGACAGGTGCTGCGGCAGTGTCGTGCCTCCCGCCAGTGCATGGATGACGAGGGCGCGGTTGGAGATACTCTTCGACGCGGGCAGGACCACCGTGTGTCTCAACTGCGCCGGTGCTGTTATTTCGTATTGCATAGTCGTGCCATTCTTTATTTATAGATACAAAGATAATACAAATAAGGGGAAAAACAAAAAAAATAGAGCAAAAATTTGGTTGTTACAAATAAACCGAGTACCTTTGCAGTCGCTTATCGGGATTTAGCGCAGTTGGTAGCGCACACGTCTGGGGGGCGCGAGGTCGCTGGTTCGAGTCCAGTAATCCCGACTAAGACAAGAGGCGAGTCTTTCACGAGACCCGCCTCCTTTTATTTTCCTGCCCAGAGAAATATTTTTCTCTGCCGAGAAAGTTATTTTTTCCTGCCTGAAGAGTTATCTGTCCATAGCCTGCTCATTCCTGCTGCTTGTTGCTGTCGATGGCCTTGATTTTCTCGCGCACCAGCTGCACCTGGTCTTTGAGCTTCTGCACCTTGCGGTTCATCTCGTCAATCAGCGAGTTGCCCTTCTTGGAGGAGGCGTTGAGGAAACCGAGGTTGTTCTCGTAGGTCTGCACCTCGCTCTTCAACTGCTCATACTGGCGCATCAGCCGGGCACGCTCGTTGTCGAGTGCGTTCTCGCCGCGCTCCGCCATCTGGCGCAGGTTGTCCTTGAAGTTGCTGAGGCGGCGCTGTGCGATGCTGATGTTCAGCGTCTTGTAGATCGTGTCCACCACGGCGCGGAACTCGTCGTAGACCTTGTCTTTCTCCTTGTAGGGCACGTGGCCCACGGCCTGGAACTCGGCCACCAGTTGCTGCACCTTGTTCTGCAAGTCCTCGCCGGTCTGTTCGGTGAGGGCTTTCAGTTGCGCGATGATGTCGCGCTTCTTGGCCAGGTTCTGGTGTTCGTTGCTCCGCGTTCCGGCTCCGGCGGCATTGGCGGCCTCAAAGAACTTGTTGCAGATGCCGATGAACTCGTTCCACAACTGGTCGCCGAGCTTCCGGGGCACCGTCCCGATGGTCTTCCACTCCTTCTGGAGGTTGACGAACTTGTCGCTGGTCGACTTCCAGTCGGTGGAGTCCTGCAGGGCTTTGGCCTTCTCTATCAGTGCGCGTTTCTTCTCGGCATTGGCCTTGTATTCCTCCTTTCTGGAGCGGAAATACTCGGTCTTCTTGCCGAAGAACTCGTCGCAGGCCTTGCGGAAACGCTCGAATATCTTGACGTTCATCTTCTGCGGGGCGAAGCCGATGGTCTTCCATTCGGCCTGCAGCTCCATGATGGCCTTGGTGTGCTTGTCCCAGTCGCCGCTGCCCTTGTTCTCTTCGGCCACGATGGCTTCTATCTTCTCGCAGAGGGCGGTCTTCCGCGCCAGGTTCTCTTCCTCCTTCGCCTTGCGCTGGTCGAAATACTGCTGGTGCTTCTTGTTGATGACGGTGGAGGCTGCCTTGAACCGTGTCCAGATGTCTTCGCGCAGGTCCTTGGCCACGGGCCCCGTCTCGCGGTACTCCTGATGGAGCTTCTGCAACTGGTGGAACGCACTGATCACGTCCGGCTCTTCGGCCAGCTTCTCCGCGGCCTCGCAGAGGCGGGTCTTCTTCTCCAGGTTCTTCTTGAAGTCGTATTCCCGCGCTTCGCTGTTGAGCTTGAGCAGGTCGTAGAACTGCTCCACGTAGAGCTGGTAGTTGCGCCAAAGCTCGTTGGCCTTCTCCGCCGGCACGTTCTTGATTTCCTTCCATTCCTCCTGCAGTGCCTTGAAGTCCTTATACGCCTTGTTGGCCTCCTCCGGCGAGGTGACCATGGCCTTGATCTTCTCTATGATGTCGAGTTTCTTCTGCAGGTTTTCCTGTTTCTCCTGCTCCTGTTCGAGGAAGAGCTTCTGGCGTTTCTCCTTGATGATTCCCATCTCGGCCTTGAAGGCTTCCTCCGTCTCGTCGGGCAGGATCTGATAGGTGTCCGGATTGCCGCCGTTGGCCACGTATTCCTTGAACCTTGTCTCGCGCTCGGCCGTATGCAACTTGTAGAATACCGTCTTGAGGTAGTCCACTTCGTCCTTCTGCGGGGCATCCTGTCCCTGTGCTATCTCGCGCACGCGATCGAGCACTTCCTGTTTGTTCTGATACTGCTTGCGCTCCTGTTCGAGCGTCTGTTCTTGAGAGTCCATCATCTTAATTTTTTGAGTTCTTAAAATGGGTTAGCGTCCACATACAGGCTCCAAAAGTACGCAAAATATCTGAAACGGCCTAATTTTCGGCCGGAAAAGTGCTTTTTTCTGCCCTAAATAAGGCGTTTGTGCCGGAAAAAGGCCCACGACATCACCGATATGATGAGCGACAGGATGATGGCGATGACGAATCCGGCAGGGTTCGTCTCCATGCCGTTGATGAGGTTCATGCCGAAGAAACTGGAGATGAGCGTGGGCAGCATGAGGATGATGGTGACCGAGGTGAGCGTTCGCATGATGGTGTTCATGTTGTTGTTGATGATGCTCTGGTAGGTGTCCATCGTCGACTCCAGGATGTTCGAGTAGATGTTGGTGGTCTCGCGCGCCTGCGTCATCTCGATGTTCACGTCCTCGATGAGGTCGGCGTCCAGCTCGTCGATCTGCAGTTTGAACTTCAGCTTCGAGAGCAGCACCTCATTGCCGCGGATGGACGTGTTGAAATAGGTGAGCGAGTCCTGCAGGCGCGAAAGGCCGATGAGGCTCTCGTTGTTCACCTCGCGGTCGAGGTTGCGCTTGGCCTTGTCGATGAGCATGGAGATTTGCTTGAGCCGCTTCAGATACCATACAGCCGACGACAGGAAGAGGCGGAAAATCATGTCGACGTGGTCGGTGAAGCCCTCGCCGCGCTTCTGCTGGAACGACACGAAGTCAATCATCATGTTGGTCTCGTAGTAGCACACGGTGATGGTCACGTCGCGCTTGTGGATGATGCCCAGCGGCACGGTGGTGTACGGCGTGCGCGAGCGCACCTCCTTGACGTAGGGGATGCGGAGGATGATGAGCATCCATCCGTCGTCGTACTCATAGCGTGCCCGCTCGTCGGTGTCGCTGATGTCCGAGAGGAAATAGTCGGGAATGTGGTACTGGTCTTCCAGCAGTTGGCCGTCCTCTTCCGTCGGACAGGTCACCTGTATCCAGCAATTGGGCTGCCACTCCTTGAGTTGGTTCAGTCCCTGGTTCGTGTTCCAGAATGTCTTCATTGTGCTAATCCTTGTTTAGGGCAAATGTGGTCTGCGGCAAGAGGATTAGCAGTCTTGCCTTGCCGTTCCTCCCGCCTACGAACTGTAATTATCCGCCGGGTAGTCGTCCATTGTTCTTTGTCTGTTTTGGTTAAACTGCCTGCAAAGTTACAACAATCCGTTGGAAACGCAAAACGTTTTCCGCTTTTTCTCTCGCCGCCCGGCAATTTAGTCCTTGGACTTGTCCTCCGGCCTACCGCTCCACATAGTCGAAATAGCCGAAATGGGCCGAAGCCGATACGAGGGCGGTCCACACGGTCAGGAGCAGCAATGTTTTTCTCATGTCACACGGTTTTTAGTTATTTTGTTGTTCAAACTACCATACCTCAACCCCTGTCGGCTCCTTGCCGGTACGTTCCAAACAGCTATTGCGCACTAAACGTTCCAGTTTTTCAACCATTTTCCGCTTAGTTTCCTTTGAGGCATTCCAACGTCTAACGGCCTCTTCCCGTGTCATTTTTATGGTGTCCATCTTTTCTCCTTTCTAAATCATCCTAATGACTTTTGCCTGCAAAGATACGATTAAGTGAGCGAAAAACCAAATTTTGGAGCAGCGAATGCAGAGAAAAACTCGTTTTGCTCTGCTGAGTCGCGACAAAATAAGCCGAAGGCAAATTTGAGTTTTTCCGAGCGTGAGTATCTAAGGCCGAAGGCCAGAGATACGATTAAGTGAGCGAAAAACCAAATTTTGAAGCAGCGAATGCAGAGGAAATATACAAAAGTTTGCGGTAGAAACATCGCAACTCCATAAGAAATTGCAATTTTCCTACCGCAAACACGTCGTTCGGCAATAAGGACGGCATTTCCGGGCAATGCCGTTAATTCATGACCACGTCAATCTTTTCGCCATTTGCCTTTATGTATAGTTTACCGTCTTTATAATCCAACAGAGAGCCTCCCGTAATGGCCTTGGGCTTCTTCCCCATTTTCACGATGAAGATGCAATCGATAGGCCGTTCGGATGCCAGACGAATGGAACGGGCCATCTCATCCATCGTGACGGAACAGGTAAAATAGTCAATGCCGTCACTTACAGGAAGATAAAATTTCTGCGAACTGACACCGTTGGGTATCATGTAAAACACCCGTTTTCCAGCAAAGGAGGGCTTACCCATTCCCGTCACCGAATTTGTTATCTTCAAAGGGATGATGGCTCCTTTTCTCACGAACAGGGGAAACTCTATGCCACTAAAACTACGGCAAACACTTTCGCCGGCATTGTATTCCCGGCCTGTCCAGAAATCCACCCATTTCCCTTCGTCAGGCAACAGGACTTCACACCGGTCATCATCCGAAACAATGGCTTTCGTGAAAATGTCCCTTCCCACGAGATGGCTGAAGTGCTCGACGGATGTTTTTTGGATGAGCGAGCCACCATAGAGGTGGGCATCCACAACAGTAGAGAACATATACGGAGCCAATTCTTTGTGAAAGTTCACGCACCATTTGTACGCTTGACAGACCTTTGTCCCATGATACCATGGCAGATGGGAAGAAAAGGCCCCATTCTCACCACCATTGATGATACAAGCCGTCATACAGCCGAACTGGATATAACGCAAGAACTGCTTGCTGGAAGATTTCTTCTGATAGAATCCGCCGACCTCGCATCCGACAGCACCATACCCATATTGAGCCGAACGGTAAATGTTGTCTATTTGCTGTTTCAAGCCGTTCCAATCGCCACTAAAATCTCCGCACCATCCAAGATTGACCTTCTCCACACTGGCAGCAAGCCCCCCTTGATGGGAGTATGGGCGTGCAATGATTACACCATCCTTTTTCCTTGCAACGGTATAGTCATACATCGCATCATAATAGTAATGACGGAATTCCTGATTGCTCATAAAACCTACGGAGGTATTGAAGCACTTGGGAAGCCAGAACTCGCCTTGGTCTACCTTCCAACCACAAACGCCGTCTGTAAACACTTGGTCCAACTGGGAGTACCACCATTCCGTTGCCTTGGGATTGGTGAAGTCGATATGTTGTCCGACCCCCTTCCACCACACATACGGACTATTGTCATTCACGCCATAATTCTGTTTCGTGACATAATCATAAGATGCACTTTTCCGCAAAGGAGTGTCTTTACCATCCATATTCACATTGCCCGTCAACCACAGGATCGTTCTGATTCCTTTGGAAGCAAATCCGCCGATCATCTTGGCCGGATCCGCGTATCTTTTCCTGTCCCACTGGAAATCATTGTATGAGGTACTCCACGGACTGTCTATTATAATGGCATCTACCGGAATGTCGTGTTTCGCATACGCATCTATCAGTCTCTCGCTTCCTGCCGTATTGTTCAGGCTGTCTTCCCACACGATATGGGAGAAAGCCCAAGCAGGAGTTATCGGGGGACGTTGGGCCTTGACGGTCATCACTCCCAGTCCTGCCATAAAAAGCAAAATTGTATTTCTCATTTTATTCATATTATTCATATCCGTTGTTTTGTGTTTTGGTTAAACTGACCGCAAAGTTACAACAATCCGTTGGAAACGCAAAACGTTTTCCGTTTTTTCTCCCCACTTTCACTCCGCTTTCATTCTGCTTTGGAATTGAAAAATGCCGGAAGGCAATTCCAACACGATCCTATTGCCAATCAGCCTGCATGACCTTTTGTTCAAGCGTTTGCCGTCCAACTGCACCGCTTTTATCGAGGAAGCCGGCAAACTGACCGTGGCCGTGGTGTTGGCTGGGATGGAAAACGTATAGATTATCTTGTTCCCTTGGCGTTCCCATCGGCTTTCGATCCGCCCATACATACTGTCGTAAAAACCATCCGCATACTGCAAACCACCGGCCTCATCAGGAACAGGTTGCAACAGGAAATGCCGAAATCCCGGATGCCGTTCATCCCTCTGAATACCCAACGAGTAGTTGTACATCCAGGCAGCCACGGCACCGAAGGAATAGTGATTGAAGGAGTTCATCCGGTTATTGCCGCCAAAGCCCTTCTCCTTGGTATAGGAATTGAGACGCTCCCAAACCGTCGTTGCCCCCTGGGTGACAGGATACAACCAAGAGGGATAAGCCTCTTGCCGAAGCAAGCGATAGGCCAGACCGTCCTGCCCGGCATCGGACAACACCTTGCTTATCCATGCCGTACCGATAAACCCCGTCATCAGGGAATAGGGAGGGCAGTATTCGCCCTTGTCTGTATGGTTTTCGCGCAGGATGGTCGCCTTGAGATTGTCAATGAATTTCGACTTCAAGGCCGGCTTCACGATGTCGAAAGCCAAGGGCAGGACGTAGGAGGTCTGGGTATCCACCAGCTGCCCCTCCCGTTGCTTGTCGAAGGACGATGCTATTGTTTTTCCGGAAGCCGCATCAATGTAAGTGGAATTAAACAACTCCATCCGCTCATTACACCACTTCCCATAACAGGCTGCCTCTTCCGTGTAGCCCAACACTGTGGCCATCTTCTGCATGAGTTGCAAGTCGTAAATATAATAGCACTCCCACAGCAAAGACTTGTCATTGCGTTCATCCTCCAGCCCGAGCCAGTCGCCCAAGTCGCCCCACTGGCGCTGCTGTACGACAAGACCCGTAGAAGCATCAATGTAATGGCTCTTCACATATTCCAGATATTGCTTCATGGCGGCATAATGTTCCTTGAGCAAGACAGTGTCATTATATTGCAGGTAACATTCCCACGGCACCGTGATGCCGGCACTGCCCCAAAGCAGTCCGCCAAAGCCGCCACCTACCGGGGCAATATCCTGAAACCTTCCTTCTGGGGTCTGCACGTCCCTCATGGCCTGCAGGTAATCGCGCAAGAACACTGCAGCATCCGTCATGTAGGAAGCCGTTCTGGAGAAGACGGAAATGTCGCCCGCCCACCCCATACGTTCGTTGCGCTGCGGACAGTCCGTCGGAATGGAGAAGAAATTGCCCATGGAAGACCATTTCACATTCTCCCAAAGACGGTTGACGTTCTCGTTGGAGGTCCGATAACCGGAACTCATCTGATGGATGGAACTCAGGACAACACCCTTCACATCTTCGACAGGCAATGGTTTCCCGATACCGGATATTTCAATATAACGATAGCCATGATAGGTGAACCGGGGGGAATACACTTCCACGCCACCCTTCGCCACGTAAATGTCCTGTGCCATTGCCGCACGGATGTTTTCCAGCATCATCATGCCTTCATCCCCGGCATATTCCGGCAGACTGGGATACAAGACCTCCGCATAGCGCATGGTCACCTGTGCAGAAGGGGGCAACCCTTTGAAGGTGATGCGAGGGACACCCACCATGTTCTGCCCCATGTCATAGATAAAGACCCCTTTACGGACTTCCCTGACCGACAGCGCCGTCAACTCACAAACCGGATGAATGGCATTGCCCCGTTGTCCCTGCAGTTTGAAGGCCGAATAGTCGTCCGGAGCCATTGCCGTGCCCCATCCATCATGACTGACATGACCGGCCAACGGAATCTCCACACACGGTCTCCAGTGGCTTGCGTCGTAGGTAGGGTGCGACCATCCCTGTATATTCTCTTCTTTAGAGGCATCATAGACCTCACCCTGAAACAGGCTGCCATAGACCCACGGACCATCGTCGTAACACTGCCATGCCGCCGGGTCGGTCACTACATCCTGGGTTGTACCGTCCTTGTATTTGATGTATAGCCTTGCCAACAAGGACTGCCGGTCTCCGAAATAGTTCCAATTCTCTCCTTGAAAGGTCGAACCGCCGCTCCACCATCCTTCGCCCAGGACAGCTCCCAAGACATTCAGTCCCGGATGCAGACGGGAGGTGACATCATACGTTTGATAGATATGGGTTCTGTTGTATTGGGTTGCGCCGGGATTCAGATAACCGACATTGATCCGTTCTCCGTTCATATAGGCATCATACACCCCACGGGCGGTGATATACAGCCGGGCGGAAACCACCTCCTTGTGGATTTCAAAACCGGTCCGAAGCATCGGCATGGACTTCCTGCTGGGATCAACCGTCAGCAACTGTGCCGACTTGCGCCCATCCATGGTCTGTTCAATCTCAGCCACCCTTGTTATCCGATTGGAAGGACTTCTGAAAGCGTACACTTCCGCATCGGAGAAGGAAGCCACCTGTCCTTTATTGACAGCCACCCCTACATCAGCCAATACCGGAAAAGCCAAGAAGTCGCCTCCTTGCCCGTTCGGGTTCAAGGCCACTTTTCCGATGCGCTGTCCGTCGACAAAGACTTCCGTATTGCCCAAATTGACAGCGACAGCCACCCGATGTTTCTGATAACGGTTTCCTTTGTGAACAAGCTCTATCGGTATGGGAAGCACTTTCAGCGGCACACCTTTCTTGTCCTCTTTGGCATATCCTACCCTGTAAACGACCAAGGAAGCATCCCCGTTCCCATCCAAGCCCTGCGTGTCCAGTTCAAACTTCACGTATGAACTGTCCTGCGCATTTTGCAAATGATGGATGTTCTTGTTGGCATCCATCAGCCGCTTGTCGTTTGCCCCCAGCAGGAAAGCCGCCTGTCGGGTCTTGCTGCGCTCGTCCAACTGTATCGAAACAGTGAACTCAAACACAGGGAGATATGGTGCATACAGCACATTCCCCTCCTCAGGCATCCCAATCCACCGAGCACCTTTCCATGCCTTGTCTTGATGGCCGTCGGCCATCAGTCCCGTCTCAAACCAAGACCGTTGCGTGCTGGGCGTATCATCTTGATTCCACACCGTCAGTTGCCAAGTATATCGGGTCTGAGGTTGCAAACTCCTGCCGGCATAACGTACATTCAACGATTGAGGGTCGAATACCTTCCCCGAGTTCCATGCCACTCGGCCTTGCTCATCAGTCACGGTAATGGAATAAGCCTTCTGCCAGCAATTCCTGGACGTGGAATCCGCCTCCATCTGCCAACTGAAGCGTGGACGAGCCTCCTCCACAGCGAGAGGGGTGGTCTGATATTCCACCCTCATCCGGGCGATGGAAGTCCGCTGCTTGGCATCGGCATTGCCGATCAGCACGCACAAGAGAAAAAATATGGCATAATGTCTCATACTAACGCACTTTTATATTTTGAGGAAGAGGGCATGTCTTCCTCCATAGCGACACGCCCTCTTCGGTCAACACTTAGAAATAGGTGGTCAAAGCGGCCTCGGCTGCAGGCAAGGGGAACAGCACTCTGATATCGGTGTACGACTGCGGAGCTACCCCATATCCCGCCGGGAAATAATAATCCTGCGGATTGGCCTTGACGCGTTCACCATACGCTTTCATCACGGCTTCCACCTGGCCCGAATGTACCAGGTCGAGCCACCGCTTATTCTCAAACGCCAGTTCCACCCGCCGTTCGTTCAGAATGGCTCCCCGCACCTCCGACTGGCCGGAAGCTGCACTGGCCGCCAATCCCGCTCTTTTGCGGACTTGGTTCAGATACGTCAAAGCCTCGGCGGTCTTGCCCTGTTCGTTCAACGCCTCGGCAATGTACAGCAAGGTTTCGGAATAACGGTACACCGGCCAGTTGTCGTTGGTGATGCCGGTGACGGCGTGGGTGTGACAATATTTCTTGATATAAGGGTATTTCTCGCCGTGGGCCACAAGCATACCGATGGAAGCGTCCTTCCTGACATCCCCCTCCTCGTAAGCCTTGATGATGTCGGGCGTAGGAATATTGTAACCTTCCACGATTCTTGCCACCTCCGGGATTCCGGTCACGGCAGAAGCCTCTTCTGCAGTAATGGGCTGGGCCAGGAACACGTAGAAGAAATTGCTGGCATATCCGTCATTGCCTTCCTTGAACTGAATTTCAAACAAAGACTCTTCATTGTTCTTGTTGGCAGGATCAAACACATCGGCATAGTTGTCCAAAAGACGATAACCGCTAATCTCTTTCAGCACATTCTCAGCCTCAGCCCATTTTTTCAGATTGATGTATACATTGCCCAGCAACATTTTGGCCGTCCCCACGGTGACCCGTCCACTCTCCTGCGCAGCCTTGTCCGGCAACAATGCTATCGCTTGCTTTGCATCGGCTATCACCTGATTATAGACCGAATCCACACTGGCCAACGGTTGGGTTGCGTCACTCAGTTTCTTTACGGGCGTCAGGTGCATGGGCACTTTGCCAAAATACTGCACCAAATCCAGATAAGCGAAAGCCCGCAAGAACAGCGCCTGCCCCTTGATGTTGTTTTTGGCCTGTTGGTCAAAAGTCACTGCGTCGATATTTTCCAGAAGATAATTGGCATTGGAGATGATGCTGTAATCATCTGCATACTTGTGGTAAGACACGGAGTTGTTGGCATCGTCCAGAAAGTTCTTCACGAACTCCGCAGAAATCGTACCACGGTCGTTTGGATTAAAAGCATAGGTGGTGTTGTCAGACCGCAACTCGCCCATCGCCCATGCACCGTCGCTGCCACTGTACAAGTCGCGCAAGATGGAATAGATGCCATTCAATCCATGTTCAAAGTCCTCTTGCGACTGGTAATACACATCCGTACTCAACGCTGTCTTTGAAGGAATATCCAGGAAATTGTCACAGGAAGACAGCAACAGTCCTAAAAATAATATCTTAAAATATTTCATAACTCTGTCGTTTTAAGGTTAAAAAGATACGTTCAAGCCCAAAGTGAATGTTCTGGGTACAGGATAAGTGGAATAGTCAATGCCTTGCAGCAACGAGCTGGGCGTGCTGCCGTCAAAGTTGGTTCCCACCTCCGGGTTCCCGTATTTATACTTGGTAAACACGAAAGCCTGCTGGACACTGGCATAAATCCTCAACGTGTTGACAAACCGAATGGCATTCTTCGGTAACGTGTAACCCAGCGTGATGTTCTTAATCATGAAGTAACTTCCGTCCTTCACGTATCTGGAATGGAACTGGTCACGCTCCCGGCCGGTGCCACTGGTGGTCTTGCCGTACAGACCGGCACCGGGATTTTCCGGTGAACGCCATCTGTCCTTCACTTCCTTCAACACATTGAACAAGCCGTCCAGGTTGGTCATGCCTTGCTCCATCGGGGTTGCAATCTTGTTGCCATACGAGCCTGTGGCCAGAATGGACAGGTCGAAGTTCTTGTAGTAGAAGGTATTGGTCATTCCGTAGGTGAACTTGGGCAGCGGATTGCCGATTTCCGTTTTGTCTCCGTCTACTTCATCGTATGTAATCTGTCCGTCGCCGTTGATGTCACGGAACTTGATGGTGCCGACCTCGGAATCCACAGCCTTTGGCGAATGGTCATAATCGTTCTGGTCTTTATATACGCCTTCCTGCACCATGCCATAGAACTGTCCGATGCGCCCACCGACTTTCGTGATGGTAGAGACAAAACCGGTATAGGCCACCAATTGGTCGGACAGCCCAGACAATTCCAACACTTTATTGTCGCTGAAAGAAATGTTGAAGTTGGTGTCCCATCTCAACGCCCCCGTCAGGTTATGGCTGTTTACACTGAACTCATGCCCCCAGAACCGCAATTTGCCCACATTGCCCATAAAACTGGAGAAACCGGACTCTCTGGGCACGGAAAGAGAATAGAGCAGGTCTTTCGTGGTCTTGTTATAATAGTCGTAGGTGAACGTGATACGGTTGTTCCAGAAAGAGAGGTCTACGCCGAAATCGGCCTCGGCCGTCTTTTCCCAACCCAGTTCCACATTTCCCAAGTTGGTCACGCGAATACCGCTGGCCACGGTAGATCCGAACACGGCATTGGCATTGGATACTACGTTGTACTGGGTATAGTTGCCGATATTGTTGTTACCGGTAATGCCATAACTGGCACGGATCTTGAACAACGACAGCCAGGAAAACGGTTTCATGAACGGTTCCTCATTGACGAGCCAACCGGCAGACACTGCGGGGAAGTTACCCCAGCGGTTTTCCTTTCCGAAGCGGGAAGAACCGTCGCGACGGATGCTTGCGCTCAACAGGTACTTTTCCTTATAGTTGTAATTGATGCGTCCCAAGAAAGACACCATGCTCCACTCCTGGATGTCCTGCGTCGGATTGTACTTCACCAATGCGGCGTCAATCGTCTGCACGCGGTCATCGGCGAAGTTGCTGCCACTGATTCTGCTGTAATCGCTCCGGAAGCGTTGGGCTGTAAAACCGGCCAAGACATCAAAGGTGTGGTCGCCGATGGTCTTGCCGAACGAGGCGGTATTCTCCCACAACCACGAATAGTATCTGTTGTTGGCATCTGCGAGATTGGCATTGATGGCACTCGGTGCCGCAGCGAAAGCCCGTCCGGCAGTAGAGGGTTGGAAATAGAAATGATTCTCAGAGCCAATGTCTGTGCCCAAGGAGGTTTTCAGCAACATACCGTCGATGGGCTTAACCTCCAGGGAGGTGTTGGCCAGAAGACGCTTGATGGTTCTGTGGTTCTTGATGTCCTTGATGGAACGTACCCAGTTGGGGGTATCCACAGAGGTAATGCCGGGCGTAGTCACCGCTACCGGATAGTTGCCGTCTTCATCCTGATACTTCAAGATGGGGGAAGTCAGGGCTGCATTGGCCAACAGTCCGCTGCCACCGAAGAACGCACCGTCGGTGGACGGCCTGTTCTCAAAACTATAGGTCGGGGCTACACTGAACGTCAGCTTCACCTGCTTGTTGAAATTGAATTCGGAATTGGAACGGACCGAGAAACGATTGTAGTCTGAGTTCAGCACAACACCGTCCTGATTGAAGAAGCCCAGCACCAAAGAGGTGGAGAAGCGCTCTGAACCACCGCGTATGGCCACATTATAGTCTTGGATGACAGCATCTCTCAGCATGGCATCATACCAATCGGTACCTTTGCCATACTGGGAAGGATTCTGATAGGCATCCGGTACGGCAACACCCAGGTCTTCGTAGGATTCTTTCTTGAATTGCGCCCATTCCGTGCCGTTCATCATATCGGGTCTTCCCTTCTGAGGAACACTCTGAATACCCATGTACACATTGGCATCCACACTCGTCTTTCCTGCCTTGCCCTTTTTTGTCGTGATCATCACCACGCCAAAGGCGGCGCGAGAGCCGTAAAGTGCAGTAGCCGAAGCGTCCTTCAACACCGACATGGACTCGATTTCACAGGGATTGATATTGTTGATGTCGCCCACCAGAGGGAATCCGTCCACGACATACAGGGGAGTGGCCGTGGTGGAGAGTGAGGCTGCACCGCGAATCTTTACACTCATGCCCTGTCCGGGAACACCAGTACCTTGGTTGACCTGTACGCCTGCCAACTTTCCTTGGATTTTCTGCGAGAACTGTCCTGCGGGAATGTCGCCCAAATCGTCAAAGTTGATGGTGCCGATGGAGCCGGTGATGTCACGCTTGGTCTGCGTACCATACGCCGTGACGACAACAGCGTCAAGTTGTTTGACATTCTCCGTCAAAGACACATGAATCTGTCCTTGTCCTTTTACGACCACTTCCTTGGGATTGTAACCAATATAGGAAACGACAATCTTGGCATTTGCCGGTGCTTCAAGATTAAAGTTACCGTCCAAATCGGTAATTGCACCCGTACCGTCCTGTCCAGCCACTTGTATGGTGGCACCTATGAGCGGTTCGCCCTGTGGGTCTGTGACCTTGCCCGTAATCTTGTGTTGGAGTGCGGCACCGGTCTTCGGAGCGGTTTGCCGGTTGTCAGCTACGCTCAAGACGATGATTTTGTCGATAATCTTATACGAGACATTGGTATGGGCAAACAATTTCTGGAGGACAACGGAAAGGTCCTCATTGTTTGCCTTGAGAGATACGGTTCTGTCCAGATTGACTTGGTTGTTGTAAAAAAACTTATAGCCCGTCTGTGCCTCTATCTGTGACATCACTTTCTGTACCGTGACCGTTTTGCCATCCACGGATACTTTTTGCGCATGGACAGGCATCGCGCCGAATGCATTAATTAGCAAAAAAAAGCAAAAAAACGTTACTCTGCGCAGGAAATGCTTTGTTTTTAGTTGATTTTTCATACTTTTGTAAAGGTTAAAGGTAATATTCTGTTTGCATTGCTGCAAATGGTTGTTACTCTGACTCGTGCAGGATGGTATGGCCGTATCATCCTGCATCCTTTTTGTTATGGCGATGACTTGTTCATTTTCATTCTTTTTTAAGGGTTAGTACACTTCGATGGTTTGTTTCACTTGGTTCACATCCGCATCTTTCTTATATCTGAACTGGATGTTTGATGAAAGTTCCAGAATCTCCAACACACGCTCCAAACGTTGTTTCTCCAGTGTCCCGGTAAAGGAGTTCCGATAGACCTGCTTGTTCTTGACCGCAAACTGGACCTCATATCGCTTGGACAGGGTGTTGAGCACATCCTTGATGGAGGTGTTCCTGAAAATCAGTTTGTCCGTGGTCCATGCCGTCATGACATCCACATCGGCCGGAGCCACCTGTACCGCTCTCCGGGTCTGGTCATAAACGATTTTCTCGCCCGGTACGATCTTGCGCTCCCGTTCACATTGACGGTCATCCTTATAAAGCAGGGCGATGCTGCCCTCCTCCAATGTGGCCGTGAAAGTGTTTTGTTCCGGATAGGTTTCCACATTGAATTTGGTACCATACACTTTCACCGCAGCGTCTTCGGAAGTCGTTGTCACGATGAAAGGGTGCTCCGCATCTTTTTTCACCGAGAAATAAGCCTCTCCCGTCAAGGCCAACCGGCGTTCGTCGCCATTGAACTGAGCTGGATAGGACAACACGGAATTGGAGTTCAACACCACCCGGGTGCCGTCGGGCAAGGTGGTTGTCGCGGTCATGCCGGGAGCAGTCCGGACGGTCAGCATCTGCACGGCCTCGGAATGGCCGTTATGGTGCATCTGCCACAGGGCAAACAAAAACAACGGCAAGAACAATACTGCCGCTATCCGTTCCACTCTCTGGATCCATATCTTCAACCGGTCACGGCGCATCTGCCGGTGAACCACAGCCAACCCTTGCTCCACATCCACGCTGTCCATGGTGAAGAGTGCGTCCGTGTCGCGATAGAGTGCCACTTCCTGCTCCAGAATCTCGCGATGCGCCGCATCCTCTTCCAGCCACTTTTCCACGCGGTCGGCTTGTTCCGGCGTGACGGAGCCTTCCAGATAAAGGGGAAGGAGGTTTTCTATCGATATATCTTTTTCTTGCATTTTCTATCCTTTTTATAACCATGACAGCTGCGCGACAACAATTCCTAAACGAAAAATGATTTTTATGGGTTTTATTTTTGTTTTTCATAAAAATACGCTAATTTTGCGCCACATTTAGCAGGCAGTCCAAATGAAAACCAAAACATTCTTAGAAGAAGATAAAGCATTGTTGGCCTTGGTCAAAGAGGGCCGTATGGAGGCTTTCAATGCCCTCTTCAGGAAATATTACCAGCCGCTTTGTGCCTACGCACACAGATACGTTGTCCGTGAGGATTTGGAGGAAATCGTGCAGGACCTGTTTCTGTGGCTGTGGAAGCATCGGGAGGAGGTGGAGATCCATACCTCCCTGCACGTATATCTCTTCCGTGCAGTACATACCAGATGTCTGAACCGGATAGAAAGGAACGCGGCAAAACGGCGGGTGGAGACCTCGTATTGGGAAAGGCACGCCGGCCATTGCAGCATCGAAGATTACCAAACCGACGAACTCATCACCCGCATCCACGAGGCTATCCGGAAACTTCCGGAAAGCTATCGGCAGGCGTTTGTCCAACACCGGTTCAACGACAAAAGCTACAAAGAGATCGCCCAGGAGTTGAATGTATCGGCCAAGACCGTGGACTATAGGATACAGAAAGCATTGAAGCTACTGCGGGAAGACCTCAAAGAATATCTGCCCACCGTAACTGCGCTGCTCCTCCCCTTCGCCTATGTGTTCTGAACAGGAACCCCGTGGCGGACAATAACCTCACAGGCCGATGAGGTATACCCTCGTTGGCACATGAGGTATACTCTCGATGACCGATGAGGTATACTCTCGTTGGCACTTGAGGTGGTACCTTTGACTAAACACAGGAATCCGGCAAGGGATTATCCCCCTGCCGAACTCCTTATGAGGTTACGTCACGCAAGGATGAGGCGGTGACGCGTTGAAGTGAACCTTTATTGCTTAACCGGTATGTTTGCAGCTTGAGCCACATTGTCCACCGTAATGTTGCCCGTACCGTACTCGATGGCCGGTGTCTTACTACTGGTAGTCGTAATCGTGTTCATTCCACCAATGGTGATAGGCTGCGTAGCATCGTAGGCGCAGACGTGGATGGCCGAGTATTTGCTGGCGTACTTGCCGGCCACTTTTGCGGTGTTTGTGCCGGTGAATGTTGCATTCACTTTGTAGTAAGACCCATTTCCGTAACTGCCGATAGTGAGTGCAGCGAAGGCGCAACAGTTGCCGCCACTCCATGTTGTCAGCCAATGGTTGTCTGTACTTGTCTCCAACTCAGCATTGAGGTTGAAGTGACTGTTGTTGACTGTGTACGTTCCGCCACGGAACAGTGCACCTTGGTGGTTGCCAGAGAACGTGCAATCGTCAATCGTCACTGTGGCCGGGATGTTAATCAACGCACCAGTCTCTTTAGCGGTGAAAGTACTATTGGTCAACTTAATGGTACAATTACTGGCCACTGGATCTTTAGAGGCATTTGTGCCAAAGGCATAGTAACCACTATTGACCGTGGAGTTGGACACCTCTATAGTGGCTTTCTGTGCGTGTTCTGCAATGAGGATGCAGCAATCGGTCGCTCCCGTGTACTGGATATGGTCAACTTTCAAAATACCATTATCGTCAGCAACAAGTTTGTTACTGCCTGTCTGGGTAATCTTACCGTTCTTCAGCGTCAAGTTGCCATTGTTCTCTGCGGTAATCCTCGGGGTTGTCAGCGTCTTGTCGTTCAGGTCAACCGTAACGGTCTTCTCTACACTGTACAGACTGCTCAGCTTCACATTGGTCATCATTTTGTATTCGCCGCCGTTGGTAATGGCTGTATTGAAGTCGCGCTCGCTGCTGATGTACGGAACTTCGATGGCTTTTCCGTCCACCTTGATGTTGGTCGTGCCGTACTCGATGGCCGGAGTCTTGCAACCGGAGGTCGGAACGCTGATGTTGCTCATATTCGTGATGGTGACACCCTTCTCGTCGGCGGTGTTGGCGCAGACGTGGATGGCCGGGAAGCTGCTGGCATACTTGCCGGTGACTTCAGTCTTGTTGCCCGTTCCGAATGTAATCGTGGTCGGATACTGGTAGGCCGTGTTGATGTAGTTACCGATGGTGAGGGCAGCAAAGGCCGTCTGGTTACCGCTTGTCCAGGTCTTCATCCAGTTGTTCTCTCCGGTATTTCCCTTCTCGTCTGCGAAAGGCAACTCTGCTTTGAGGGTGAAGGTGCTACCGCTGATGTCCGTGTACGTACCGCCACGGAGCAGTGCGCCCTGGTGGTTACCGGAAAACTCGCAGTTCTTGATGCTCACAGTGGCCGGGATGTTGATTAGTGCACCGGTTTCGTTGGCAATGAACTTACTGTTCTCCAAATTGATTGTACAGTCAGAGGCCACTTGCGGATTGGTTGATGCGTTGGTCGAGAAGGCGTAATAACCGCCGGTGATAGTCGAGTTGTTCTTGATATTGACCGTTGCGTTTTGTGCATTCTGCTTGATGAAGACGCAGCAGAAGCTGTTGGCCTGTCCGTTGTAGGTAATGCCATCAAGGGTCAGCGTACCGTTGGTGTCGGCAGTCAGTGCGTCGCCGTCCGTCTGGGCAATCGTACCGTTTTTCAGCGTCAACTCGCCGCCGGCTACAAAGAGATCCTTGGCGGTCAGCGTCTTGTTCCTCAGATCGATGGAGACTGCCTTTCCGGTGGTGTATGTCCGGCTGAGTGTCAGGTTCTTGGCCAGCATGTAGTCCGTGCCGCCGTTGTTTATGGCATCGGCAAAGTCGCTCTCCGTGTCGATAAAGGCAGCCTTGACCTGCTTGCACTTGCTGTCAACTTCACCAATCGTTGCACCTTCCTCATAGTAGATGGTGGGAGCAAAGTCCTGGGCAGCCTCTGTAGAGATGGTGATTTTCTTCACCGTTGCGCCCTTGTCGATGCGCACGTTGCCCTTCTTGACCACCAGTTC
>CAVJNH010000015.1:0-38956 GCA_963651005.1 Oscillibacter sp. MSJ-31
CCTTTGAGGCTGCGCCTCGAAGATACTCCCGCTCGGAAATACAAAAAGAAAACGGGTTTTCTTTTTGTATTTCTCTCGCTTATTCGTACCTTTGCAAGCGAATTATGAATACGGAAAAAATCAGAATCAAGGACATCGCCGAACGTGCCGGAGTCAGCGTCGGCACGGTCGACCGGGTACTCCACAAACGTCCGAACGTGTCGAAAGGCGCACTCGCAAAGGTGGAGAAAGCCTTGGCGGAAATGGACTACAAGCCCAATATGTACGCCTCGGCCCTGGCCTACAACAAGTCGTACCGGTTCTATTGCATCCTGCCGAAACACGACTCGGAGGCTTACTGGGACGAGGTGGAGGAAGGGGCGTTGGCGGCCTGCGAACGGCTCCGCGACTTCCAGGTGTCGGTCAAGCTGCTCTACTACAACCGGTTCTTCTCCGAGACCTTCGAGAAGGTCATGGACGAGTGTCTGAAGGAGAAGCCCGACGGCATCATCATGGTGCCGACGAAGATCGACGTCATGCGCAGATACTGCGACACGATGCACCTGCGGCAGATTCCGTTCGTGCTGCTCGATTCCTATATGCCTGACCTCAAGCCGCTGACGTTCTTCGGACAGGACTCGTTCTCCAGCGGATATTTCGCCGCCCGCATCCTCATGATGTTGGCTCCCCACGAGACGGAAATCATGCTGATGAAACAGATGCGCAACGGCAATGTGGCTTCAAAACAGCAGGAAAACCGGGAGACGGGATTCCGCCACTATATGCACGACCATTTCCCCGAAGTGGCCATCACCGAGGTGAACCTGTCGCTGGACGACGACCGGAAACAGTACGACGACCAGTTGGAGGAGTTCTTCACCACCCATCCCCTCGTCCACCACTGCATCACCTTCAACTCCAAGGCGCATCTGGTCGGCGAGTTCCTCCTGCGCTCCAACCGGCGCAACGTCCAAATCATGGGCTACGACATGGTGCCGAAGAATGCGGAGTGCGTGCGGCAGGGCAGCATCTCCTTCCTCATCGCGCAACACGGCTTCATGCAGGGCTACACCTGCGTCGAGGCCCTCTTCCGCGCCATCGTGCTCAAGAAGGAGGTGGAGCCTATCAACTATATGCCCATCGAACTCCTCACCAAGGAGAACATCGACTTCTACCGGCGCACCAACATCGGATAGCCCGGAAAACTGTACATACAAACCAAACTACTGCATAAAGATGAAACCACTCAAGACTTATCTCAAAATCAATCCCGCCGACTCGGTCGTGGTGTGCCTCGAAGCCAAGAAGAAAGGCGACCTCATCGAAATCGACGGACAGACCATCGCCCTCAACCAGGACACGCCTGCCGGACACAAAGTGCTCATCAAGGACGTGAAGCAGGGGGACGACATCATCAAGTACGGCTACCCCATCGGACACGCCAGCACCGACCTCAAGGCCGGAGACTGGGTGAACGAGAACAACCTGAAGACGAACCTCAGCGGAACGCTGGAGTACACCTATCAGCCTGTGGATGCCACACTGCACATCGCCGACGAGCACCGGACTTTCAAAGGCTACGTCCGCAAGAACGGCGACGTGGGCGTGCGCAACGAGATATGGATTGTGCCGACCGTCGGCTGCGTCAACGGCATTGCCGAACAACTGGCACACCGGCTGCAGGCCGAGACGCGGTGCGAGGGCGTGGACGGCATCTGGACGTGGCATCACAACTACGGCTGCTCCCAGCTCTCCGACGACCATGAGAACACGCGCAAGATCCTGCGCGACATCTGCCTCCATCCCAATGCCGGCGGCGTGCTCGTGCTCAGCCTGGGATGCGAGAACAACCAGCCTGAAGACTTCATGGCCATGCTGGGCGACTATGACAAAGACCGCATCAAGCTGCTGGTGACGCAGCGCGTCGAGGGCGACGAGGTAGAAGCGGCCATGCAGCAGCTCCGCCAACTCTATGAGACGGCGCGGCAGGACCGGCGCGTCGACGTGCCCGTCAGCCGCCTCCGCATCGGACTGAAGTGTGGCGGCAGCGACGGCTTCAGCGGCATCACCGCCAACCCGCTCGTGGGCGAGTTCAGCGACTGGCTCGTGGCGCAGGGCGGCACCAGTGTGCTGACCGAGGTGCCGGAGATGTTCGGCGCGGAAACCATCCTGATGAACCGCTGCAAGACACCCGAATTGTTCCAACAGACCGTTTCCATGATCAATAATTTCAAGGAATACTTCCTCTCCCACGGCGAACCCGTCGGCGAGAACCCCAGTCCCGGCAACAAGGCCGGAGGCATCTCCACCCTGGAGGACAAGGCCCTGGGCTGCACCCAGAAATGCGGAAAAGCACCGGTCAGCGGCGTGATGGAATACGGCGACCGGCTGCAACACGACGGACTGAACCTGCTGTCGGCACCGGGCAACGACCTCGTGGCAGCCACCGCCCTGGCGGCCTGCGGTTGCCACATCGTGCTCTTCACCACCGGGCGCGGCACGCCGTTCGGCACGTTCGTCCCGACCATGAAGATTGCCACCAACCCGACACTGGCCGGAAACAAGCCGCACTGGGTGGACTTCTCGGCCGGACAGCTCGTGGAGGGACGCACCATGCAGGAGCTGCTGCCGGAGTTCATCGACAAGGTATTGGCAGTGGCCAACGGCCAGTTGGCACGCAACGAGGAGCATGGCTATCGCGAGATTTCCATCTTCAAGAACGGCGTCACACTGTAACAGAAGCCATGAACATCATCCGGCGCAACTGTATTCGCTTGCTGCGCGAAGGGGCTTTCGACGAGCACCTGCCGCTGGAACCCATGTCGGCTTGGAAATGGAACAGGGTCATCGACTTTGCCCAACTCCACGACATCGCGCCATGGGTCTACGAGGGAATACGGCGGTCTGCCTGTGATTTCTTTCTGACAATCGACGAGAGCCAGCACCTCCGCTGGCAAGAGGCGGTCGCCGAGGCTTCCTCCGAACAGGCGGAACACGACAGCGACGGTCTGGCGGAACAGGAGCAACGCTTCTGCAATCCGCTGCTCCGCCGGAAACTCCGTCGGCTGCTGCAACAGGCAGAGAAGGAGCTTCCGGCGGACGGCTGTCAGGCCACCACGTCGTTCATGCTCCGTCTGGTGGGGATTTCGCGCAACCTGCTCACCCGGGGCATTCATCTGCGGCGGCTCGTCGAACTGGGCATCTATCTCCGCACCACGCGCGACACCATCGACTACGGACGCATCCGCGCATGGATTGCCCAGCTCCACATGAAGCATACCGCCAGCCTCACGGCCTCGCTGCTGGTCTGTCTCTTCGACTTCAAGGCCGACGACATCCCGTTTGCCGAAGCCACGTCACCCAAGGAGGCGCAACGGCTCGTCCGCGAATTTCATTCCGGTTCCCTGCTCCGGCGCGGATGCCATTCCCTCCGGTACCTGTATCTCTTTCCGCAGGAGTCGCCCTTCAACCTGCTGTACAACATCCTCCATTCGCTCTCGCACGTCGAAGAGTAGCCGCCCGGCCTTCACTCAAAAGGGGAAGAGCAGGGGCAGTACGAACGTCATGACGATGCCGATGATGACCTGCAAGGGCAGTCCTACCCATACATAGTCCATAAAGGAGTACCGTCCGGCCTTCATGACCAGGGCGTTGGGCGGTGTGGAGAACGGGGAGGCGAAACACATGCTGGCTCCCAGGGTCACGGCAAAGAGGAAGGGGTACGGACTCACGCCGACCTGCTGTGCGGCGGTCAGCGCGATGGGGGCCATCAGCACCGCCGTGGCCGTATTGCTGATGAACATGGTCATCAGCGACGTGGTGAAATACATCCCGGCCAACAGGGCATAAGGCCCCAAGGCGCCCAGACTGTTCACCAGATTGCCCGAGACAATCTGCGACACGCCGGTCTTTTCCAGTGCGATGGACATCGGCATCATGGAGGCAATCAGCACGATGCTCTCCCAGTTGATGGTCTTGTAGGCGGCATCCACACTGCGGAAACAGCCGGCGAACACCATCAGCAGGGCAGCCGTAATCACGGCGGTCACGGGACTGACGGGAATCACGTCGAACACCATCATCACGATCATCAGAAGCATGATGGCCGCGGCAGCCGGAGCCTTGTAGTCGAGCGACACCTTCTCCATCAGTTGGTCTGGCCTCCCCAACACCACCCAGTTCTCGTTCTCGTGGTTCAGTTGCATAATCTTCTTCCATTGTCCCTGCACCAGCAGGATGTCGCCGTTGCGCAGGCGGTGGTCGCCCAGCTCCTCCTTGATGTATTCCTTGTCCCGGCAGATGCTGAGGATATTGACGGAGTAGTCCTCGCGCAACCGGGAGTCACGGATGCGCGTCCCGATCAGCCGCGAACCCGGCAGCACCACGATTTCCGAGATGCCGATGTCGTAGAAGTCCAGGCGGTCGGTCTCTATCCGCGTCAGGCTGTAGTCCTTGGCCAACGCCTCCATCCCCTGCTTGTCTCCGTAGAAATACAGGATGTCGCCCTTGCCGATGACCGTCCCGGCCCAGGCCATGTTCTGCCGGATTTCCTTGCCCAGCGCGTTCCTCGTCTCGTTGCGGATTTCGAGAATCGACAGGCCGTAGCGGCTCTGCAAATCCAGTTCCTGCACGCGCTTCCCGGTCAGTCCGCCCCGTTCGTCGTCCACGCGGTACTTGTAGATGTTGTCGAACAGGTGGTACTGCACCGCCAAATCGTCCAGGCTCTTGCCTTGGCCGCCGCTTTCGTGCCGGTCTTTCTTCTTGACCAGCAGCAGGCTCATCGGGAGCAATACCGCCAGTCCAATGAGCAGCACGATCAGTCCCACGGGAAGGAACGAGAAGAACGCCAGGGGTGCATAGCCGTTCTCCTCCAACGTCTCGCTGATGACGAGGTTGGGAGGGGTACCGATCAGCGTCAGCATACCGCCCAGACTGCCGGCAAAGGCGACAGGCATCAGCAGGCGCGACGAACGGATGCCGGAACTGGCCGCCATACTCATGATGATGGGCATCATAATGGCTACGGTGCCGGTGTTGCTGACAAAAGCCCCGATGACGGAGGTCGCCAACACGACGTAAATCAACGCCCGCGTCTCGTTCCCCTTGGCCAGTCTGGAGATGCTGTTGCCTGCGGAATGGGCCAGTCCCGTCTGTAGGATGGCACCGCCGACAACAAACAGTCCCGCCATCATGATGACTATCGGAGACGAGAAACCGCTCAATGCCTCCGAGGTGGTCAGCACACCGGTGGCCGTGAGCACCATGAGGGCCGACAGGGCGACCACATCGCCGCGCACGCGCCCCCAGACAAACATCGCTATGGTTACAGTCAGTACTATGAGAGTGATGGTCATAAATCAGTCTATTTTTCCACAAAGATACGACAATATCCCTACACGGACGAGAGCGGCAGCGTCTCCAACCCGTTATTTTAGGAATATTAAGAGGTTTTGCAAAGGAGTGTTAACGGCCAAAGGCTCCGTCATTTCAACTTGGCAGGAACAAAGGTCTCGTAGGTCTGGTCGTCATAGTACACGCGGATTTCGGTGACTTTCCGCGGTTCTTTGTCCTGTTTTTTCGCATCAAAGTCCCTCAAATCCATACGTGTACTTTTTACACTCTGCGGATAAGGGTAGCCCGGAGCGGCCATGGGGCGGTCTTGCGGCACAGGGGAAAAGTCGAGTGTCGGCTCCGATGGGGTGGAAGTGGAAGCCGGGGAAGGCTCAGCCGCCCCCTCGTCGGCCTCTGCATACATGGTTCCGACACCCATCAGCAACCAGTCGGTGTTGATGGCCGGAATCTTCTTTTTGATGGCTTCGACGATATTGAGGGTGGGACGGGTGCGTCCGTTGAAGATGCTGCTCAATGTCGCAGCCGACAATCCGATGAAGTCGGCGAACACTTGTTGGCTCATGTGCTGCTCTTCCATGATGCGTCTGATACGGTCTTTCATCTCCATAATGGGGTATTTTTCGGGTAAAACAGATATTTTTCGTTCGGTTTACAAAGGTAAACAGAATTTTTGAATCCTGCAACAAATGAAGATAAAATTTGCGTTTCTGAAATTTCGGTTTTGAGTTTACAATTCAAAAGACAAACGGACGGCAGTCGGCTGCTTTAGGTTTTAATATCGAAATCTAAACTTTGAGTATCAAAAGTAACATCTATCCTTGTTTTAACCGTTTAAGTCAATGATTTGGCTGTGATTATGTTATTTACGGCACAGCGGTGGCGTATACAGCACATTTATACCATCCACCCCCATAACTGGGGGTACAAGAAGGGCGTTTACGTGTATCAAACGGCATAAACCACTGGTTTTTCTTTATTTATAAGGTATCATCCTGCTTGCATAATTATGAATGTGGGTTTCAAAACCGATTGTTTTGTATTTCAACTTCTAAACTTTAGCGTTACAAACATTGCTTTAATCTTATTATTTGTGTTTATAAATCCCAAATCCTATTCAGCTTTCTTGTTGATTTTGGTTTTCAAATTCACAAAACAAAACCATAATCTTTGTTAACGCTGAATTTCGGTGTTGGAAAATCCCCCGATTTTCTCATTTTGGGTCCCTTTCGGACGAGGGCTGGAATCGCTCCAAAATACGCCATTCTCAGAGGGGAAAAATGCCGGAAAAGTGAGTTGGAATCAGCGTTTGAGGCCGATTTTTTATGTCTGGAGAAACGGATGAAATAGAAAAAAGAAGCCCGAAAAAGCTCCTTTTTCAGTGCAGAATATAGAAAATCAGCTCCTTTGCAAGCTCCTCAGGAGGCGTATTGGGGTTGTCCAGTCCCTTGGTTTTGGCATCCGTTTCCCTGATTTTGGAGATAATCTGGAAAACCTTCATGGCGGTGTAGTTCCGCATCCCCGTCACATAGTCGGTGACCGCCCACGCACTCCGCATTTCCAACCATTGGGCCAGGGCATCGCGGTTGTTCCGGTCCGGACAATAATAGGCAATCATCAGGTTTTGGAAATAACTGAAGAGAAACGGGAGTACCGCATAGAGTCCTCCGGCCTTCGGATTGCTGTCAAAATAATTCATGATTTGGTTGGCCTTGTACACATCGCGGTTGACAATGGCGTTCCGCAGCTCGAAGACGTTGAAGTCCTTGCTCACCCCGATCTGGTCCTCCACCACCTGCGGTGTCACCCGCCGGTCGGTCTCGGGCAGTGCCACCAGCACCTTGTCGAGTTCTCCCGTCAACCGATGGAGGTCGGCTCCGATATAGTCCGCTATCATCTGGGTGGACTTGGGGTCGATGGAAGCCTGGTGCGCGTTGAGGTAGCGTTCGATGAACGCAGGTAGGTCGCGGTCGCGGAGTTTCTGGCTCTCGAAGAGCACGCCGGCTTCCCGGATGGCCTTCACGTATTCGCGCTTCCGTCCGTCCACCGTCCCGTTCTTATGGCACAGCACCAGGATGGTGGACGGCATGGGCGACTTGAAATAGCGTTCGAGGGCTTCCGTGTCCTTCACCTGTTGGGCTTCCTTGACGATGATCACTTGGTGTTCGGCCATCATCGGATAGCGTTTGGCTGCATCGACAATCTGTGCCGCGGTGACATCCGAACCGAACAGTACCGTTTGGTTGAAGTCCCGTTCCTCGGGCTGGAGCACGTGTTCCGCAATCCAGTCCGCAATCCGGTCGATATAATAGGCTTCGTCGCCCATCAGGTAGTAGACAGGCTTGAACTTGCGCGCTTTCAAGTCGCGCATCACCTCGTCGAACGTCACTTTCTCTTGTGCCATACTGCAAAGGTACGAATTAGTGAGAGAAATACAAAGAAAAAACTCGTTTTTTCTTTTATTTCCGAGCGAGAGTACCTTCGGCCGAAGGCCAGAGGTAGTGCAAAGCGAGAGAAATGCCAAATTTATTTGAGCATTTCCGAACGTGAGTACCTTCGACGCGTAGCGTCAGAGGTAGTGCAAACCTTCGCCCAGAGGTAGTGCAAATCCAAAAAAACACACTACCTTTGTCCCCCTCATATTTTATATTATAACATAAAACCAACAACATTATGAGTACTGTAAGTATCAAGCTACGTGCTTCTGCCTACACCGAAAAGGAAGGCACCCTGTACTATCAAGTCACCCACCGTCGCGTCACACGGAAGATCCGTTCCACCTACAAGCTCTATCCCTGGGAATGGGATGCCGAGAGCATGACCGTGGTCTGTCCCCCGACGGTTGACACCAAACGCCGCGCCCACCTCACCCTCGTGGACAAGGGCTTGCACGCCGATACCCGACGGTTGGCCGACATCTTCCGGCGTTTCGAGACATCGAAAACGCCCTACACCGTCGACGACCTGACGGAAGCCTTTCGTCAGCCAGCCGACGGCACCAGTCTCTCCGCCTTCGTTGATGCGTTGGCCAAGCAGTTGCGGAGCGTCGGCAAGGATCGGATGGCCGCAATCTATATCGACGCCCTCAACAGTTTCATGAAATTCCGCGGAGGGCGTGACGTGTCGTTCGACGAAATCGATGCCGATATGATCATGGCCTACGGTGTCCACCTTTCACTCGCAGGCATCGGTATGAACACGGTGTCGTTCTATATGCGTGCCCTCCGTGCCATCTACAACCGTGCGGTAGACAAGAAACTGACGGTACAGCGCGACCCGTTCAAACACGCCTATACGGGCATTGACAAAACTCCCAAGCGGGCCATCCCGATAGAGGCCATCCGGGCGATACGCGATCTCGACCTGTCCCGCCATCCTGCACTGGCCTACGCCCGCGACCTCTTCCTGTTCTCGTTCTACACCTGCGGTATGTCGTTCGTCGACATCGCCTTTCTGAAGAAGAGCGACCTGCAAGACAACCAGTTGGTCTACCACCGCCACAAGACCCAACAACGGATCTGCATCAAATGGGAGCAACCCATGCAGGACATCGTCGACAAGTACAACGTACCGTCCAGCCCCTTCCTGCTGCCCATCATCCAAGTGGTGGGCTGCAACGAGCACAAGCAGTACCTCCACTGTATGCGCAATGTCAACCGCAATCTGAAGAAAATCGGGCAAATCCTCAAACTGTCCGTCCGGCTCACCACCTACGTGGCGCGACACAGTTGGGCCGACACCGCCAAGAGCCAGAACGTCCCCATCTCCATCATCAGCCGGGCCATGGGACACACCTCGGAAGCCACCACACGCATCTACCTCGCCTCACTGGACACTACGGCCGTGGCTCAGGCGAACGAACGGATACTAAAAGCGCTGTAATTATCCCCCCAAAAAGTGTCTCACTCTTATGAAGAGTGAGACACTTTCGGTGCAAAGGTACGTAATTAATTGGAAATAAACAAAAAACCTAAAGATTTTTTTTGAACAAATGTTGTCCATTTATGTCACTTGGTCAACAAAAGTGCCTGTTTGTTGACCATTCGTAATTTTTCGCTCGTTTTTGTAGCTTTCGTCAATCTCTGAATATCAAGCCGTTACCAATGTTTTCCAAAAAAGTGTCTCACTCTTCATAAGAGTGAGACACAATAGGGAGGGGTATTTTACCCCGGAAAACAGCCCGAAACGAGGGCAAAAATGACCGCTTTTTGCGATGGAAACGGCATCAGCAACAGATTCGGGGAGAAATCCCGAACTCGAAACAAGGAACGTCGCAACTGCTTGACAATGAAGAGGATTCATCGTTTTGCAGGATTGATAAAAGCGTCTTGTTGCGAAAAAAGCACCTCCGGAAACACCCCTCGAAACACACTCCATTTGTAAAATAAAACAAAGCAATGACCGAATATGAAATTTTGTAACCTCATGATGGTGGCGACATCAGCCTTCGTCCTGTGCTCCTGCTCCACCACGAAACACATCACCTATTTCCAGGACCTCCGCCCCGGCGAGAGCGAACAGACCGTCACCGCCGCCACGGAAATCGTCATCCGACCGAAGGACAAGGTGTCCATTCTGATCAACAGCCAGGACCTGCGCCTCACCAACCTGTTCAACCTCCCGATTGTCAGCCAACAGGTGGGTTCCGAGAGTACCATCAACACGAACCGCGGCCTCTCGGGCTATACGGTGGACGCGCGCGGCAACATCGACTTCCCCGTCCTGGGCACACTCCACATCCAGGGGATGACGCGCGAAGAGGTGGCCTCCTATGTAAAAAGGGAGCTGCAGTCGCACGACCTCATCAAGGACCCCGTGGTGACGGTGGAGTTCATGAACCTCGGCGTGGACGTGCTGGGCGAGGTGAACCATCCCGGCCACTACAACATCGACAAGGACCACTACACCGTCCTCGATGCCTTGAGCAAGGCCGGAGACCTCACCATCTACGGCAAGCGCGAGAAGGTGCTGGTGCTGCGCAACGAACGGGGCACGCAGCGCGTCTACGGGGTCAACCTCTGCTCCGCCAACCACCTCTACACCTCCCCTGCCTACTATCTGCAACAGAACGACGTGGTGTATGTCGAACCCAACAAGACCCGCGCCCGCCAGTCCACCGTCAACGGCAACAACGTGCGTTCCACCTCCTTCTGGCTCTCGCTGGCCTCGCTGCTGACGACCCTCGGCGTACTGGTATTCAAATGACATAAACACAAACATCCATGACAACCAAACAACGAAACACCACGTCACAGAACGAACAGGACTACATCAACCTCCTGGACCTCTTTTACCTTTGCCTCCGCAAGTGGCACTGGTTCGTACTGTCCCTGATACTCTGCTTCAGTGCCGCCGTATGGTATCTGCTTGCCGTACAGCCGGTCTACACCCGTTCCGCAGCCATCCTCGTCAAGGACGACACCAAGGGCAAGTCCGTCACCAGCGAGGTCGAGTCGTTTACCGACCTCGGCCTGTTCACGCCCCACTCCAACGTCAACGACGAGATGGGGACGCTGCAGTCGCCCGACCTGATGCGCGAGGTGGTCTCGCGCCTCCATCTCGACATGGACTATAAGGTGGACGGACAGTTCCACCGCGAGACGGTCTATGGCCGCCAGCTCCCCGTCACCGTCACCATCAGCGGCCTGCCCGACAACGAATCCGCCAGCTTCACCCTGCAACTGAATCAGGACGACACGTTCACCCTGTCCGACATCGAGCGCGACGGGGCGGGCACCGACGACGCGGAGGTGAAGGGCAAGCTGAACAAACCGGTTCGGTGCGGCATCGGACGGGTCACCGTCTCCCCCACCGCGTATTATAATAAGAGGAGTGCCGATGTGCCCTTCTACGTCGTCCACACCCCCATCAGCCTCACCGTCACGAACTATATGACCGACCTCTCCGTCTCGCAGACCGACGAGAAGTCCAACATCATCAACCTCTCCTTCAAGGATGTCTCCACCCAACGCGCGGAAGATGTGCTGAACACGCTCATCGCCGTCTACAACGAGAACTGGGTGAAGGACAAGAACCAAGTGGCCGTCAGCACCTCGGAGTTCATCGGAGGCCGTCTCGGGGTCATCGAGGGCGAGCTGGGCCACGTGGACAACGACATCTCCTCCTACAAGAGCCGTAACCTGCTGCCCGACGTGCAGGCCGCCGCCAGTATGTACATGAAGCAGGCCAGCGACGCCAACGCCGCCGTCAAGGACCTGAACAACCAGGTCTATATGGCACGCTACATCCGCAACAGCCTGACCGGCGGCACGGCCAACACCAAGCTCCTGCCCACCAACTCCGGCATCGACAACGCCCAGCTCTCCTCGCAGATCAGCGAGTACAACGAGAAGCTGCTGGACCGCAACAGCCTCGTGGCGCACAGCAGCGAGAAGAACCCGCTGGTGGCCGAGATGGACGCTTCCCTCTCCGCCATGCGCAGCGCACTGGTCAACTCCATCGACAACCAGCTCGTCTCCCTCAACGCACAGATCCGGAGCCAGCAGAGCACCGGCGGACAGGCCACCTCACAGATTGCCTCCAACCCGCAGCAGGCCAAGTACCTGCTCTCCGTGGAACGCCAGCAGAAGGTGAAGGAGTCGCTCTACCTCTTCCTCCTCCAGAAACGTGAGGAAAACGAGCTGTCGCAGGCCTTCACCGCCTACAACACGCGCGTCATCACCATGCCCGGAGGCCCCACGGAGCCTTCCTCCCCCGTCAAGAGGAACATCCTGCTCGTGGCCTTCGCCATCGGACTGCTCCTCCCGACGGCAGTGGTCTTCTTCCGTGAAACGACCAACACCACCCTGCGTGGCCGCAAGGATCTGGACGGCCTCACCGTGCCGTTTGCCGGCGAAATACCGCTGTATGTCCGGAAGAAGCAGGGACTGCTCCGCAGGCGGCCGAAGGAGGTGAAGGCCGTGGTCGTCAAGGAGGGCAGCCGCGACATCATCAACGAGGCGTTCCGCGTGCTGCGCACCAACCTGGAGTTCATGGCCGGCAAGGACACCGCGTCGAACGTCATCGCCCTGACCTCCTTCAACCCCGGCAGCGGCAAGTCGTTCCTGACCCTGAACATTGCCGTCAGCCTGGCCATCAAGGGCAAGCGCGTGCTCGTCATCGACGGCGACCTGCGCCACGGTTCCGCCTCGCAGTATGTCGGGTCGCCCGACCTGGGATTCAGCGACTATCTGGGCTACAAGGCCGACGACCTCAGCAGTCTGATTGTCACAGCCCCCAACAACGAACACCTCGCAGTCCTTCCCGTCGGCACGAACCCGCCGAACCCCACCGAGCTGCTGTTCAGCGACCGCCTGCAACAGGTGATTGCCACCGCACGCGAACGCTACGACTACGTGCTGATCGACTGTCCGCCTGTGGAGATTGTGGCCGACACGCAGATCATCGAGAAGTACGTTGACCGCATGGTCTTCGTCGTGCGCGCCGGACTCATGGAGCGCAGCATGCTGCCGGAGCTGGAGAAGCTCTACAAGGAGAAGAAATACAAGAATATGTCGATTGTCCTCAACGGCACCATCGGCGGTGGCGGCTATTACCGCTACGGCTATCGCTATGGCTACCGTTACGGCTATCACTACGGCTACGGATACAGCTACCACTACGGCTCCGATAAGAAACGGGGGGGGTAACTGGATGGTCGTAAAATAACATTCTCCCTCTTTATGTGGCCTTTCAACAAGCGCACCAGTCTGGTAGGCAGCGGCCTGTTCCGCGGCTTCACCGACTGGCACTCCCACCTCCTGCCCGGCGTGGACGACGGGGTACAGACCCTGTCGGAGACGCTGGACATCCTACACCTGTACGAGGTGCTGGGCATACAGACCGTATGGCTCACGCCCCACGTCATGGAGGACTGTCCCAACACCACGGCTGCCCTCCGCGAGCGTTTCGCCGCGCTGCAGTCCGCCTACAAGGGTTCTGTCCACCTCCATCTCGCCGCCGAGTATATGCTCGACGCGCTCTTCGAGGAGCGTCTGGAGCAGGGCGACCTGCTGCCGCTGGGCGACGGCGGTGACCGCCTGCTCGTGGAGACCTCCTATTTCAATCCGCCCATGGGACTGACCAACATCCTGTTGCGCATCAAGTCCAAGGGTTACCATCCCGTGTTGGCGCATCCCGAACGCTACGTCTACATGGACACGCCGCACTACCGTCGGCTGAAGACCCTCGGCGTGTTGTTCCAGCTCAACCTCCCCTCCCTTCTAGGTCTCTACGGCAAGGTAGCGCGGCTGAAGGCCCACCTGTTATTGGAGAAGGGCTATTACGACCTCACCGGCACCGACCTCCACACCCTCGACGTGCTGGAGACCGCCGTGCGGCAGAAGCTGGACGGCGAAACCCTCCGACAGCTTCTCCCGCTATCTTGAACACGGAGCGGCATCCCTACCGACAGTCGACGACAGCCGTTCCCTCAGAGCCAAGAAAATATTCACTCAAATATTTGGGTTATTGAGAAAAATATCGTAGCTTTGCATCCGAAGAGAGTAATGTGTCAGATTAAGTACAAGAAACAAGATGGAACAAGTCCAGAAAGTAGCATCTTACATCTGTCAACGCTATTTGACCGAATTTGGACATCGCATTGACGAAATGAAGCTCCACAAGTTGCTTTATTTTACTCAACGTGAATGTATTGTTCAAACGGGAGAGCCTATGTTCGCGGAAAAGTTCAAGGCATGGAGATATGGTCCGGTAATCGTGGACATTCGTCAGCTCTACAAGGATGATGCGCTGAATATCGGGCTAAGCGAGGAGGCAATGGTAAGATACAAACCTGTATTTGATAAGGTCTTCGACCATTACGCCCGTAAAAGCTCTTGGAGCTTGAGTACGCTTAGCCATGGGGAACTTTCCTGGAAAATGGCACGGAAGGGCTATTCACCCCAGGAGGTCTGTGATGTTGATATGCAACTTTCCGATATATACAAAGATGCAGAGAGAATAAAGACAAGACGCTTTCTTCTTTCAAAGTATATGGATTTCCAAAAAGCCAAAGCATGAGAATCACGGATGAACAGCAAGGCGTGTTGGCATCATTGCGTTGTGAGAGATTGTCCGCCAATGGAGAAAATCTCCAGTTGGTTGACGACTTTTACAATGGGAGGAATCCCAGTATCGTGCAGACTTTGCAAAATGAGGCTTTTGAAGATGACCTCCGTCATCGTATAGCATACTATATTGTGAAAGACAACAAAGGACATATCTTGTTCTATTTTTCTTTGAAATGTGGCTTGCTGTATGATGAGTTTTTGGAAGGTGACCGATTGCTGGATATGAAAGCTTTTTATGAGCACATTTTGCAGTTAAGTAAAGATCCGGCCTTACGCAGCACAGACAAAGAGGCGATAGAAGCTATATTGGAAAAGGCAAGGACCAAGAAAGGATTAAAGAAATTGGAGGTTGCCAAGGCTCTTCATCTCCCTCTCGACTCAATGGAAATCTCCAAAATTTTTGGCGAGAACAACAAAAATGTAGGAGTGACATTTGCCGGGGTCGAAATAGTACATTTCTGTATCAATGAAGCCTATCGTGAGGTCTGGGAAAACACTGGAATCCCGCAGAAATTAGGTACTGTCGTGTTTTGGCAGTTTATCGTTCCGAAAGTCTTGGACTTGATGAAAATCGTAGGATGCGAGTATTTGTTTCTGTTTGCTGCAGATTTGTCAGAGGATGCCGATTTGGTGAACTATTACATTGACAATCTGCAATTTGTTGATGCCAGTGAGCATAATGCGGCTACACCAATGTATGATTTTGCGTGCCGATTTTTATGTCAAGAAACTTACACCTTGGAAGAGAGACGAAATGCCTTTTTTGAGCACTTTAATCATGAAGAGGAGGAGGGATAGTCTGTTTGCGCACCGTTTTGTATCGTAAGCCAGTATTCACACCCATTCTCTACGCCATAGGCTCTTTCCCCATTCATCTGGCGCATCCCTACTGACAAGGTCGTTCCCAACAGTTGGACATAGAAGAGGCTGAACTGAAGTTCTTACTCAAGCAATTTATCCATGAGGCACAAATGAATCTCTTGGAGGATTATTCAATCTGATATGGTCTTCTTGTAAGTGAAAACATTCCGTCTCGCATTATTATTCCATCGTTTTGTTTGGTGGTTTGCAATTAAAATCGTAACTTTGCGCAAAACTTAAAGAACAGGAGATAAAGATGGAACAGATATTGGTTACGGTAGATACCACTCAGCCTTTGCAGAACATCCGCAAGGCCATCAAGATGCTTCGCGGCGTAGTGGCCACTACGGTCATGAAAGAACCCGTTCTGACCAAGACCCAAAGGCAGCAGGCTTATGTCAGGGAGAGCTTGACAAGGGCTTTACAAGAAGTGAAACTGGCCAAACTGGAAGGAAGGAAACTTCCTGATGCCCGGGATTTCTTGAAAGAACTTGACGAAGAAGATTGATTGTTCGATATGAAAGTTCATGTAGAATATGGTCCCGAGTTCAAAAGGCAGTTCAAGCGTCTGGCCAAGAAATATCATTCGTTGAAGTCTGATTATGACTCTTGGCTAGATGAAATCCTTGAAAATCCTCTCGTGGGTGACGACCTTGGCGGTGGCGTGAGAAAAATCAGGATGGCCATCGCAGACAAGGGTAAGGGAAAAAGTGGAGGAGCAAGAATATTGACTCTCAATGTGATGGTGAGTGAGGATGGCATGAATGTAACCCTTCTCACCATTTACGACAAGGGAGAAATCTCCAACGTCAAGGATGAATTCATAGCGTTCCTGATTAAGAACTTATAGTTGAAAAAACAAGTCGAACACGGAAAAGGGAGAATTTATGAAAATTCATGAGCAATTTCTGGCCATTTATGTTTCCCTTCAACACAAATTATCATGAATTGGCCACGAATTGAACATGAAACATTCCGTCTCGCATTATTGTTCCATCGTTTTGTTTGGTGGTTTGCAATTAAAGTCGTAACTTTGCGCAAAACTTAAAGAATAGGAGATAAAGTGATGAGCACAGCAATATTGTCAAATGGCACAAGCTATTACATTCCACAGGCAGACTTGTCCTTCTTTACAGCATTGGCAGAAAGGATGAAATGGCAAATCGTAGGCAAGGGGAAGAAGGCTGATAAAACGACGGAAATCAGCCAGGCAATGGCTCTTATGGACACGATGATGGCTAAGGGAGGAACGCCAGTTCCTGCCGATGCCGATGGATTGGATATTTTGACAGAAGAGAAATATCGCCTATGAAAGTTTATGTCGACACCAACGTCTTGGTAGATTTTGTTTGCAATCGCCAAGGTTTTGTCGAAGATGCCAAGAAACTTTTCGCTCACGGTTATATGGGGGAATATGAACTAATGGTATCGGCATTGTCTATTGTCAATACAGTGTATATCGGACATAAATACAATCTTGAGGACGTGAAGGAATGCCTTGTAAAGGTGACTTCGTTTACAGATGTAATAGATTTACGTGGGAAGATTGTTGTTGATATGCTTTCATCTGACTGGAAAGATTATGAGGATGCAACTCAAAATGCTTCTGCTGTTTTTGGGGATGCAGACTGTATTGTAACTCGTAATAAGAAAGATTTCAAAGATTCATCGTTGCCGGTTTATACCGTAAAAGAATTATTTGGTTTGTTGGGCATCAAATAGCATCGTTGATAGATATTTCTCCATTCGCCCCACTCGACTGACGAAAAAAGTTGAAAGCGCCCCGTTTTGTTTGGTGGTTTGCAATTAAAATCGTAACTTTGCGCAAAACTTAAAGAACAGGAGATAAAGATGGAACAGATATTGGTTACGGTAGATACCACTCAGCCTTTGCAGAACATCCGCAAGGCCATCAAGATGCTTCGCGGCGTAGTGGCCACTACGGTCATGAAAGAACCCGTTCTGACCAAGACCCAAAGGCAGCAGGCTTATGTCAGGGAGAGCTTGACAAGGGCTTTACAAGAAGTGAAACTGGCCAAACTGGAAGGAAGGAAACTTCCTGATGCCCGGGATTTCTTGAAAGAACTTGACGAAGAAGATTGATTGTTCGATATGAAAGTTCATGTAGAATATGGTCCCGAGTTCAAAAGGCAGTTCAAGCGTCTGGCCAAGAAATATCATTCGTTGAAGTCTGATTATGACTCTTGGCTAGATGAAATCCTTGAAAATCCTCTCGTGGGTGACGACCTTGGCGGTGGCGTGAGAAAAATCAGGATGGCCATCGCAGACAAGGGTAAGGGAAAAAGTGGAGGAGCAAGAATATTGACTCTCAATGTGATGGTGAGTGAGGATGGCATGAATGTAACCCTTCTCACCATTTACGACAAGGGAGAAATCTCCAACGTCAAGGATGAATTCATAGCGTTCCTGATTAAGAACTTATAGTTGAAAAAACAAGTCGAACACGGAAAAGGGAGAATTTATGAAAATTCATGAGCAATTTCTGGCCATTTATGTTTCCCTTCAACACAAATTATCATGAATTGGCCACGAATTGAACATGAAACATTCCGTCTCGCATTATTGTTCCATCGTTTTGTTTGGTGGTTTGCAATTAAAGTCGTAACTTTGCGCAAAACTTAAAGAATAGGAGATAAAGTGATGAGCACAGCAATATTGTCAAATGGCACAAGCTATTACATTCCACAGGCAGACTTGTCCTTCTTTACAGCATTGGCAGAAAGGATGAAATGGCAAATCGTAGGCAAGGGGAAGAAGGCTGATAAAACGACAAAAATCAGCCAGGCAATGGCTCTTATGGACACGATGATGGCTAAGGGAGGAACACCTGTTCCATACTATATATCTCCAAAAGTAAAGGCTCTGGAAACAGGATTCAGATGCCCGGAGAGTTTGTCTACAGACTATAAGGAAGAGATGTCGGCTGCTTTGGCGGAGAAATACCTATGAAGTTCTTTTTGGATACAAATGTCTTGATAGACTTTATCATGGAGCGGCTTCCGTTTTATCCCGCAGCGGCCATGATAGTCTCGTGTGCCGTGGATGGAGAGGTTGAAATCTGCGTCTCTTCCATGTCTGTCGTAACGGCAAAATTCATTTGCGTTTCCCGCTGCAAAATGCCACAGACCATGTTCCGGAAGAAAATAGATTTCTTGAGAAGTGTCATGAACGTATGTTCGGTGGACAGTACTGACATTTACCACTCTTATGATGCCAAATGGAAGGATTTTGAGGATGGTGTTCAATACTATGCAGCAGTAAGATATGGGGCAGATTATATCGTGACAAGAAACGTACAGGATTTTGAAGAAGGAACTCTTCCTGTTCTGTCTTCAGATGACGCATGTAAACTCCTAAGGAAAATGTGAACGGAAGATTATACTTCGACATGAATTGGCCACGAATTGAACATAAAACATTCCGCGTCTCGCATTATTATTCCATCGTTTTGTTTGGTGGTTTCATTGGAAAGTCATAACTTTGCAGAATACTGATTCTACCTACAATAGATTTTCTATGAACATAAAAGACTATCGCTTGACATCAATGGAAGAACCTTCCGATGATATGTTGCATGAACTGATGGAGCAGGTTGCAGAGACAGCACGCAAGAGTTCCGCCCATGCCGCTGCTGTCCTACAGTCAAAAATGCAAGTCACAATAGCCTCTATCAGAAAGAGCCGGAAAGAATTATCATCACATCGTGTATGATGAAAGAACGACATCCTGTGCTTTGCGTCGTTGCCGGCCCCAATGGGTCGGGCAAGACCTCTACTACGGAAAAACTGTTGGCCAACGAATGGACTGCAGACAGTGTGTATATCAATCCAGACAATATCGCCCAGGAAATGTTCGGCGACTGGAATTCGCAGGAAGCAGTTCTCCGTGCAGCCAAAGAAGCTACTCGTTTGCGTTATCTGTGTCTGGCAGAAAAACGAAGTTTTGTTTTCGAAACAGTATTTTCTTCCCAAGAAAAATTAGAATTTCTGAGAAAGGCCAAGGAGGCTGGGTACTTCATAAGGTTCTTTTATGTCTGCACGTGCAATCCGGAGATTAATGTACTTCGCATAACACAGCGTTTCCTCAATGGCGGGCATGAAGTTCCCATATCCAAGGTGATAAATCGCTATTACAAGTCTTTGACGATGGCTGCTCAAGCCATATCTTTTGTTGACAGGGCTTACGTGTATGACAATTCGCGAAACAATGAATTGCCTCAGTTGATGTACAGGACAGTAGATGGAAAAATATGTAAAAGCTATACTGATGACGTTGCTCAATGGGCAAAGTCGTTGTTGCAAGAATAGTTTTTAGTCGGTTTCCCGCATCCCGGCCAATAAAGGCCGGGAGTCCAAGGAGTGCCAGTGGTCAGGTCGATGCGCTTGATGGTTGCCCCTATATGCTCCCAGAAAACTCTATCTTTTAACACAAAATACCCCTTGATAACTCTATCTTTTAACACAAAATACCCCTTGATAACTCTATCTTTTAGCACAAAACACCCCTTGATAGCTCTATCTTTTAGCAAAATGTTCAGCCGTGTAGAGGGAGAGCATCATACCGATGGAAGTGAAGTCGGGGGTGAAAGGATCGATGAGCAGCATGTACGCGCTGATGCGCAATCCCGAGAAGCACATTGAGGGCGGCATCCGTTGCTCGCTCGAAAACTTCGGCCATTTTGACAGTCCGGAGGGCAAGCGGATAGACCTCGTCCCCCTGTATGCCATCTCCCATTTGTTTGCCGACGGCCAACCTTGTGTTTCCTTTCAACACAAATTATCATGAATTGACCACGAATTGGCCATAAATTGCAGGCAGTAAAGGCAAAGCCGCCGAAGCCGAAGTTTTCGGAAGAATAAAGTTTTCTACAAGAAACTTTGGTGATTTCATTGGAAAGTCATAACTTTGCAACCACAAGGACAATTTTAAGATTTTGATTATGAATGAAGTGCTATTGGACACGTATACTTATCGTCAGGCCGAAGCCTTTGCCAAGTTGAATAACGTAGATGTTGCAGAAGTTGTAAAGACTTCCGTATTGAATTTCTTGGGCAAGTTTAAGCGTTCGAATAGCGTGGCTGCAACACAGGGATATGAACTTCCAGAGCACTTGAAAATGATGCGTGGCATATTGGCTGGAGTAGAAGATAAGAATGATGAAAAACTGAATTATTTATTGGAGAAACATCAATGATAAAGGTTTTTCTTGATACCAATGTCATCCTTGACTACTATCTCAATCGGGAAGGAGCCGATGTGGCTGAGAATATATTGGCCATGGGCTATGGAAAATTTTATGATTCGTATGTCTCATCCTTGACCTTTTCAAATGTTGCCTATATCACCCGCAAGAAGTTTTCCGGAGAGCAGATGTATGATGTATTGAACTCATTGCTTGAGTTCGCAGAAGTAACATCCGTCGATGCTTCTACAGTCCGTCTGGCTGTAGACTCGCATGCCAAGGACTTTGAGGATGCCATGCAATACTATTCTGCCCTGTCCACGGAAGCTGACTGCATTGTGACGAATAACATAAAGGACTTTCCTTTTTCAAAGATTCCGGTTTATGGGCCTCGTGAATTTTTAGGAAAAGTGAAAGATTTGTAATCCCCCATTCGGTTTCCCACATCCCGGCCAATAAAGGCCGGGAGCGGAACAGAGACCGGAGGGCGGAGGGCCGTCACTTCATGCACGACTGCATACAGAAAGTGCTGGCGATGGCCGTGAGTACGGTGATGATGAAGTTGATGATGGTTTTCCAGTTTTCCTTTTTCATAGTGTTTAGTGTTGAATGTTGAATGTTGAATGTTGAATGTTGAATTACGGTTTAGTGCTATTTAATATGTTAATGCTCAATGTTTATAGTTGAGTGATTGGGGAGGGGCAGCGTGGCCCGGACACCCGTCCAGCACAGGTTCTCTGTCGGATAAGGTCTGCTAGTGCTCAGGCTTGCCGCTCGGTGCGCTCGGAATGTCCCTGCCGCCACGTTGCCCCGGTTTCCCAACAACGGCTTAGTCTTCGCCCGTACCGCTGTCACCCGAAGGGGTCGTCGTGCCGCCGGAAGTACTGCCGCCGCTGGAGCTGTCTCCCGTGCCCGACGACGTTCCGCCGGAGTCGGCGGTGCCGCTGTCGTCCGCCGCGGTGCCGGTGGCCAGGTCGATGCGCTTGATGGTGGTGTCGAGGTTGGCGGTGGTCAGCTCGCCGGTGGCGCGGGCGCGGAGCTTCAGCCCGGCAATGTTCTTCGACACGCTGAACTCCTCCTTCGTGGCGGCTCCCGACTTGACCTTCAGGCCGAGGCTGAAGATGGCGAGGTCCGGAATCTTCACGTTCTTGCCCAGGAGCAGCAGCTCCTTCGTGCAACTGACAAAGTCGGTGAGCATCCCCAGGATGGCCCCCTTGGAGAACGGGGTGTTGTGGGCGGCCATGTGCTCGGCCAGCGCGTCGAGGGCGACGGTTTCGGTGTTGGCCACTCGCGGGAACCACTTGCCGTAGGCCCCGGCAATCCGCTGGTTGGTGTTTTGGTACAATACGATTTGAATCATGTCTTGTTGGTTTTGATGGTGGGTTGGCATGCCGTGCGGCCCGTTTTCCGAACCACAGTGCAAAGATACGATTTCCGGCAGAGGCCGTTCACGGTTTCTCGGGTTTGCTCACGGTTGCTCATGGATTTTCACGGATAAAGTCAGTGACAGTGCGTGACGCTGCGCCTACGGCTCGCCGAGGAAGCGGACGATGTGGGACACCTGTATCGGGGTGAACGCCTTGTCGTGCTTGTTGTAGCCGCTCCGGCGCAACTGCTCCAGAAGCTCCGGACAGCGCAGAATCCACCGCATGAGGTGGGCCGAGGCCACCGCCGGCGTGGCATCCGGGAAATAGAGCAGGGCGAGTTCCTGCTTGGTGTAACTTTTTGGCAACATAGTGTTGAGTGTTGAGTGTTGAGTGTTGAGTGTTGAATGTTTAGTGCTTGAAAGAGACTGCGTTAGTGGCCGTAACCCGGTCACTTCCGAGGGCTGAATGGCTGAGTTCCGATGGCTGAGTGACTGCGTTGGCTGTGACAGATGACACATATACCACCCTATTTTCTAAATAATATAAAAGCATAATCATATTTTTGAAATGAAAAAATAGTTTTCCTGCGCGCGTGAGGGAGTTTTCAAAAACAGGTGTCACAAGTGTCATCTGTCACCCTCCGCACCAATCAGGAGACTGTGTTGATAGGCTCTGATCTCTTCGCCTGTGCGACAGACCACGATGAAGCCGCGACAGTTCCTCGTCCGCACCCGTTTGAAGCCCAGGTCGACAAAGGCCCTACCCACATTGACGGCACTCAGTTTCTGTGTGATGCCGTAGCCGATGAGTTGCATGGCACGCGCCACGGACATGAACTCCCCATTTTCCCGTTCCATGGGCACACGGAAGTAGAGGGCCACCAGCTCGTGCTCCAGCCGTGGGGTCTCGAACTGCCGGTTATGGCCGTTAAGTTCCTGAATCTCCTCGCGGGAGAACCAGAACTGGAAGCCGCTCCGGTAGAGCGACAACACCTGGGCATAGATGCCCCCGTAGGGGAAGGGATGGTCGCGGGGCGACCGGATATGCTCCACCTCGAAGGGCAGCCAGCGGCGGTTGCCCGTGGGGTCTGAGAGGAACTGGACGTTGTTGCCCGTGCCGCAGAAGGAGGCGATATGGCGGCGGTGCTCATGGAAATGGGCATAGGCCGCGCGCTCGTCGATGCTGGGCATGGTGACGGCCGCCTTCAACTGGTTCAGCTCCGCAGGGCGCATGCTGTCCAGCTCCTCACAACAGACGAGGCCATACTGCGCCAAGGTGAGCAGGTCGTCCTTCGTCATGCGGTTGGCATTGGTCTTCGTATAGAAATACTGCTTCAGGTCGGGCGGCAGCAGATAGTTGAACCAAGTGGTCTTGAACGAACCCTGCTCGCCGATGAGCACGAGGATGACGTTGTTCACCACCTCGTCCGAAATCCACGAGGCCACCATCGCCACGAGCCACTTCCGCAGATAGCCGTACCAGCGCGTCTGCTCCCGCTCGCCGCCCTTGACGCGCACCGTATCCGCCAACACGCGGATATAGTCCGTCCCGTCCGCAGGCGGCAGCCGCCCCAGATACTCCCGGAAGGGATGGAACAGCGGCACGTAGTCCGACTCGATGACGTTGTACAGGTCCTGCTTGTTCACCCTCGCGGCCAGCGACAGCTCCGCCCAGAGCGAGTTGACCTTCCGGTCGTTGACGGGCATCCAGACCTCCCGGTCCTCTGTGTCCGACCGATACTCCACGCGCGAGGTAATCTCGTTGTAGCGGAGGGAGACGTGGCCGTCGAGGAACGCCTTGATGTCCTCCACCGAAGCCTGCCGCCCCTCCCCTGCTCCACCGCCCTCCGCCGCACCCTTGGTGCCGGCATGGGCAAAGCAGGAGGTGACCACCTGCTCCGTGTCGGGATAGTCGCGGCCGAACCGCCCCACCGCCCAGCGCACGGCCAGTGCCCGGGAGAAGTGCCGCTCCGCCAGCTTGTAGCCCACGCGCATCACGTAGTCGTTGTGGCCGCCCGGCTGGAACACGGCTCCGGCCTTGGCCAACTGCGGTGCGACGAGCGTGTCGTAGTAGTTCTGGATGCGCTGCATCTGCCGATCCTCCTTGCCCTTCCGGGCGTGGGCGGCAGCGGATGCCGCCATCTCCTCCGCCGTGAAGGCCACGGCCTCTCCGTTGAGGAACACCTCCGGGTCGTGGGCCATGCCGCTGAGCCGCGTCAGGTTCTTGCACTGCGGGTCGGCCCGAAGCCCCAGCAGCCGTTCGTAATAGGCATTGCCCGTCAGGAAGGCCGACAGGTAGAGGCTCGCCGCCGCCGTGCCCGGCACGGTGTCCGGATCCTCCGGCGGGCGTTCGTAGCGGAAGATGACGCGCAGGCCGCGTCCGCTGATGGTGGTGTAGCAGAGGAGGGTGTGCGGGTCCGCCGCCGCCCGATCCTTCAGTTGCCCGATGTCGGGCTGTCCGTCGCCGATGTGGTCGAAGTCCACGAGCGACAGCCCCGTAAGGGCCGTGACGTGCTCCCTGCCCTTGCCGCCCTCGAAGCGGACGGCCACGGCGAAGAGCGGCGCCTCCAGCTTGAAGGTCTTGCTGCCCGTCTGCCGGTAGGCCCGGGTGATGGCCTCCAGTCGCGCGTCGCTGCGGATGCGCTCCGCCACCTCCTCCAACTGTCCCGTCAGGGGCTGACGGCTGGTCATGCCGTTGAAAAGCGTTACAATCATTGTTTCGGTTTTTTGTGTGACGGTGCAAAGATACAACCATTTTGAAATCCCGATTCCCCTCCCATGGCAGGGGAATATCCCGAGATATTTTCACAATCAATAACATTTTTAACGTTTGTTTTTATGTCAGAAAAGACTTTTCAGACCAGCAACCGTCGGTTCGGCGAGGTGTTGGGTGAGGAATTGCAGCGTCACTGCATTCCCGTGAGCGAGTTGATGAAGGTGTGCTGTTTCAAGCACGACACCTTCTTTTCCATCAGAAAGGCTTAGGTTTCTACCACCTCAGCTACTACCAGGAGATCATCCACGCCTTCTCCCGTTTCGTGGACGACCCGGACGAGCTGCTGCAGACGCGGCGGCGGCTGGGCGAAGCCCTGGCGATGTTTGAGGTGATCACGACAAGAAATGACAAGAAACGATAGGAATTGTATAACCATAGAAAGATAGAAGAAAATGAGTTTGAAAGTATGGCTTATCAGGGAGGGTGAACCACTTCCCACCGATGAGGGTCAACAGCGACCCTTCCGCATGGGACTGATCGGCGAAGAGTTTGACAAGATTGGGGCGAATATCAAGTGGTTTGCCTCCACGTTTGACCACAACATGAAGCGATTCCGGACAGACCACAGCGTGGAACTTCCCGTCAACGACCATTATTCCATTTGCCTCCTTCACGGCAGGAACTACACGAAGAATCTCTCGGTGAAACGCATCCTCCACTATGCGGACGAAAGGAAACAGTTTGCCAAGTGGGCAGAGACCATGGAAGAACCCGATGTCATTGTCGCCGCGATGCCCAATATCGATTTGGCTCTTGCGGCAGTCCGGTACGGCAAGAAGCACCATATTCCGGTCTTCGTGGATGTCCGCGATATGTGGCCGGAACTTTACGAGGACTATTTCCCGAGATTCAAGAAGCTCGTCCACTACGCCATCATCCCCTTCAAGCGGCAACTCTCATGGACGCTGAAGCACGCCACCGGCATCATGGCCACATCCGACCGGTTCCTGGATTGGGCGTTAGGCTATGCCGGACGCAGCAAAGGCCCGAACGACAACTATTACCATGTCTCCTATCCGGACACCAATGTGGAGTTGACGGCAGCGGACTACCGCTATTGGTACGACCAGGGGCTGTCGGCTGACGACACCATCTGCTGCTTCTTCGGACAGTTCGGTCATGCGGTGAATCTGGAGCCGGTCATGCTCGCCGCCCTTGAGACCGCGAAGAAGAATCCCCATATCAAATATGTCATCTGTGGCGTAGGAGAGAAGCTGGATGCCTACCGGTGCATCCTGCATGGCGCAGACAATGTCCTCTTCCCCGGTTGGGTGGACAGGAAACAGATTTGCACCCTGGGGAAAATCGCTTCCGTCGGACTGCTTTCCTACCGGAAAAACAAGAACTTCGAGTGGTCCATGCCCAATAAATTCGGCGAATACCTGGCCCTGGGACTTGCGGTCATGGTGGAGCCTACGGGCATGATGGCCGACCTCACGGCCAAGCACAGGATCGGTTTCCGCTACGACCATGCCCATGAACTGGCGGAGAAGCTGCTTTACCTTGCCGCACACCGAGAGGAAGTCGCGGGCATGAAACAAAGGGCCAGAGCCCTCTACGAGCAGCAGTTCAAGGCCGATGCCGTATATGGAAAGATGGTGGCAGATATAATAAAAATCATTGGCAAGTAATTATGGAATACAAGTATGTTGTTGTGGGTGCAGGTCTCGCCGGCATTACCGTTGCCGAGCGGATCGCCACCCAATTGCATGAACCTGTCCTGATTATCGAAAAAAGAGGACATATCGGAGGCAATGTGTATGACGAATATGATGCCGCAGGCATCCTCATCCAGAAGTACGGCCCGCACACCTTCCACACGAACGACAAGGAAGTCTTTGACTACATCTGCCAGTACTGTGACTGGCATGAGTACCAGCACCGGGTGCTGTCCTATGTGAACGGCCATTTCGTGCCCATGCCGATTTCGCTGGAAACGATCAACCAGCTCTATAACATGAACCTCTCCGAGGATGAAATGGAAGCCTTCATAGAAAGCCGGAAAGAGCGGATAGACGATATCCGGACGAGCGAGGATGTCGTGCTTTCGCAGGGTGGCCGTGACATCTACGAGAAATTCTTCAAATACTTCACGATAAAGCAATGGGGCGTTGACCCCTCCCAACTGGACAAGAGTGTCATCAGCCGTATTCCGTTCCGCAAGAACAGGGACACCCGCTATTTCACCGACCAGTATCAAGGCAATCCGCAGGGAGGGTTCACGAAGCTCTGCCAACGGATGCTGGAGCATCCGGAAATCCACGTGTTGCTGAACACGGACTACAAGGAGGTGCTGGACGGTATCACGTATGAAAAGCTGATATACACCGGTCCGATCGACTACTACTTCGACTACCGGCTCGGCAAACTGAAATGGCGCAGTATCAAGTTCATCTTCGAGACGCACGACTGCGCCTCCTACCAGCCGACGGCCAGCACCCGTTGGCCGATGGACTATGATTACACGCGCATCACGGAATTCAAGAAGATGACCGGCCAACGAAGTGAGAAAACGACCATCCTGAAGGAGATACCCTGCGACGGGGACGAACCGTTCTACACCTTCCCCACCGCCGAGTGGAAGGCGTTGGCACAGCAGTATCGGGATATGGCGGCAGCGGAAAAGGATGTCCTCTTCCTGGGGCGTCTCGCCGAGTACAAATATTATGACATGGACGACGTCGTGCGAAGAGCGTTGGACGTGTTCGAGACATCCATCAAGTAACCATAACGAGTAAAAAAATATGCCAAATTTTGAAGCAAACCGCATGACGGAGGACCAAGGGACTATCCGCGTTTTAGTGTTGGCCACGGACTATCCGGGCATCAACCGGAAGGAAGCACATCGCTTCGTACATGTGAGGAACCTGTTTTATCAAACCCAAGGGATTGATGTGACGGTGCTCAATTTTGCAGCCAAAGCCGACTATCAATATGAAGGAATCCCGGTGGTCTGTCCGCAGACCTACAAGACTTCGGGGCAGCAGTATGATTTATTGCTTTCCCATCAGCCGAACATCCGGCAGCACTACTTGTTCCTGCGTCGGTATGGCGACCGATTCCCCCGTTTCGTGCTTTTCTTCCATGGACACGAAGCGTTGAGGTTCAGCAAGGCCTATCCGAAACCGTACAGTTATGTGAGTTCTTCCAAAGTCAAGGCATTGCTACGGGATATGTACGACATCTTCAAGTTGTCCGTATGGCGAAGATACATTCCGAAGATGATTGACAAAACCACCTTGATTTTTGTGAGCCAATGGATGTTCGGCGAATTTCAGGAATTCACCCGACTGACCCCAGACGCACTGAAAGGACACTATCATATCATATACAACGGTGTGGGTGAACTCTTTGAGAAGAAAACCTACGATGCGAAAAAGCAAAAAGCATTTGATTTTGTAACAATCCGTGGCAATTTGGATGGTTCCAATTACAGTATTGATCTGGTGAACGAACTGGCCAAGAACAATCCGGAAGCAAAGTTCCTGGTGGTAGGGAAAGGCAAATATTTTGACCATAATGACAAACCATCCAATTTGGTCTGGGAAAACCGGACCTTGAACCATCAGGAGATACTGGATGTGTTGGATTCAGCCCGTTGTGCGTTGATGCCTACGAGGCGAGACACACAGGGACTGATGACCTGTGAAATGGCCACCTACGGTATGCCGGTCATCACGTCGGATATTCCCGTATGCCATGAAGTCCTCGACTCCTTTCCCAATGTCTATATGATTGGCAATGACGCGGTTGACACGCAGCTCCTGCCTATTTGCGCGTCGTTGGAAAAGCAGCTTCCGTATCTGAAGAACGATGTATTCTTCAAAAGGAACACCTGCGCCCATGAAGTGGAAGTAATCAAAAAGTTGGCAAGCGAAAAACGAAAATGAAAAAACTACTACGTAACATCGCAAAGAAACTCCTGTTTTCTGCATATTATGTCTATATGGCCGTGCGCCTACCGGCCCTTTTTGACCGGGCATACAGGAAAGGGCAGTTGCAGTATCTGAGTGCGGAAGACCTGGAGCTATGGAAGAAGGCGTTTATGCGTTTGCTCCGGGAGCATTATCATTCCAATTATGGGTTGAACCAACGCGCACTGCTTACCGCATTTCCGACAGCGCGAATCGAAACCGTGAGGCACCGGAAACCGGGTGATCCGCATCGTCCGATGGTGGTCCTTTGTGTCAAGAATGACAGATGCCGTGTCGAAATGCTCGTGAAACATTATCGGGAATTGGGTGTTGAACGATTTGCGATGATTGACAACGGTTCTGACGACGGCACTTTTGAATGGTTGTTGGAACAGGACGATATTGATATTTACAGGACAGCAGACCGGTACAGTTCCTCCGTCAAGGAAGCATGGATTAACCGGGTGGTCAGCATGTACGGCTTCAACCGGTGGTACTTGCAGACGGACTCCGACGAGCTGGTCAAATATGTCGGGATGGAAACGCACCCCCTGTCTGACGTGGTTTCCTTTGCCGAGAAGCATGGATATGACCGGTTGGAGGCCATGACTTTTGACATGTACAGTGCCAAAGGGCTGTATGCCCCGATAGACGGAAACAGCACGATTGAAGGGGAATACTGCTGGATGGATACGGATTCGTATGAGGAACGTCCCAAGCAGGTAGGCGCATACACGATAAGGTGGCTGACGGGCGGGCCGAGAAAGCGCAAGATGAATGTCTCGACATCATTGATGAAGTTTCCTCTGGTGTTCTTCAAGCCGGGCACGTTGAGTGCCAATGCCCATTTCACCTTTCCGTACAAGGAAATGAATGAAGTGCCCTGTGTGCTGGCCATCATGCATTACAAGTTCCTGCCGGAAGACCAGAAAGAGTACGTCAGAAGGTCTGCAGCAGGTTCCGGGTTCGCATTTGGCGGCGGATATTATCGCAATTACCTTCAGCATGCCGACCAACCGGAAACTTTCATGTATGAAGGCAGCCGGAAATATGTAGACTCCCAATCCTTGGTCGGAATGCCCTATCTGGAAGCCATTCCGTTCGGGAAATGACATACACGAACGCTGTTTAGACAATGATTGTCATGAAAATGCCCTATGCGAATAATGTGTTCAGAATTTAGCAAACAACAATCAAGTAACTATGAAAATCAAAAGAATGGCCATGCAGGTACTTGGCAAAAAAGGAGTTCAAAAGGCGGTGTACTGTAAAAAAATCCTTTGCTTGTTCAAGTCCATTTTGAACGGCAACAAGAATCGGATAGAAGTGAACGGGACGACCCATTATCGGCTGTATCACATGAAAGGGAAGCATATTTTCTTCGGATACTACGACTTGAAGTCCTGCAACGGTTCCGGGCAAAAACTGATTGCGCACATGGTTGACAAAGCGGCCAATCCGGCAGTAGACCCGGCCAAGATCGTTTGGTTTGACTGTGAGAGCAATGACCCACAGCCCCATGTGGTTGGGGAGACAAAGGCATGGTGTTGGCAGCAGGGTGCCCGGTTGCGATGGCATCCCTTAGAGCCGGATGCCATCCTGTTCAATGATGTTTCCGACAACCGATATGTGCTCCGAAAAGTGGACATCAGCAGTGGCCGGTCGGAAACCATTGGCTGCGGAGTTTATGATATAGACCGCGAAATGAAGTTCGGGGTGACCTTGAATTTCTCCAGACTCCAACGCCTAAGGCCAGGCTACGGTTATCCCAACATTCCCGATTCCACGGCAGGGATAAAAGCCCCAAATGATGATGGTGTGTTTTTGGTCAACATGAAATCGGGCGAAAAGAAATTGCTGTATTCCTTGAGCCGACTGGCAGAAACCGTTGACGATGATGGATTCCATTATATCAATCATCTGTCCATTGCACCCGACGGCAGAAATTTCATATTCTTCCATCTATGGATGCAAGGAAGTACACGGAAAATGCGCCTCTATATATCCGACATGATGGGAACGAGACTGAAAAGGCTGACGGACGACATTGTCGTTTCCCATTACTGTTGGATAGACCCCGAACATTTGCTTATCACCACAACAACCGGGGAATATCTCCGCATGAATACGAACAGCGGAGAAAGGCAACGAATCGTGGGGAATCACCTGAACCGTGACGGACATCCGAATCTATTCCGTAATGGATTCATTTCAGACACTTATCCGCTGAAAAACGAACTTCAAAAGGTCTTTTTCTCTCACTTAGACGGAACCGGTTATCGCGAAATCGCCAGTGTCTTTTCCGACCCCTTGAAATTCGGGGAACACAGATGCGACCTGCATCCGCGCGTGGAACAAGACAGACGCATCACGATTGATACGACTGCGGTGGACGGTGTGCGGAGCATCATGACCATTGAATTGGGGTAGCAAAAACAAACACAACGAGAAACAAGAGCATATAAAAAATGGGACTTTTATTGAGAAAGACACAATTAGTCAAAATCTTACTCTATCTGTTAGCGTGTTTTTTGATTCTTGACGGCAATTCCATGTATCATTCACTGGCTCACCGCGACCTGAATCTACAATGGATTTGTCTTGCTGTTACGTTGGCAGTCTATCTTGTCGTCCTCCAATCGGAAATTCGGACAGACTTGCTATTAACGGTCGGACTGCTATTCGGCTATTTCCTCATCTATTTCGTCATCAAGGCCCATGACGTGAATGAAGGGACGTACACCTGTATTCTGATAGGAGTCCCCTTGTTCTTGCTGCTTTTCTCCCAATTGGAACAGATGGACATGGAGCTTGAACTGTTCTATTGTGTGGAAAAAATTGTATTGTTTCTATCCATCACCTCTTTGTTTTTCTGGCTGTTTGGAGAGATGCTCGGCTTGTTCCATACGAATATGTCCGTGACAACCAACTGGGGACAAGTCAGAGAATACAAAGGATATTATGGATTGCTGTTTGCCACAAACTACAGTAACTCCTTCGGAAAGGGGCTTCCTATCAATTCCGGTATCTTCTCAGAGGGACCGATGTTCTGCCTCTGGCTCTGTATCGCGTTGGCGACAGAACTCTTTCTCAAGGCAAGCGTGTCGAAGGCAAAAACCATCTTGCTCGTGACAACCATATTCTCCACGCTGTCCACCACTGGCGTCTTTTTCCTCTCGATGTGCGCCGCCATCAAATATCTGGACTACATGAAAGGGAGGACCACCGCACCGAAAATCATTTTGACCGTTGTTCTGATGATGCTGTTGCCTACGGCACTTGTCGCACTGCAACAAATATACCTGTTGAAAGCCAGTACCACCTCGTACCTCATGCGTCTGCAGGATTACAGAGCCGGGGTGTTGATGTGGATGGACAATCCTATTTTTGGAAGCGGGTATGGCCAGATGGCATCTTTGCAAAAATACGCTTTGGCCTCCACGGCAGGCAACGTAGGCTTCAGCAACAGTATCGCGGCAATCTTGGGTACGGGCGGATTATGGATGTTCGTTATCTATGTATACAGCATGATAGCCCCTCTGTTCAAGTGGGGCGGCCAGACAAAAGGACGGGGATTCTTTATCGCCTATGCTTTTTTGACCATTTTCCTGATTTTCTACGCAAGAGTGATCATGGTCGTCTTTTGGGCGTTCTCGTTTTATGTGGCCAGGTTCATGTCCAGACCCCGGGACGTGAGATATTAAATTGACATTTATTCAATTCAAAAAAAGATAGGAGATTATTGATTATGCCAAAAGTGAGTGTTATAGTTCCTTGTTACAACGTTGAAAAATACGTTGCCCAGTGTATTGAGAGCCTTGTCTCGCAAACTTTGAAGGATATTGAGATTATTCTGGTCGACGACGGAAGTCCCGACAATAGCGGAAAAATTTGCGACAAATATAAAGTCCGGGACGGGAGAATCAAAGTCATTCACAAAAAGAATGGGGGCGTCAGTGCTGCAAGAAACGACGGACTAAAGGAAGCCAGCGGAGAATATGTGATATTTGTCGACTCGGACGACTATGTGCCACAGAATGCCTTGAAGGTGTTGTATCAGAAAGCAATGAGCACTTCCTCAGACATTGTTCTGGGAGATGTGATTCGGTTGACTGACGACGGCAAGGAAGAATATGCACAGCTTTTTGATACGACATTCACGACTTCGGACAGGGAACTGATTGACGCATTGGTGGCTACGGTTCTCTACAAGCACTATTGCCCATTACCGCCAAAAACGGGAGCGGCGTTTGGATATGGCGGGCCGTGGAACAAGTTGGTCCGCCGACAATTACTTCTGGACCATCATCTCTCTTTTGATGAATCCGTCAAGGGACTTTTCGATGACATTCTGTATTCCGCACACATCATGGCGGCAGCAAAAACGGTGTCATACGTCAATGAAGCGGTCTACTACTACCGGCTTTTGGGCGGAACCATCACCCAGTCGTATAAAAAGGCCATGCCCGAAATTGCAGGGGCAATCATCGCTGCCGCGACGAACTTTGTCCAACAATACAAGGACAATGCGGTGCTGAAAGAAGCCTATTATGCTTTCGTGATAAGAATCCTTAGCTTTAGCCTTCCACGGTATTACTGCCATAAGAACAATCCAAGCAGTCTGTGGCAGGCCGTGCGGGAACTGCGTCAGGTCATGTCCAGCAGTCCGTACTGTGAGGCCGCGAGAAAGGCGAATCCGAAGAAGTTGACCAAGGGACAAAGAGGCTTGGCCACATTAACGCGCCACAAGGCATCACTGTTGACGATTTTATATTACAAATACATCTTTGGCCGGAAGGGACTCCGGTGAGGATTCGTTTGATCTTTTCCATGGACATCAATCAGAAAAAAAACAGAGGAGGCAAATGGCGATGAGCAAGGGTAACGTGTCTATCAAGATCAATGCTGTCATGAACGCACTGCTCACCGTTTCGACGGTCGTGTTCCAATTGATTACATTCCCCTACATCTCGCGCGTGCTACTGCCGGAGGGAACGGGAAAAGTCGCCTTTGCCACCTCACTGATTTCCTATTTCACCATGTTTGCCCAACTCGGCATACCGACCTATGGAATCAGAGCCTGTGCAAAGGTGCGGGATGACCGGCAACAACTCACCCAAACGGCACAGGAACTGCTGATTATCAATGTGGCCATGGCGGTGTTGGCCTATATCGCTTTGGCCGTATGTCTTCTGTTCATTCCCAAGTTGCGGGAAGAACGGGCATTGTATATCGTAATGAGCACCACCATTCTGTTGACATCCATCGGAATGGAGTGGCTATACAAAGCTCTGGAACAGTACACCTATATCACCATAAGATCGGTGGTGTTCAAATTTATAGGACTGGTGTTTACACTGCTGTTGGTGAAGAGCGAATCCGATTACGTCATTTATGGCGGAGTGTCCATCTTTGCCTTGTCGGCCTCGTACTTGCTGAATCTTGTCCACGCGAAGAAATACATCGATTTCAAGCCGCTGCATCACTATCATTTCAGACGGCATCTGAAGGCTGTCTTCGTATTCTTCGCCATGTCCTGTGCGACGACAATCTATACCCATCTGGACACCCTCATGCTGGGCTTTATGAAGACCGATGCGGATGTGGGATTTTACAATGCAGCAGTGAAGATACGTACCGTCCTCATACAGTTGGTCACCTCCTTGGGGGCGGTCTTGCTGCCGCGGTCTACCTACTACATCGCAAAGGGAGAAATGGACAAGTTCTATGAAATGACCAAAAAGGCGGTGAATTTTGTGGTTGTGATTGCCGTCCCCATGACCGTCTACTTTATACTGTTTGCCGAGGAAAGCGTTTATTTCCTTTCCGGAGAGGCATACGGTGGGGCTGTGGTCCCCATGCAAATCATCATGCCCACACTGTTGCTGGTCGGCATTACCAATATACTGGGGATGCAAATGCTGGTGCCGCTCGGAAAAGAAAAAACGGTACTTTATTCCGAGATTGCCGGAGCCGTCGTGGTCTTGATGGTCAATGTCACATTAATCCCACTATTGGCTTCTACCGGTGCCGCAATCGGAGCACTGGCAGCAGAAACCACCGTGCTGGTCGTGCAGTATCTCTCCATGCGCCGGGAAATGCAGGGAACATTCAAGAACATCAAATATTTCAAGATTTTCATCGCCGTTGAAGTGGCTATGGTTGCATCGCTTCTCGTGAAATCGTTGAACTACGGATATTTTGTCACCTTGTTGTTGTCTGCCTTGCTGTTCTTCGGCATTTATGGCGGCATCTTGCTGATTGCAAAAGAGCCGTTGACGACGGAATTGGCAAGAAGGTATTTTGACAGTTTGAAAATTATACATCATAAAAGGAAGAAGCAATGAGAAAAGGAATCATGATTGCAGTCCGGAGGAGGGGCAGCGTATGCAGAAAGTAGATTTGAACAACAAGGCGGTGCTCGTCACAGGCGCACCGGGATTCATCGGGGCGAACCTGGTCCTGCGGCTGCTGAGGGAGATGAAGGGCGGCATGGTGGTCTGTCTGGACAACATGAACGGGTATTATGACACGGCGCTGAAGGAATATCGGCTCGAACAGATGGAGCGGACGGCGCAGGAAAGCCCGGCAGAGCTGGTGTTTGTAAAAGGGTCCATCGCAGACAAGGAACTCGTCGACCGGCTGTTTGCAACCTATCATTTTGACATCGTGGTGAACCTGGCGGCACAGGCCGGCGTGCGCTATTCCATCGACCACCCGGAGGCATACATAGAGAGCAATATCGTGGGGTTCTACCATATTCTCGAAGCCTGCCGCCATTCTTACGACGGGGGTGCAAAGGGCGTGGAGCATCTGGTATACGCCAGCTCCAGCTCGGTCTACGGCGGAAACCGGAAGGTGCCGTTCTCTACGGAGGACCGGGTGGACTATCCTGTCAGCCTGTATGCCGCAACGAAGAAGTCCAACGAGCTGTTGGCACACGCCTATTCCAAACTGTACAACATCCCATCGACGGGGTTGCGCTTCTTCACGGTTTACGGGCCGGCAGGACGACCGGATATGTTTTACTTCTCTGCCACACAGCAACTGGTGGCTGGAGAGAAAATCAAGATATTCAACTACGGCAACTGCCGGCGTGACTTCACGTATATCGACGACATCGTGGAGGGCGTGTTCCGCGTGATGCAGGGTGCTCCGGAGAAAAAGGACGGAGCGGACGGATTGCCCGTCCCGCCGTATGCCGTGTACAACATCGGCGGAGGACAGCCGGAGAACCTGCTGGACTATGTGCAGACCTTGAAGGAGGAACTGGTGCGTGCCGGCGTGTTGCCCAAGGACTATGACCTTGAGGCGCACATGGAACTGGTGGGTATGCAGCCCGGCGACGTGCCTGTAACCTACGCGGATGCAGGGGCATTGGAGCGTGACTACGGCTTCACGCCGAGGACGGGCATCCGCGAGGGGCTGCGCGCGTTCGCGGAATGGTATCGGGAGTTTTATATGTCAAACAAGTAACAAAAGGAAACAGCTATATGAAAATTGCAGTTGCAGGGACCGGCTATGTCGGTCTGTCCATTGCCACATTGCTGGCACAACACAACGAAGTGAAAGCGGTGGATATTATCCCGGAGAAAGTGGACCTGATAAACAGGAGGAAGTCGCCCATCCAGGACGACTACATCGAGAAGTATCTGGCGGAGAAACCGCTGAACCTCGTGGCCACACTGGACGGAAGGGAAGCCTATCGGGATGCCGAGTTCGTGGTGATTGCCGCACCGACGAACTACGACCCGGTGAAGAATTATTTCGACACGTCGCACGTGGAAGAGGTCATCGAGTTGGTAAAAAGCGTGAATCCCAACGCCATCATGGTCATCAAGAGTACCATCCCGGTGGGCTATACCGAGAGTGTACGACGGAAGCTCCATACGGAAAATGTCATCTTTTCGCCGGAGTTCCTGCGCGAGAGCAAGGCGTTGTATGACAACCTCTATCCCAGCCGCATCATTGTGGGCAGACCGGAGGGAGACCGCCGCTTGGACGAAGCGGCACGCACTTTCGCCGCGCTGTTGCAGGAAGGGGCGATAAAGGAGCACATCGACACCCTGATTATGGGTACCACGGAGGCGGAGGCGGTAAAGCTGTTTGCCAATACGTATCTGGCACTGCGTGTCTCCTACTTCAACGAGCTGGACACCTATGCCGAGATGAAGGGTCTGGACAGCAGGGGAATCATTGAGGGTGTCGGGCTTGACCCGCGCATCGGCAGCCACTACAACAATCCGTCGTTCGGTTATGGCGGCTACTGTCTGCCGAAGGACACCAAGCAGTTGCTGGCCAACTATCAGGATGTGCCGGAGAATCTGATAGAGGCGATTGTGGAGAGCAACCGTACCCGCAAGGATTTCATCGCGGACCGCGTATTGCACAAGGCCGGGTATTACGACTATTACAACCGCGGAGATTTCAATCCCCATGAGGAAAGGCAATGCGTCATCGGCGTCTACCGGCTGACCATGAAATCGAACTCGGACAATTTCCGCCAGTCGGCCATTCAGGGCATCATGAAGCGCATTAAGGCCAAGGGAGCGGAAGTGATTGTCTATGAGCCGACCCTGGAGGATGGAAGCACCTTCTTCGGCAGCAAGGTGGTGAACGACCTGGACGAGTTCAAGACACGGAGCAAGGCCATCATCGCCAACCGCTTCGACGACAGTCTGAAGGACGTGGAAGCAAAAGTTTATACACGCGACATCTTCCGCCGGGACTGACGTGTCGCAGACCCTCAAAATCTGTTTATCCTATGAACAACAACAAACATTACGACTGGCTCATCGTAGGCTCCGGCCTCTTCGGAGCCACCTTCGCCCATCTGGCACACAAACAGGGCAAGCAATGTCTCGTCATCGACAAACGGCCACATTTAGGCGGAAATATCTACTGCGAAAATATCGAGGGCATCAATGTCCACAAGTATGGCGCACACATCTTCCACACCTCCAACAAGCGGGTGTGGGAGTTCGTCAACTCCTTCGTGGAGTTCAACCGCTACACCAACTCGCCTGTCGCCAACTACAAGGGCAAACTTTACAATCTGCCCTTCAACATGAACACGTTCTATCAGATGTGGGGTGTCACTACTCCGGAGGAGGCGCAAGCGAAGATAGACGAGCAAAAAATGCAGTACAGCAAAGCGTTGAGCGCGAAGAATGAAGAAATGGGACTGCCCAACGAACCGCATAATCTGGAGGAACAGGCGATGCTGCTGGTGGGGAAGGATATCTACGAGCGGCTCATCAAGGGCTACACCGAAAAGCAGTGGGGCAGGAAATGTGCCGAGTTGCCTGCATTCATCATCAAACGGTTGCCCGTGCGTCTCGTCTTCGACAACAATTATTTCAACGACAAGTATCAGGGCATCCCCGTCGGTGGCTACAACAAACTGACAGAAGGCTTGCTCGACGGCATCGAGACCCGGACGGACGTGGATTTCTTCGACGACCGCGCCTATTGGGAGGGTATCGCCGACAAGATGGTGTTCACGGGCCAAATTGACGAGTTCTACGGTTACCGCTTTGGTAAGCTCAGCTACCGTACCGTGCGTTTCGAGACCGAGGTCGTCGACAGGCCCAACTATCAAGGCAACGCCGTGGTGAACTATACCGAGCGAGAGGTGCCGTACACCCGAATCATAGAGCACAAGCACTTCGAGATGTTCGGCAGCGAGGTCTACAACTGTCCCAAGACCGTCATCTCCCGGGAATACTCCACGGAGTGGAAGGACGGCATGGAACCCTACTATCCCGTGAACGACACCGTGAATTCCTGGCTATATGCCCAGTATAAGACTTTGGCAGACAAAGAGGAGAACGTCATCTTCGGCGGCAGACTGGCAGAATACAAGTACTACGACATGGCCCCCACTGTGGAAAGAGCTATGGCGTGGTTCTGACGGGAAATTTACCGCGAGTGGGACGAATGTCTGCCGAATACGATTTGACAGCGGTAAAAAAACAGGGAAATACTTGGCAGTTACGGAATAATGTCGTAACTTTGTAGGGCCACTCTAAAAGGCGAGAAATATGAACAGGAAACTCTACCCCATCGGCATCCAGACGTTTGAGGAAATCAGACGGAAAGACAACCTCTACATCGACAAGACGGCCTACGTGTACCGCATGACCCACACGAGCGGGAAGTATTTCTTCCTAAGCCGCCCGCGGCGGTTCGGCAAGTCCCTGCTGGTCTCCACCTTCAAGAGCTACTTCGAGGGCAGGAAAGACCTGTTCGAGGGACTGGCCATCGAGCAGCTGGAACAGGAATGGACGCAATATCCCGTGCTGCACTTCGACATGAGCGGGGGCAAACACATGGAGAAGGATCAGTTGGAGCGGTACCTGCTCTATATTCTGGAAAGGCAGGAAGCGCAGTTCGGCCTGCACAGTGATAGTCCCGACCCCAATGTCCGCTTGACAA